>NZ_JBIUCS010000003.1:0-372485 GCF_044538485.1 Acinetobacter sp. ABJ_C5_2 | reverse complement strand
GAACTATAAATAGTAAGAATGAAATAGTTATAAAAGATGTCAAACTTTTAAATATTTCAAAAATAAATAAAAACTTATATAAAGTGAAAACATCTTGTGGGTCTCCATGTTTAGTTACGCTTTTCTATAGTCAAAATAAAGAGGATTCCACAGACGAATTTATTACTATTGATAATAAAAATAATTGTTTAATTGAAAGTGATAGTCAGAAAAAAGTCATTTATGCTAGAAAATTGTTTACAAATAAGCCTAGAAAAATTGTCGATTTAAAAACCAAAGAATTTAATGGATTGTTACAAAGATTTGATTATTATAGTTATTTTAAGGAGGGGAGTTTTTTCTCACCTGATGGTAGTTTAAATTTAATTGCAAATGATTATGGGGAAATATTGGTTAAAAAGAAAATAAAAAATCCTTGTGGTGGTGATAAGAAATAATTTATTTAGTGCCTTTAATTGATAGAAATACTAATTTTCTTTTAGGTCTAGTGTAAGTGTTAAAAATTAGTATTAGAATTAATTTCTGGATGAAAAATTGAGTCTTTTGATAATTAAGAGATTAGTGTTCATGGTTGTAGAGAAAAACATAAACATGCTTAAAGATTTAAAAAATAAAATTATAAAATTTTACCTTTTTAATACTAAGAAGCTAACTATATTGGCTCTTACATTTTTTGGATTTATTATTGGTTCGACCATCTATGCAAAAGATACATTTAATGTTGAATTGAAATGTAAAGGGCATGATCAAGAATATTGTGATGTCGTAAAAAATGCTGATAATAAAACTAATTTTATTTTAAGAGACATGAGATACCCTGAGGTTGATAAAGTAAATGAAAATATTTTTCATGCTTATGGTAGTTGTGGCTCACCATGTCAATATCACTTTTTTATAAGTAAAACAGAGGAAGATCAGACTAAAGAGTTTATTACTTTAGATAAAAATAATAATTGCCTAGTTGAAAGTGACTCTAAACGGAATCTTATTTACTCTAGAAAATTGTTTAATAAAAATAAAAAGATGATCGTTGATTTGAAAAATAAAGAATTCAATAATGTTCCGATCGATGTTGCTATATATAACTCATTTCAAGAAAAATCATATTTTGATGATCAAGGACAGCTACATTTAGTAGCAATGTTGGCAGATGTTGATAAAAATGGTGATAGTTTATACTTTAATAAAATAATCAAGAAAGCTTGTGAATAATAAAATGATTGATTGTGGGGATTTAAAATGTTTTAGCTAATTTGAATGCTATCCAAAAATATTATTTGATTTTTAAAATATAAGATAAGCTTAAATGTAAGATAGCAGTAAATTTTTTGAAAATTTTAGAATAAAGGTCTAAGTTAATAATGAAATTATTAAAGATAGCAGTAGTGATATATCTTTTATTAAATAGCATAAATTTATATGCAGAAAGTGTGAAAGAATGTATGACGTATTGGAGTAAACCAGCAGTACAAGTGAGTGTGCTGCCAGATGTCAAATGTTCTGATGTCTGGGATGATAGTTTTAGGCTAGAAAATAAAAAATTAGTAAAACAAATAGGATTTAATCTAAAAGATAAAAATTGGGTTTCTACTGGATCTTGTAGCCATGTCCAGTATAAAACTAAAGACTATTATATCTATTGGGCTGATATGAAAAATAATAAAACTGATCTTATTATGATTTATAACCCTAATAATTCATTTGCTTACTCAAGAGCATTAGATCAAAAAAAAATTAAAGAAGGATTCAAAATAGAGGACTCTGTCGACGTAAATTTGTCTTGCGGTAAAATAGGGGAAGATATAAATATTATATCTGTCTTAAATGGATATTTACTTAAGGAAACATCGATTAAGAATATTTCTAAATATAAAACTTATGACAGATTTAAATGATTGTAAAATATACAATTTAGAAAAAGCCCAACAAAAGTTGGGCTCTATTTACGTCTCTACAATTCCTTCCAAATCTTCGAGCGTATAGTTCGGCATATCAATAATATGGGTTTGAATACCGTCTTGCACATAATCATTCACATGAGGATATAACCAGCGAGTAATCTGTTCGGCAACACTTGAGTGATACTGAATTTCAAAATGGTTTAAGCCATAAAACACCGCTTTATGTGAGTCTGGAACTTTAAGTTGAAAACGTGGATTAGGATGTTCGCCTAGCGCGCTTTTTACACTGACTAAGTAGTCGCCAATCACTGTAAGCGCTTTATTACGCACCTTTTCAAACTCGAGTGTTCCTGCCACTAAAAAAGTATTGATATGGGAAGGTAGAGGAGCCGGAGCACGATTATCATCCATCATGCCGATACGGGCATCCATATACTCCCAGTCATCGTCACGAACGCTGCCGTGGCGTAAGTCTAAAATTCCATTACTACGGATATTAACTAACTGACCCAGTAATCCAACAAATGGAAAAGCTCCGAGCTTATCTTGTATAGCAAAGCCAAAGCGCTCAAGTACTGCACCATGGTGTGGAGAACCAATACAGACAAGGTTCTCGACCATATGAATCCATTGGTACATATTCTGTTTGCCGTAAAACAGCGCACTACGGGAAACCAGCCCACCCATACTATGACCAATGATATCAATACTGGTAATTCTTGGATTACGTTGTACCAAATCTTCTAACAAGTTAGAGAAACTGCGGCCATTGGCTGAAATGCGGCGACCTGTGTTGTAGTTTAAATACAGCATAGTGTTGTGATCACGCTGTGCTAACAGACGCTCACCAATGCCGCCATAGTGTGCATTTGACCAAGTCAGATGGTTCATACACAAACCATGAACTAAAATTACGATACGTCCTGCAAGTTCACCTTGCTGGATTGCACCGTAGTGGTCGTATAGCACCATGGGTAAGGCAAGGGGACTATGTTGTTTAAGTAAATAGTCTCCGAAAATACCATTTAAAATGCCCACCAAAAAATGAAGGGTAGGTGTTAATGGTTTCTCGTGAAGGGTCGGGAATTTTTCAATAATACGACGTAAACCGGGCGCTAAAAAATAACGTCCATACTTTTGTAATGCGCCATAAGAAAACTGATATACCTTTTGCACAGAAGGGCGTTTTTGAAAATTATTCGCATTTTGGGCACTAATACCAAAAGCATTTTTTAACACTTCAATATTAATGACTTGTATTAATTCATGTACACCATTTAAGCTGGTGCTGAACAGTTGAGCTAAACCTTCCAGTACGTCGGCCTGACTCGGTGGCGTACGATCCCATTTACAATAAGTTTCATGTAACGGTGTTAAGCTCGGCATATCTTTTCCCCATTTACGTTATAACCGACGTTTTAAGCTGTACTTTTTATGAACGGCAGCTAACGTTTCCATCTTAGTAGTTTAAATAACACATGTTTTTAAAATACTGATGAATGGTAAGTTGAATCGTTTTTCTTGTCTGACAATAGTGTTTTTATATACAAACTGAGAACAAAAATGTGAGTTTATTCTCAATTTAAGAGGGAAATATATGAATATTATCTACCTCCATGGCTTTAATAGCAGCTCTTCTTCGATTAAAGGGCTGAGCCTTAAGCAATATTGTAGCGAATTGGGCATAAATGTGCATTTGCCAGATTTAAATAGATCTCCAGATCAGGTTGTAGCGCAAGTTTCAGAGCTGATCGAGTCTTTACAAGATGTGGCTTTAGTCGGCAGTAGCCTTGGCGGGTTTTTTGCGACATATTTTGTCGCGAAATATAATGTTCCGGCTGTACTGATTAACCCTGCTATGCAACCATGGAAGCTGTTTGATGAGCTCTTCCAAGTTGAAAGCATGCCTTATAAGGTGAATGATCAATGGTCAATTGATCATGTTCAGTTACGACAGTTAGAACAACTGGAACTGAAACAACCTGAAAATGCCGACAAAATACTCGTCTTATTGCAACAAGGCGACGAAATTTTGGATTATCGTCAAGCACAACGCTATTATAGTGCTGCAACGCCATCCTCATTGATTTTGACGGATGCTCATGGCAATCATGCTATGGAAGATTTTGAAGAAAAATTACCGTTAGTGATCGAATTCTTTGCGCACACCATCAAATAAGGAAAACGTACAACGTGACACAATATACGGCTCAATCGCTTGAAGTTCTTTCTGGTTTAGACCCTGTACGCCGTCGTCCGGGGATGTATACCGATACGACTCGACCTAACCATTTAGCCCAAGAAGTTATTGATAATGCTGTCGATGAAGCATTAGCTGGTCATGCCGACAAAATCTGTGTCACGGTTTATAAAGACGGTTCGTTGTCGGTTGAAGATAATGGCCGTGGTATGCCGGTCGATATTCATCCTGAATATGGCCAAAGTGGTATCGAAATTATTCTGACCAAGCTCCATGCCGGTGGTAAATTCAGTACCGATAATTATCAGTTTTCAGGTGGTTTGCATGGTGTAGGGATTTCCGTTGTAAACGCTTTATCAACACGTGTTGAGGTCGAAGTTCAACGTCAGGGTAACCTATACCAAATGGCATTCGAACAAGGTGAACCTGTAGCACCTTTAGCTGTTCTTGAGGGTAAAGCACCGAAACGTGCGACAGGTACAACTGTACATTTTTGGCCAGAAGCTAAATATTTCGATAGTCCAAAATTTGCGTTAAAAGCACTCAAACACAATTTAAAAGCCAAAGCTGTTCTAGCGGCTGGTTTAAAAATTATCTATATCGATCAAATTAATGATGAAAAAATCGAATGGCAATTTGAAAATGGCCTTGTCGATTATTTGATGGATGAATTGCAGGACCGTGAAATTTTGCCAAACCCTGCATTTGTAAGCAGCGGTCAGGCAGACCGCGCAGCCTGTGAGTTTGCAATTTGCTGGAATGTAGAAGGCGGTGAGCAGGTTCAAGAAAGTTACGTCAACTTGATTCCGACCGCACAAGGCGGTACGCATGTAAACGGTTTACGTTCGGGGGTGACCGAGGCGTTACGTGAATTCTGTGAGTTACGTAATTTGTTACCGCGTAATCTTAAACTTTCGGCAGAAGATGTTTGGGATGGCGTAAATTACATCTTGTCGCTCAAGTTCCAAGAGCCACAATTCTCTGGTCAAACCAAAGAGCGTCTTTCAAGTCGTGAAGCATCAAATATTGTTTTAAATATTGCTAAAGATGCCTTTGCACTCTGGCTAAATCAGCATGCTGAAATTGCTATGCAACTTGCGGAAATGGCGATTTCTAAAGCAGGCCGTCGTTTAAAAGCCGCGAAAAAGGTTGAGCGTAAAAAGATTGTTTCTGGCCCAGCTTTACCGGGTAAGTTGGCAGACTGTGTCGGCCAAACGCGTGAAGAAAGTGAGTTATTCATTGTCGAGGGCGACTCTGCGGGTGGTAGTGCCAAGCAGGCGCGTGATAAAAACTTTCAGGCCATCATGCCAATTCGTGGAAAAATCTTAAATACATGGGAAGTTTCTTCAGATGAAGTACTTGCTTCTCAAGAAGTTCATGACATTGCGATTGCCATTGGTGTAGATCCGGGCAGTGATGATTTATCAGAGCTGCGTTATGGCAAAATCTGTATTTTGGCCGATGCCGACTCGGATGGTTTACACATTGCGACTTTGCTTTGCGCTTTATTTGTTAAGCATTTTCCTGCTTTGGTCGAAGAAGGTCATCTATTTGTAGCAATGCCACCATTGTTCCGTATAGACATTGGTAAAGATGTTTATTACGCGCTTGATGATGATGAACTTGAAGCCATTTTGAAAAATGTTAAAGGCAATCGTAATCCGCAAATTACCCGATTCAAGGGATTGGGTGAAATGAACGCGATTCAGCTTCGTGAAACAACGATGGATCCAAACACTCGTCGTTTGGTACAGCTTGATTTAGATGATGTTCATCTAACAGCAGGTTTACTCGATAAATTGCTTGCAAAAAAACGATCGGCAGATCGTAAGCAGTGGCTTGAGCAGAAAGGTAACTTAGCTGATATCACTGTCTAAAAAGGTGTAAAAAAAATCCCCGCTCAATAGACGGGGATTTTTTATATAAACCTAAATTTTAGGTAATCATTACAACAGTTGCTGCTATTGGTATTTCGGCCATTAAATTAAAATATACAGATCTGTCTATTTTAATTTAAGTCGTAATTTTTATAGCGAGTGGAAATTGAAAAACATCACAATTTGCACCACTTCCAATTCGATCTACTACCGCAAAATCACTCGGCGCTTCAAAGGTAAGCAAAGGATGATGCCATGTACCTGCCCGATAATTAATACTTTGCTTTCCATTTGAAACGAAAGCACAGAGCTTTGAAATATCAGGAGTGTTTTCATCCAAAGCGGGCGCTACAATAATTAAAAACTTTTGTTGCTGTAATGGAATAAATGCCTGAGACCCCTTTGGATGACGCTCTAGCATTGAAATTTCCAGAGGTAATACGCTGGCCTTAATATTACGGAAAATACTGATCCCTGCTTTTGCTTCGCCCTCAATTTCAGTTTCAACGAGTGCATGGTAGCGCTCAGTGTGGGCGTCATTAATATGAAAAAAATCATGCCCATCACAACAAATGACTTCTCCGAAGGGCTGAAAGTTCTCAATGGTCAAGGGCTGAATTTGAACAGTATTCATGATCATGATTTAGCAATTTTCCCCCATAAACGAACACGGCTAATACCACCGTCTGGAATCATATTAATGCGAATATGAGAGATCTTTTCATGCTGTAAAATCTCATTCACATATTCATGAATATGGTCCATTTGCATTGGTTGAGCTTCAAGTAAGTAAGACCAAAACATACTTTGAGGAATTAACTGAGCGTCGGTTGCATTTTCAAGGTAAACCGCTTGTATGGATACTTGGGCAGGGAAATTGCCTTTAAAGTGCGCCGTATCAATTTCAAGCTTTTCAATTTTTCCGCTTTTACCCAACGCAAGAATACACCAGTCATAACCCGGTGCACGGCGGCGTTTAGTTTCCCAGCCATCGCCCATGTTGACGCCACGGCCGGGGTTAATCAAATTACGTGGATGTCCAAAATGCGCATCGCTATAGGCAATTACGCGACCACCATTTTCTAGGGCCAATAAATCAAGCGTTTGCTCACTATCAGCCACCTGAATATGAACATCCCCATAAACACGCAAACGGGCAACACCACCATCTGGGAAAATATTGAGGCGTATATGGGTGAAAAGTGCATCATTATTGACCATAAAAATATGATGCTGACTTGGGCCAAGTTCAGTATTACTTAAAACATTTTCCCATTTTGCTCCTGTAAGGTCACCATTTGGTGCATAACACGCTTCTAATGAGGCAGATGCAGGATAATTTCCTGTAAAAAAGCTGGTGTCGATATCAAGTGCAGTAATTTTTCCACTCACTCCGAGCTTCACAATACACCAGTCATAGCCCGCATGACGCTTACGACGCGTTTCCCAACCATCCATCCATTTACCGTTATCATCAAATTTATCTTCAACAAAAATAGGTGCTTCAAATTGCAGCATACGCTTTGCTTCTGCAAAGAAATCATCTGAACACTCAATGACTTGTGCACCAATTCGGGCATCTGCCAAATTGGTTTTGGTATTCAAAATCTCAGGAAGTTCAAAAGCTGGAGCATGCAATGTTGCCATAGTGGAGTATCCGTATTTCTTGTTAAAAACATGATTTTTCATTTAAAACTGCGCTGTCACAGAGCGTGCCGAGACGAGTTCTACATTTAAATATATAAGCATGGTGCATGCCAGATTTGTGGAAAAGCTAAATAAATTTTGAACGATGGCATGTTTTTAGCATAAGCACCCTATAGGTGAATATCTATAGGAGTGTGTTATGAATGTGGTGATTATTGGTGCGGGAATGGGAGGTCTAACCACAGGCATTGCATTAAAGAAATTTGGTCACCAAGTTCGTATTTTTGAGCAAACTGAAAAGATTCTTCCGGTGGGCGCGGCAATTTCGCTGTGGTCGAATGGTGTGAAATGTCTGAACTATCTGGGATTAACCGAGAAAATCGCCAAACTTGGTGGACAAATGGATGACTTGGCCTATGTTGATGGCTTAACTGGCGACGTGATGACACAATTCAGTTTACTGCCATTAATCGAAGAAGTAGGCCAAAGACCTTATCCTGTTGCACGTGCCGATTTACAAAATATGCTGATGGATGAGTTTGGCCGAGACCAGATTTATCTCGGTAAAAAAATGGTCAGCCTTGAAGACAAGACTGATTATGTCGAAGTACATTTTGCAGATGGCAGTTCAACACAAGCTGAATTACTGATTGGGGCGGATGGTACTCATTCAATGACTCGTGCCTATGTGTTGGGTCAGCAAGTACAGCGCCGTTATGCTGGTTATGTAAACTGGAATGGTTTGGTTGAGATCTCTGAAGAGTTGGCTCCAGCTCAGCAATGGACGACGTATGTCGGAGAAGGTAAGCGTGCCTCTCTGATGCCCGTCGCAGATGGTAAGTTTTACTTCTTTTTAGATGTGCCTTTGCCAGCAGGCTTAGAAAATAATCGGGATGAATATAAAAAACTTTTAAAACAATATTTTGCTGATTGGTGTCAGCCTGTACAGCAACTCATTGAACGCTTAGACCCACAAAAGACCAATCGGGTAGAAATCCATGATATTGAACCGTTTGCCCAATTTTATAAAGGCCGCGTGGTGATCTTAGGCGATGCTGCACACAGCACCACACCTGATATTGGACAAGGTGGCTGCCAAGCCATGGAAGATGCGATTTATTTAGCGCGTTCTTTGCAAATAAATACTTTGGGTTTAGAGGACGCTTTACGTCGTTATCAAAACAAACGTAATGAACGTGCCAATGAATTGGTTCTTCGTGCACGCAAACGTTGTGATGTGACCCATATGAAAGATGAAACAGTTACCCAAGCGTGGTATGCAGAATTACGCCGTGAACAAGGTGGACATATTATGCAGGGGATTATTAGTAATATTGTCGGTAATCCACTCGACTAAAAAAAAACAGCAAGGCGTTTTTCCTTGCTGTTTTATGCTTCTAAATAAAAATTTTAGAAGTGGTATTTAACCAAAGCACTGACGTTATTTTCGTCTCGGCCTTGTAAACCAAATTTATTATTCCACACAGAGTGCTCAATACCGAGGTATAGGCGTGTGTCAGGAGAAATGTGTTTACCTACATTCCATTTCCATTGAGTTGTCCAGTTTAACTCGCTGGCATGGTCACCTTCAGCAGTTGACCAATCTAGGAAGCCATCAACCAAGAATTCTTCAGATGCAATATTAAATGGAATACCATAAACGAACGTCATTTGATAATCATCGTCAGTTTTCTCATTGTTTGCACGGTAGAAGTTTAAATTCGCATATTTAAAATATGGAATATCTAAATCAACAGCAAAACCATATAAGAAGTTATCGAAGTTATTGCCATTTTCGCTGTTACTTTCCCAAGTGGTACTAATGAGCACATCTTTAATTGGACCATACGCCAATTTTTTGCCAGATACTTCGCCCAAACTTAAACGTGGTGATAACTCAAAATATGTACTTTTGTGATCATCTTCACCGCGCATGCGGTCCATAAAGAAAAACACATCAGCATATTTAACTTTTGCTGCATATTCCAAAGTGATGGTGGTTTCTTTTGCGTCTACAACTTCATAGTTTTCACCATAAAGACCAGTCACGCTAAAATCTTGCCAAATTGGTTTTGCCTGAACCATGGCAGTTGCAGATAACAAGGCACAAGTAGCCGCAAGTTGCTTTAATTGCATTTAAATGATCTCCCCCCAAATAAAGCACGCTAAGGATACAGGGTCTTAAGCAAAAATGAAGCCAAATTTGATCAACGGTTAAAAAAAGTCCCACCGAAGTGGGGCGCTAAAAACTAATTTATTAATGTGTATTTCTAGTGTTTATGGTTTGGCTTAAATGCGGGGTAGATGAGCTACGAAATGAAGGCAAATGATTAAATAATAAATTCAATAAGATAGCAAAAATACAAGTTGAACTAATACCTGAATGGAACAAAGTTTGTACCCAAACTGGAAAATGTGCATAAAACTCATGGTTAATAATTGGGATCATTCCTGCCGATAAAGCAGTCGCGACAATAATTAAATTTTTCTGATCGTTATAATTAATTTTTGCCAAAGTGCGGATTCCGCTCGCCGCAACCGACCCAAACAAGACCAAACCTGCACCACCAAGTACAGGCATAGGAATTGCGGCAATAAGGCGACCCATAACAGGTAGTAGACCTAAAATAATCAGAATGACACCACCTGCTGCTACAACAAATCGGCTTTTGATACCTGTAATTGCTACCAGCCCTACATTTTGTGCAAAAGCACTTTGCATGAATGAACCAAAGATCGGTGCCATAGCACTTGAGAACATATCTGCACGAACGCCATTGGCAATACGTTTTGAATCGACTTCAGTTCCTACAATGTCTCCGACAGCAATAATGTCAGCTGTGGTTTCCGTCATAATTACTAAGGTCACAATCAACATTGATAAAATGGCACTCAGTTCAAATGTAGGTAAACCAAATGCAAATAAATGTGGAAATTGCAGCCATGCACCTGAGCTGACCTGACTGAAGTCACCAAAGCCCATGAAGTAGGCCAGTATGGTACCAGCCACGATCGCTAATAATATGGATAAACGACGAATACTGGCTTGTGGCAGCATGTTTAAAACAATCACAATGCCTAAAGTCAGCAAAGCTAAAGAGATATTCTCGACGCTTCCCCAGTTCGGTGCTTTATCGTTGCCACCCATCATCCAGCGAATTGCAACGGGTAACAACGATAGCCCAATAGTTGTGATAACGCATCCCGTCACAACAGGTGGGAAAAAACGAATGATTTTTGAAAAGTAGGGTGCAAGGCAAAGTCCAATTAGAGAAGCTACAATCACCGCGCCATAGACAGCAGGCAAACCACCGCCCGTGGTGATAATGGCCACCATAGTTGCCACACCCGCAAAAGACACACCCTGTACCAGAGGTAATTTTGCACCTAGATATTTGGTTCCGATGGTCTGTATGAGTGTTGCTAATCCACCTACAAATAAGGCTGCTGCAATGAGCATTCCCACTTGTGCCGAGCTTAAACCAGCCGCCGTTCCGATAATGAGGGGCGGAGCCACAATGCCACCATACATGGTCAGCACATGCTGCAAACCGTAAGCAAAACTTTTCGAGATTCCTAAATATTCATGCTCTGGAGAAATCGCATTCTTTTGTCGATGATTCATATTTTTCTCCTATTGTATTTCAGTTAGCTACCGCGATAAGTGGAGTAAGCAAACGGACTAATGAGTAATGGAATGTGGTAATGCTGATTGATGTCTTCTATAAAAAATTGAATACAAACACGTGGGAAAAAAGTTTTGACCTGCTGCGATGAAAAATAAGGCGCAATTTCAAATTCAAGTTGATAAGCACCTTCACCTAAGTTTTTTATTCCAAAATCACTCACTCGCCCATCTAGGTTGGTGGTTGCGGTCGCAATCAGTTCATGGGTTGCTGCATGAAATAACTTCACTTCGACTTCTGCAGCGGGTTGACCTAAATTTGTATCTAAAATATGAGTGCTGATCATGCTTGTATTTCCTGAGATAGACGTAATAGAGCAATTGCTGCGAGTTGCTCATGTACAATGACTTTTTCTATAGCTAAGTTGTTTTGAAGACGTTGATTAAGTTTTTTTAAAATCTCATCGCTACTAAGGCCTGCGGCTTTAATTAAAAAAATAAAGCCAAACTTCTGTTCATAATCGAGATTGCCTTGTAACAGAGCTTGTTGTGTTTGTTCATCTAAGGAAATGCCAGCTTGCTCTTGAGCTGAAAAATTTTGTTCTTTTGCATTAAGCTGTTTTTTTGCCTGTCGTTCCCCAATTTTTGGATGGGTAGCTAAAGCTGTTTGTATTTCTTGCCATGACCACGTGTGGCTTAATTGTTCTGCATGCCCTAAAAGAACCGATGTTGATGAGTAGGGCCGTTCTGAAATAATTTTTTCGGCCCAAGCAGGAATATGGACGCAGTTGTTTAACAGAGTCTTGAGTTGGTCGGGTGGGGCTTGATTAAACTCGGCTAAAAACACTGTTATTCCTAAACTCATTGTTGTCGATATAGAGTTTTAGCAATAACAGTGCCAAGAGTGATTTGAGATTTGCTTAAGAATTTAGAAAATTAAAAATCAATTATTGAGTTATGTGATTTTTATACCAATGTTCTGCAATATCCTGACGACGACATACCCAGACCCGATCATGCATTTCAATATAGTCGAGGAATCTTTGTAAGGCTTTAAAACGACTTGGACGCCCTAAAATACGGCAGTGCATTCCAATCGACATCATTTTTGGTGCAGTTTCACCTTCTGCATACAACACATCAAAACTATCTTTTAAATATTGAAAAAACTGTTCTGAACTATTAAACCCACCCGGTGAACAGAACTTCATATCATTGCATTCCAAAGTATAAGGAATAATTAAGTGAGGACGTGATGCACCAGCGGTATTGGTCAGTGTTGTCCAAAAAGGCAGGTCATCGCCATAATAATCTGAGTCATATTGTATTTGTGGGAACTCTGCGAGTAACTGACGGGTATTGGGACTATCTCGTCCGGTGTACCAGCCTATAGTTTTATTTTCAAACAAGTTTTCTAAAACTGATAAGGCTTGTTCCATGTGCTGTTTTTCGACTTCAATGTCGGTGTCTTGATAGTGAAGCCAGCGGTAACCATGAGACACCACATCATAATCAGCTTCTTTAATCGCTTCGACAATATATGGGTTACGAGCCAGTGCCATGGCAACGCCGAAAATAGTCATTGGGAGCTTGCGCCGTTGGAACTCACTATGGATGCGCCAAAAACCAGCACGTGAACCATATTCGTACATAGAGTCCATCGACATATGCTTGGCTGGATAGCTTGCAGCTCCAATAATTTCTGATAAAAACTGCTCCGAACCCCCATCGCCATGCTCAATATGCTTTTCGCCACCTTCTTCATAATTCAGGACAAATTGCACGGCAACCTTAGCATTGTTAGGCCATTTCACCTGTGGAGGCTGACCGTGATAACCGATTAAATCACGTGAATAAGGAGACTTTTGAATCTGCTCAATAAGTTCTGCTCCAGATAGATAAGATTCGGTCACAATTGCTCTCCTTTTGTTCAATTTTTCATAAAAATTTAAAAAATCAGCTTGCATATTTTTATAGATGGACTGATATTGAAGGTATGAAGATCTTCAAAATAAATTAAAAGCAGTACGTTTAAGTCAGGAGATAACAAACCATTACACCATCAAAATGTACAATTGAAGTCAGTTCATGCATGCTTAAAACATGCCAACATAAAAAAGTTTTGCATAGAAAAGATCCACAGTAAGAAAGAGAGGATGGTATTTATGAATATTGAAATCCGCACAGATAAAAACATCCATAATAGTGAACGTTTAATTACTTATGTACGTGCAGAACTTACTCAAGAATTCCAACGTCATAGCGAACGTATTACACATTTCTCGGTTCATTTTAGTGATGAAAATGGGGACAAAGGTGGCGATAAAGATATCCACTGTATGATCGAAGCACGTCCTGCTGGCTTGAAACCAGTTGCAGTGCACCATAAAGCAGGAAATATTGATGCCTCAATTCATGGCGCGATTGAAAAATTAAAACGTAGTCTTGAACATACCTTTGAGAAAAAAGAGCACCCGAGAGGTGGTCAACCAGAACTCATTGATGATGAAGCTTAAAAAATGCTAAAAAGCCCTTCGGGGCTTTTTTTTATGGAGCATAAAAAGATGGATAAAAACTCTTCACAACTTTTGGTTTGCAATGCAATAGCATTGACCTCTAAAATCTTCATCAGAGATTAGGCATAATAGCGCTAATATATTTTTGAGAGATGGTCATGTTAACCACCCAGCAGCAGGCTTTAATTAAAGCCATAGAAGAATTAGAACTTACGCAAGTACAAAAATTACTTGCTGAGGGGCTTGATCCGAATTTCATTGATCCGGAACAAGGGCCACCCGTATCAATTATTTGTGATGGAATTTTTAAATGGTGGGAAGACGTCTCAGAAGCTTATGAAGCTGGTACTCCCTTATCAAAAGAAGAAAAGCAACAATCATTACAAGTTTATCTCGATATCCTTGAAGCCTTAATTCAGGCTAAGGCAAATGTTCATCTTTGGGATGCAGAAGAATTTTATGGCCCCCTATGGGATGCAGCAAGTTCGGCATGTGCACCAGCGGTTCAACGTTTACTTGATGAAAAAGTTGATCCAAACACACGTGATGAAGAAGGACTCACCATTTTATCTTCAATCAGTCAGTTGTTCTTTGATTGTGATTTTGATGAAATAGATTGGTCAGAAGCGCTTCAAGAAGAGCGTGAAACACTAGAGTTATTGCGCCATCATGGAGCAAAAATGTCAAAAGAACTAACTACTTGATTGGAATATAGAATGAGAACATTTCAAATTTTAACTTTTGCTCTGACCACTGTTGCTGCAGGAAGTACTTTTGCCGCAGAGTTCTCGTTTGACCGTCCAGGTTCAGGCTTTGGAACAGGTATCACTCCAGTGGGGCAGTTAGCTTGGGAACAAGGTTTACCAAGTGCAACTTATACAGAATCAACTGTTGATGGCGTGAAAGAAAAAACCGTAACTGTACATGGCGATATGTTATTCCGTACAGGTTTGGCTAAAGACTTAGAATTACAATTAGGTTGGCAAGGTCCGGGTTGGACTCAAACTAAACGTGCTGGTAAAAAAACAGATACTTCTGGTTTAGGTGATGTAAGCATCGGCTTAAAAAAAGCGATTGATTTAAATGATGAAAATTTAACAATGGCTGTGTTGGCTCAAGCGCTCATTGCAACGGGTAATGATGAGTTTACCGCACATGACGACATTTATAGCCTGAGCTCAGCAGTAGCGTACCAGTATGATGATTTGATCAATACTGCAATTACGATGCGTTACGAAGTGCAAAACAGCAACTGGGCTGTAACTGCCATTCCAACAATTAATTATAAAATTGCTGGCAAACTTTCTGGTTATTCTGAATTTGTTTACCGTAAAGCTGAAAGCCAAGACTACCAATATGGTTTAGGTACAGGCTTAGTGTATGCAGTTAATAAACGTACTCAACTTGATGCAAGTGTCGGTGTCGATTTAGAGGGTCAAGATAAAGGCTACCATGGTGGCTTGGGTATGGCATTCTTATTCTGATAAAACCAACTTGATTGATGTTAATGAAAAAGCTTATTTCTCAGGGAATTATTTATTTTCTAGCAGCCGCTAGTTTTGTATTGAGCCAGTTTGTTTTTGCAGAAGATAAACTACTTTCACCAGAACAGGCTTTTTCATTTTCGGTTGAGTCGCCACAATCGCATACTGCGAAATTATCGTGGCAGATTCAGCCGAATTATTATTTGTATCAGCATAAATTTACCGTACAACAGGGTACTCAACCTTTAGCTTTAAATTTACCTAAAGCCGTTTCTCAATATGATGAAAACTACGGGCAAAGTCAGGTTTATTATCATCAAGTCAATTTCCAGATTAAAACCAAGCCTTCAGAGCACTACACTGTAACTTGGCAGGGCTGTGCCAAAGACCGTATTTGTTATCCGCCACAAACCATTGAGTTTCAAACTGATGCAGATGGTTTGGTGGGTGTGCAAAACCAAGCAGGCACCGCATCGAAACGCTTATTAGATTTGGCAAATACACAAGCAGCGCCTCAAGAAACTTTAACCAATCAAACAAGTTCAGAAAGTAAAACAGACACGACTACTCCTCAAATTGCAGAAGATCAGATCTGGTCGGCGAAACTCATTGAACACTCGCTTTGGTATGGTGTTTTATTATTTTTAGGTTTAGGCATGCTGCTCGCATTCACGCCATGCTCTTTACCCATGCTGCCGATTTTAACTTCATTAATTATTCGAGAGCATAAAGGTTTAAAAGCGTGGACGATTGCGCTTACCTTTGTATGTAGTATGGCATTGGTTTATGCGGGTCTAGGTTTAATCGCTTCTTCAGCAGGGCTAAATTTCCAACGTTGGTTACAACAGCCTGCTACGCTTATCGCGTTTAGTTTACTGTTTGTAGTTTTTGCGCTGAATCTGTTTGGACTATTTGAGCTTCGTTTACCGCAAACATGGTTAAATCGACTTGATCGTATTCAGTCTATGCAACAAGGCGGTACTTTGGTTGGTGCAGGTGTTATGGGCGTGGTTTCTGCGCTCTTGGTTGGTCCATGTATGACCGCACCTTTGGCTGGAACTTTATTATTTATTTCTCAAACTCAAAACCAATGGCAAGGTGCTTTGCTTTTATTTTGTTTAGGTTTTGGAATGGGGATTCCTTTACTCATCGCTAGTGTTTTAGGTGCAAGATTTTTACCTAAAGCAGGCGATTGGATGCATCAGATTAAAGTGATTTTTGCTTTTCTGATGTTGGGATTAAGTCTTTATTTTATTCGCCCTTTATTGCCAGATTGGGGCATGCAAGTGCTTAGTTTATTGCTAGGGCTGGCTTTTATTGCCTACGCACTTTATCAGTTCTTTTGGAAAAAAGGACAGTTACAGTGGCTCTACGCACTCCTACTTTTATTGGTTACTCCGTTTGTTGCCTATAATCAGTATCAACACATACAAAATCGCAGTTTGCAAAGTTCCGAGCACATGGCTGAATGGCATGTTGCGACAACAGCAGCAGACTTTCAGAAGATTTTAGCAGCAGCCCCTACTGATCGGGTTATTGTGGTTGATGTCTATGCCGATTGGTGTGTGGCTTGCCAGCCTATTGAGCATCGTATTTTAAAAGCACCAGAAGTTCAGTCAGCTCTTGCGCCGTACTATCTCATTAAGCTTGATTTGAGCCATTATGATCAGTCACATGAAGCTCTACTCAAGCAGTGGAATATTCTTGGGCCACCGACTTATCTGTTTTTAAATGAGCATCAACAAGAAATTCGTTCTTTGCGTTTAACAGGTGCATTTAGTCAGCAAGAGCTGTTGCAACAGCTTGCAAGTTTATCGAAGGCTAAATAGTTAAATTGACTCTATATGTGGTAATTGGTGAAAAGTGCGCACTTGATTGCGTCCTGAAGCTTTTACCGCATAAAGCGCTTCATCTGCCTGCCGAATGACAAGGTAGGGATCGTTTGCAAAAGCGGAACAGCTAATTCCAAAGCTTGCACTTACATGAATCTGGATATTTTGATTGTTGAAAATAGATAACTCTTGTAAGGCAAGTCGGCAACGCTCTGCAATTTTTTCCGCTTGAGTAATATCAGTATGCGGTAGTACTAAAATAAATTCCTCTCCACCAAATCGACCAATAATGTCTTCATTACGTAAGTTCTCAGAAAGACATTGAGCAATTTTAATCAGGACCTGATCGCCCTGATGATGTCCATATACATCATTAATTTTTTTAAAATGGTCTATGTCGAGAAGTACTAAAGCATAATCGAATTGTTGTTCGTGAAGTGCTTCCAGATGGGTATTTAAACTGCGCCTATTTAATACATTGGTTAAGGGGTCGATTTGGCTTAAACGTTGAATATAAGTTTCTCGTTGGCGCCATTGGGTCAGTAATATTTCAAATAAAATAAAACAGGCGACTAAAATCGGCATAATAAAAAACAGCATACTTCCTAACCAAAAAGGATTGGTTTGAGCATGTCGGATTGCCGTGAAGTTAAATAGTGGAGCGTAGGGAATAACGCCATTCATACTTAAATACGTACATACGGCTAAAATAATTGTTGCTGGTATAAAAGCGCTATAAACAATTTTTCTTTCAAATAAAACTAAACCTACGCCAATCGTACCTACATAACCGACCATTGTGGCAGGGCTGATGCTACCAATTAAATATCCATCATGGCACAGCATGAGCATAAAGACTTGTACGCTAATAAGGGGAATAATTCTTTGTGCCCAGTCTTGGTCTTTGTAGCGATAACACGGAATAATCAGTAATGCTAATAAAAATAAAGTCAATAAATTCAGCCAGAGCTGTGACTCTACTAAAGGCAAGTTTGCCCATTGCCAAATACTGGGCGTTATTAAAATATAGCCTTTCCATAAAATCCAACTGAAATTCATTGCACAGGCGAGTACAAGCATCAGTGCGCTTTTTTGTAAAGGCGTCCAGTTAATAATATGGTTGTTATGGATGAATTCGAGAATCACCTGTTTTATTTTATTTATAGGATGAGTGATTAAACGAATTTTCATAATAATAAAGGAACTCCTAAATAGAGATGTCTTTTCTAGATCATCCTAAAGTGGGAGAGTTTGAATGATTCATAACCTAAACATATCATGATTTATTCATTAAACCTTAAGATTAAGGTTTTTATAACTAATATGAAGTGAGAAGTATTTCATACTCATCACTTCATTTATTTTAATTAAGTTTTATCAAGTTCATGAGCAAATTCAGCAATATCGGCCATCGCATGTTTTGCTTCATCGAACCACGCATTAAACATTTGAAAGTTATGCCACATACCTGTGTAAAGCTTAAAATGTACTTTGACACCTGCTTCTTCAGCTTTTTCTCTAAAGCGTTTTGCATCGTCTAATAAAATTTCTTTTGAACCGACCTGAACTAATGTTGGCGGTAAACCTTCTAAGTTATCAAAAATGGGCGAAACACGTGGGTCATCTGCTGCAATATGGTTGCCAATATAATGTTGAATACCAATTTGCAGGGCTTCAAGAGAAAGTAGGGCATCATGTTTTTGGTTAAATCTTAAAGATTCACTGGTTAGGGTTAAATCTAAAAAAGGTGATAATAAAATTAAACCGCTTGGCATGAGTTCAGGTTGTTCTTTTAAGCGTAAGCAAAGTGCCAAAGCTAAATTGGCCCCACATGAGTCGCCCGATAAAATAATATCTTTGGGTTGGATACCCTGAACTAATAACGATTGATATACGTCATATAATGCTTCGATCGCTTCAGGATATGGATGCTCAGGAGCAAGCGGATAGTCCACATGAATAATTTGCATTTGAGTACGGGCTGCTAAATCCGTCATGAATGCATGATGTGTTTTGACACTACCAAGAAAAAAAGCGCCGCCGTGAATGTGAAAAATAAGCTGGGTTGCTGAATCCTGAGCTTTGATCTCTTCCCCTTTGACACCCGCAAGTCGGATCGGACGAACAGTTACATTTTTTTGTTTTGGAAATGCTCGGCAAAGTTGTTCAAGCATAGGACGCAGGGCAGTTGGAGGTAAATTCAACTGACTTGGCTTGCGAATTGCTGTTTTAAGAAATGTTTCTGTTAAATAATATTTTAAAACGCTTGGTATATTCATATAGTATCCGCTTATGTTAATAACTTGTTTCCCTATAAATTTTATTTTTCAAGGTTACAAGGTTACACGAAACAGTCACATTCAAAAATTGCAATATCGTTGCGAGTTTTGAATACTGAAGTCTTGAAAGACCCAAGGATATTACAAAAATGAAAAAGATTGCTTTAGCTTTAGGACTTGTTGGTATGGCTGCATTTGCCAATGCGGCTGACCCACTAAACGGAACGGTATGGAAAACGATTGATGACCAAACCAATAAGCCCAAAGCCGTAGTAAAGTTTACGGAACAGAAGGATGGAACCTTAACTGCAACCATTCAAAACATTTTGACACCGGGTGAAGAAAACTCCTGTACAAAATGTGAAGGCCCGTACAAAAACAAACCGCTTAAAGGTGTGACCATTGTACATAATCTAAAAAATGTAGGTGGTACCAGTTATGAAAACGGTACAATTTTAGACCCGAAATCTGGCAAAACTTACAAATTAAAAGGTGAGTTGGCTGAGGGCGGCAAAAAGCTTAAATTACGTGGTTATATTGGTGTTTCAGCATTGGGTCGCAACCAAACTTGGATTCGTGCGAACTAAAAGTTTAAATAAAAAAACGAGCCATTTGGCTCGTTTTTTTATGTATTTAAGTTTTGATAAGCAGTTTCATCAAAACCTACCAGAAAACCTTTAGAGGTCTGTAGAACTGGTCGCTTGATTAAGCTTGGCTGAGCAATTAGCGCCTCAATAAGATGATCTTCACTGCTTAAAGCACGCGTTTGTTCTTCTTCAGATAGTTTTTTCCACGTAGTACCTTTCTTGTTGAGCACCGTATCTTGTCCAATTTCTTTTAGCCAGATTTTTAGAGTATCAGCATCGATCCCTTGTTTTTTATAATCGTGAAATTCGTAGCTCAAACCTTTTGCTTGTAAAGCATCAAATGCTTTTTTCATCGAGTTACAGTTTTTAATACCATAAATTTTTAACATTTTATCGGACCATGTCAAAAAGAAAGAACACACAGCCTAACCCAAAATGCATTTGAGCACTACTTTATACAGATACTTTTAAAACAAATGAAAAATAATGATTAAAACAATAAAAAATGTCATGTTATTGTCATAAGACAAGGTAATAATGAACTCAATAAGAAGAATCTAGAAAACTAAAAGAACTTAGCGCAAAAAATAAGAGATAGAAAAGAGAAAACCCGCATTTAATCATCCTGATCATGCGGGTCTCATTTCAACGTCCATTGTCACATCCTTGCAAATAAACTTAATCTAAGTTTATTTTATCTTCCTACGGCGTCCTATCCTTTTGCGTCATCCTGACTGCTTCCCTGTGCCGTGGGGCTATAATGCCGTTAAACGTGTGTAAGAAAAATACTCAAAAACGACATGTGTTGTAAGCAAAAACGACAATGTAAGTGAACACTTGTTCACTTACTCTTGAATTTTATAGTCGATAATCACAGGGGCATGGTCACTAAACCATTGATCTTTAAAGACCCATGCATTTGCTGTACGTGCTTTCCAGTCTGGTGAACATGCTTGGTAGTCAATACGCCAACCTACATTTTTCGCACGCGCTTGACCGCGATTTGACCACCATGAATATAATTCGGCTTCTGTTCTCACAACACGGAAGGTGTCTACATAGCCAAGTTCATCATAAATATGATCAAGCCATGCACGTTCATGTGGTAAACAGCCAGATGACTTTTGGTTGCCAGACCAGTTTTTAATATCAATTCGTTTATGAACAATGTTGTAATCGCCACAAATAATGATGGACTTATTCTCATCACGCCATTGTTTTAAGATTTTGGCGTATTCACCTAAAAATAAATCTTTACGTGCCTGCGCTTCTTCACCACTTGAGCCCGAAGGTAAGTATAATGATGCAATATGTACGGGATGTGACAAACCTAAATCGAATTCGGCAGAAATGAAGCGGCCTTGACTATCGGCCAATTCAAACCCTAAACCATCTTTAATAGAGACAAAGGGTAAGCGGCTATAAATTGCAGTACCTGCGTAGCCTGCACGCTCTGCTGGAAAAAGATGGGTATGCCATCCCTCGGGTCTAAACTTTTCAGTCCATTGTTCATGGGTAATGCGGCTTTCCTGCATGCATACAACATCGGCATCGGATTGTTCTAACCATTCAAGTAAGCCTTTCGTTACTGAAGAACGTAAGCCATTTACGTTAATGGAAACGACTCGAAGAATTTTTACATCACTTGGATACTGATCCTTTGGTATCATGCGAAAATTTAACCTCAATTGTGAATTTGGAGCACCTCATGACAACGCCTGTGTCATTTAACCCGCAAGCATTTATCGAACTCGCATTATCACGCGGTGTGCTTAAATTTGGTGAGTTTACTTTAAAATCTGGACGCGTGAGTCCTTATTTTTTTAATGCAGGCCTACTCAACGATGGTGAAGCTTTATCTCTTTTAGCACAAGGCTATGCCGATAAATTAACACAATGCGAAAATGTTGATGTTATTTTTGGGCCAGCGTACAAGGGTATCCCATTTGTAGCGGCGACTGCTGTTGCTTTGTCGCAAACACATAATAAGAGTGTGCCATGGGGCTTTAACCGTAAAGAAGCGAAAGATCATGGTGAAGGCGGTGTTTTAGTTGGTGCTGCGGTTGAAGGTAAAAAAGTCTGGATTATTGATGACGTAATTACTGCAGGTACCGCTATTCGCGAAGTCGTAACGATTTTGAAAAATGCTGGTGCAACTATTGCGGGTGTTTTGGTTGCGCTCGATCGTCAAGAACGTGGTCAAGGTGAGCTTTCTGCAATTCAAGAAGTTCAAAAAGAATTAGAAATACCTGTGCATGCCCTCATTACCATGAAGGACTTAATGGATTATTTAGATGGAAAAGACGAAAAAGAAGCTTTAGCCAATATGCAAGCTTATCGCGAAAAATATGGAATTTGATTTTTAATAATTTAAAGAGGAAGCGTAAAGCTTCCTTTTTCATTATTAATTTTTCTTAAATGAAATATGAATAATGCAGTAAAAACCCTACGAAATATTTGTTTCTCTGTTAAAGAGCATAAACTATTAACTAATAATTTGATTTTTATTACTAAATAACCTTTTGATTTTTTATTTTTTGGTCCATTTTTATTATAAAATTCATATGAAACATATATCAATATTTAAGACTTAAAATTGATAATTTGAAGTGTTTTTTTTCTTTTTGGTAAAATATATAAATTACTGATGAATAATAAAATTTAATAATTTTTATTTTTAAAAAATTGTTCTAAGTTATTGATCTTGACGAATCCTAGAAATCAGCTCATTTATATATAAAAGCTTTAAAAGATGTAGAAAATTTTCCAGTTTTTCATTTCATAAGGATACGAGGTGGAGATATGGCAGTTTCAGGATATTCATCAGCAACTTCCGCTTTACCAGGAAGTTCAATAAGTTTTTATCTCAGTACTGATTCACCTGGGATAACTAGTTTAACCGTAGAGCGTATAGGAACAACTACAGTATCATCAACACTCTCTACAACTCTTTTTACCCGATCACTTCCTGCAACAAACCCATGGGAAGGATTCGGGTGGCCAGTTTCAGTAACGTTTAATATCCCTTCGAATTGGCCTCCTGGGCTATATAGGCTAGCTTATTCGGGACAGGACGTACTTACTTTTGTGATTCGACCAGCCACTCAAGCAGCGGTTTCAAAAGTTCTTTTACAAATCTCGTTTTTAACGCCAACTGCTTATAATGCAGCGGGTGGTAAGAGTTTATATGATTATAATAGTGGTGGGGCGGGAACTCGTGCGAGCAAAGTTTCCTTTAACCGATCAGGTGGCACTCCTGCAAGTAATGGGCCTGAATCTATACTTATTCGCTGGCTTGAAACAGAAGGGATACCGATCGAATATTGTTCGAGTGTGGACCTCCATAGTATCTCAACTCTGCTCACTAATTATGATTGTTTGATCATTGCAGGACATGATGAGTACTGGACGCGAGCAATGAGAGACCAGACAGAGCAGTTTATTGCTAATGGTGGTAACGTGATTGTACTCTCTGGGAATACTTGTTATCGAGCCGTAAGGTTAGAACAAGGGAACCGTATGGTTGTTTTCTACAAATATGCCGGTAATGATCCCAACTTGAATGCTTATGATACAACTGTCGCGTGGGCAGAACCACCATTGAATCGGCCACAGAATTATTTTCTTGGTGTTGGTTTTACTGATGGGGCTTATGGTGGAACAGCAACAGCATATACGCTTCGTTTCCCAGGACATTGGGTATTTAATGGTGTTTCCCCAGCCACTACAACTTCAGCATTTATGACCTATGAGGTCGATGCGGCAGCCTATGTAGAAGAAGTAGAAGGTTATCCCCGTGTTACAGGCGATCAAAATACACCACTGACTACGACTGTACTGGCTTCGGCAGACATGCGTTCATGGACTGGCAAACCTGGACGCGCGACAATGAGTATATTTTCTCACAATGGTACAGTTTTTAATGCGGGAACAACAGATTGGTTATCTGTTTTGGGAAGTGATTCTGTTGTAACTACCATCACACGTAACGTATTTGCCCGTCTTAAACAGCGTATAACATGGGACTGGGAGAATATTGGGAGTGCCAATGGTTGTACTGCACTTACAGCATTAGATGGCAAAATTTTTATGGCCACTTCCCTAAATCGACTTTTACAACGTTACCCTATTGGTGCAGACGTGGCCTGGCGTGATATTACTCAGGCAAATAATGTTATTGCAATGGCCGCTCTTGGGGATACACTTTATTGTGTTACAACCGATAATCAACTTTGGTGGTATCCTGCTTCAGCAGTAGGGCAGTACTGGACTTCAATAGGGACAGGACCTACGGGTGGTACCAAGGCATTAGTTGCTACAGGTGGAATGCTTTACGCAGTTGATAGTGTAGGGGCGCTGTGGAGAACTCCGGCAACGAGAACAACGCCATCATGGACAGCGATGACCGCATTTGTTCAGGATGCAACTGTCAATGCAATGAGTGCTTATGGTGATATCCTGTTCGCTTCGACTACAGATAATCGCTTATTACGTACAAATTCAGACTATATTAGTGAAAGTACTGCTTGGGTATATATTCATCACTGTAATTATTCTGCTGGTCTGGCAGTCGTTGAATCAGTACTCTTTGTTGCTACAACGCAGAATGTTCTTTGGAAAATTGATCTTTATGGGCTACGCCAGCCTTAAGATGGCACAAAAACAGTATCTAAAAACAAAAAGGCATACCTCTAAAATAGGGGTATGCCTTTTTAATACTTACTTAAAACTGATAAATTAAACGCAGTAACACATTGCGTGGTGTGCCTAGTGTGCTGTCTGAATATCAGTACTCTTTATTGGTTAGATTATTAACCGCAAGTATGATGGCACTATTTTAAAAATGCCGATACAACTATTGTGGGTGTGTTGGTGGCATTGGATCGTCAAGAATGTGGCCAAGGTAAGCTTTCTAAGAATTAGAAATTCCTGTGCACGCACTGATTACCATGAAAGATTTAATGGATTATTTAGAAGCGAAAGGCGAAAAAGAAGCGTTAGTAAATATGCAAGCTTATCGTGAGAAGTAGGTATCTAAGAGTTAGGTATGGAAAAAGGAAGCTGTGGCTTCCTTTTTTTTTATAATTTAATCAAATTATTGAGTTGGTTGAATTGTAATCGTGGGGTGTGGAAATCGTAAAAAAACTGTTTCAGTGCATTTGATATAAATATTTTTTGAGTTTTTTGCAAGGATTCTTATCCCATTGATTGCAGTTTATTCTTTAAACTCGTAGTTTTACCACAATTCGTATTATGTACCCATAGACATGCACCATCTACATAGTAGGTATGGTAATCCTGAACTTCAAAATTATAAACATCAGAAAGATAGGGTAAATATTTCCTTTCACTGTGTATATTTTCTGGAGAATATGCATTGTAAGAAAAATCCGCTATGATTTGACCGCTTTGTTTTATTTCCTCAAGATCAAAATTCCAACCACACTCTTCCATTCTATTTTCTGGATCTATCGCCCATGCAATATGTGGTTGTTCTGTCTGATATAATGGTGTTGCAAAATGTACAACATAATATTTATCATCAGATTGGATTACATCACCATCCATTAACTGATCCAATTGGCACCATTTTCCTTGATCATAAAGTTCAAGACTATTCAATTCACCTGAGATAGATGCCCAGCCACACACCCAGAATTGATTATAGGGTGTTGCAATTATGTTTTTCGGATAAGTTGGATTATTTCTAAAATCATCGACTAGCTCTAAAGCACTTAACAACCAAATTGGTTTCTTTTCGAGTTTAAAAGTATTAACTACAGGTTTATAGTCCTGTATTTTTGTACCTTCTTCTGGTCTGGATAAAACTAGATCACCTACCTGTATATCTTCGATTTTTTTCCAAATTCTACGTGGTAAATTTAGATCCCTCTGTACACGCACTAGAGTACCCGCAATAAAACACCCAATAAATTGAGTATTATTTACACCCTGCTGTAGTATCATTTTGATTTATTCCATCCCCAAAAACATATATACCCTAGATTCTTTTTAGCACCTAAATGCCCTTGTTCTGCTAAAAGTCTTGTTTTTTGTAAATCATCTGCCTTTGTACAATTTGACAAAGATAAAGATGTCAAAAAGCATTTTATCACCAATGATATTTTTTTAATTTCATAAAATTCCAAATAATTTTTAAGTTATTAAGGGTGTTAACGTGATGTAAATAAAATAGTTTATTCAATATAATAGAATGTTATGTGAAACTCTTTAATTTTAATTTTAAATCAAATATTTAAATTTTTCACCTTTAAAAAGCCGACCTTCACCTCACATTTCTTCCACTTCATCGTCATACCCAACTTGTCTTGTTGACCTTGTTCAGTCAGCATCAAAGACGAAAAAGAAGCTTTAGCCAATATGCAAGCTTATCGCGAGAAATACGGTATCTAAGAGTTAGGTATAGAAAAGGAAGTTGTCGCTTCCTTTTTGGTTTGTTGAATGTAATTAAAAAATTATTGGAAATAGTGATTATAAAATAATCGGAGAACATGAAGAATCAATAAAAAGCTATTCGAGTGTACTGAGCTTTAGAATGGATTTGTCCAGAATTTTGATGTAAAAGGAAAATTCAAGTATTTCGCATAAAGTGTTATATAAAATTATATTTAGATAAAACACTATTTATAATTTTAAAATTTACATTAAAATATTAAAACTCAAATATTAAGAGCTAAAAAATGGCGTCGAAACAACAACCTATTAAACAAAATGAAGAAGAAAAACGTACAAAATTTATTCAGTTATTCGAAAATGCAGAAACGAAAAATGATTGGAGAAAAATATCGAAGAAAAGTAGTCGTTTTTGGAATGCTGAACTGCTAACAAAATATCAAGATCGGTTGGATTGGGTAGAAGGGTTATCACGTAACCCATCTGTATTAAAAAAAGAAAAAATTATTGAACAATTTAAAGATTATTGGCATTGGGGAATACTATCTCGCAATGAAGGCCTACCGTGGACAAATGACTTAATAGAGCAATTTAAAGATCATTGGAACTGGAAAGGATTGTCTTGGAATGATGCCTTACCTTGGTCCGAAAATTTAATTGAAAGATATTCTGATCGTTGGGATTGGGAAGGATTATCTTGTAGACGTATGATGCTATCTAACAGTATTATTAAAAAATATAGAACAAGATGGGACTGGTATTCGTTGTCGCTTTTCTTACAAATGAACGCTGACTTACTTGAACAATATAAAAGTGATCTAAAATGGCAGGCTTTATCAGCGAATAGATCCACTATATGGTCTGCAGAGTTACTTGAATTATATAAAGACAAATGGGATTGGACAGTCTTATCAAAATTTGACAGGTTTTATCAAAAGATAGAATGGTCAAATAAGTTGATTGAACAATTTAAAGAACGCTGGGATTGGACGAAACTATCTAATAATGAAAACTTACCATGGAATGCAGATTTAATTTTACAGTATCAAGATCGTTGGGATTGGAATGAATTGTCTGAAAATTTGAAGTTACCATGGTCAAATCATTTGGTTGAACAATTTAAAGAATACTGGGATTGGACGAAACTATCCAATAATAAAAGCTTACCATGGTCAAATGATTTGGTTGAACAATTTAAAGAACACTGGGATTGGACGAAACTATCCAATAATAAAAGCTTACCATGGTCAAATGATTTGGTTGAACAATTTAAAGAATACTGGAATTGGACGCAACTATCCAATAATAAAAGCTTATCATGGTCAAATGATTTAGTTGAACAATTTAAAGAACACTGGGATTGGACGCAACTATCCAATAATGAAAGCTTACCGTGGTCAAATGATTTGGTTGAACAATTTAAAGAACACTGGGATTGGGATATTTTATCAGCTAGCTTTAACTTACCATGGAGTAAACCATTTTTATATCAATATCAAAATTATTGGAATATTCTAGTTTTGAGAAGAAATAATAAGAGAGTAATTGAGTCATGGTTAAAAGAAGTTGAAGTGATTGAATAACATGTAATGTGTTGTAGAGAAAAACTGAGACTTAGGCTTAAAATAACTATTTATAACTTGGGTATTTTCTGCCTCCATTTAACATAATGGGGGTATGCAAAACACTTCTCTACACTCCAAAGTCGTGTCCAACTTATCTTATTGTCCTTGTTCAGTCATCACCAAAAGCGAAAAAAAAGCGCTAGCAAATATGCAAGCTTATCGTGAGAAATACGGTATCTAAAAATAAAAAGGCATACCCCTAAATAGGGGTATGCCTTTTTAATACTTACTTAAAACTGATAATTTAAACGCAATAACACATTACGTGGTGTGCCTGGCATACTGTCCGAACGCCAGTACTCTTTATTGGTTAGGTTATTTACCGCAAGTGTGATATTCCAAGGGTCGGCACTGTATCCAATTGCTGCATCGACACGGTTAAAGCCTTCCATTTTTACTTGATTATTAATATTTGGATAATAAGAACCGACATAGGTCACGCCCACTTCGGTATACCACTGTTCGGTCGGTAAATAACGAACAAATAAATTACCCGTATTTTTAGAAGTATTGGCTAAATAATTGCCTTCACGTTCAGGATTTTGTTTGTCTTCTTTTACTTTTGCATCGGTATAACCATACCCACCGCGAACAAAGACATTATCAAGTACACGGCCAATAAAACTAAATTCGAGACCACGAGATTGATGTTGACCAGCAGTTGCCCATACATCTGGTTCACTGTCAGGGTTCGGTTTATAGCGAATATTATTTTTACGAATATTAAAGACAGAAAATTGAGTATTTAAACGATTATCGAACCATTCACTTTTTACCCCAACTTCATATTGCTCGTTATATTGAGGCTCTTTATCCATTTTCGCGACATCGGTACTTCCAGTAACTTGGTTGACACCCATTTGTCCACCAAACGGTGCGAAGCTTTTAGAGTAAGACGTATAAAAGCTATGCTCTGGAACGGGTTGCCATACTAAACCCACATTTGGACTAAAACTGCTATCTTTTACATTACGATGGTCATTGTTAAGCTTATTGGTAGTTGAAAAGTCAAAGTAATCATAACGTAGACCCATCATAAGTTTAAGTTGGTCATTTAGACCAATTAAATCCTGAATAAATACACCATAAGTGGTGCCTTCATTGTAGTTATGTTGGCTAATTAAAAGAGGGCCATTACCTCGGCTATATTCACGCTCACCAGTGAGCGGATTAACATAACCATAAATGGCTGAACCGTTTTGAGTCTTATTGGCTAGGCGCGGTTCTCGTTGTTCATAAGTCCAATCTGTACCGACCATAATTTGATGTTCGAGCTGCCCCGTTTTGAACTTGCCCTTAATATCAAAGGTATTGGTCGTGGTCTTATTGCTAGTTTGTTGCCAGTAGTAAATTTGATTGATATAGCCTTTTTTTGTTGTACAGGTTTTACCTTTTAAATCTTTGCCATCTAACCCACAATAAGTTCCAAAATAAAAATGATCAAAGTTTTGTTCTGCTTGACGGTAACTCGCTGCCCAGTGGAAGTTCCAGTCAGGCGCATATTCATAATTCACATCGGTACGTACCAGTTGCAAAATATCATCAACATAATCGCCATCTTGGGCAAATCCTGTTTTGATAGATGTACCTGCAGGTAGATTATCACGCGTTGGCCCACGGTCAGGAACTCGACCTAATTTGTCATAAGTATATTGTGTGGTCCAAGTGAGTGTTCCATCGTCATTTTTATAAGTGAAACTTGGTGAAAACATTTCAATTTTATTTTCAATGCCAGAGCGGAAGCTGCCTGACTCGCCATATTCTCCAGTCAAACGTATTGCTAAATTGTCATTAATGACTTGATTAATGTCGGCAGTTGTTCCGTAGTTGTCGTAAGAACCTGCGTATGCACCAACTGAACTTTTAGAGTCAAAATTGGCGAACTTACTCACCATATTCACAACCCCGCCACCAGCACTACGACCATATAAAACAGAAGCGGGGCCTTTTAAAATTTCAATACGTTCGATATTTGCTGTACTACGACGTACTTGTCCGCTTTCACGTATACCATCACGGTAAATATCGCCTGTGTCGGCACCAAAACCACGAATCGTGATCCCATCGCCGCGCATATCGTAACTGGTTGATACACCTGGTGTACCTTGCAGCATGACGCTTAAGTCATTTGATCCATAAATTTTATATTTTTGAACATCAATAGTATCAATAGTTTGCGGAATATCTTTTTTGTCTAAACCATTACGTGTGACATTGGCTTTGTCGTAGTCGATATAACTTTTGATGGGATCGAGTTCACTCATCGCTTCAATTTTTATAGTTGGCATAACTGCTGCAACTTTTGAAGATGAGTCAGCTAATTCCTCTGCATAGGCACCTTGAATATTCAAAATCATTAAACTGAGTAAGCTCAGCGGGAAAAGACGCTTAATTTGGGGAGATGATATAGAAATTCTTAACATAAAAATAAAATCAGTTAACAAAAATAAAAGTATAAATGATAATTATAATCATTTAATTGTTTAGAATAAAAGAACTATTGCTTGCAAAATTACATTGATTGTTTTTTAAAAATTGATTTTTAAAATATAATTTATTTATTAAAAATTCGATTGAATGAAATGATTAGTTTTATTTATGAATAGGGTTTTGAAGAGGGTGCTCTACGGCTAAAAGCACCCTTGGAGTTAAGCATTATTTTTGAGAACATCTAAAATATCCATTTCTGGATCATAATTTTCATCAATTGTTTTGCAAATTGCTTGGCCTACAATAACTTGAGAGCCATTAAAAGTCATAGTAGGTGCCTCATAGAGCTCCCAACCATGATTAAGTGCTTTAGTCACTCGTGCACAAAAAGCAGAGTCATCAGGTCCGGTTAAATAGCGATAAAGTTTCATCTTTAGCCTTTAAAAATAATATTTTATGGGAGTAGTTTAACTGAATTTACCTTAATTCAAGATAAAGAAATAACCGATAAGGTTTTACTAAAATTAAGAAAAACGAGTGAAAAATCTCAGCTATACTCATGCTAATTTAAATTTTAAGAAGAGCTTGAGCATGCGTGTACTTGTCGTCATGGATCCGATTGAAACCGTAAATCTGAAAAAGGATTCAACCATGGCAATGTTGTGGGCGGCGAGCCGTCGTGGACATGAGTTAGGCTATGCATTACAACAAGATTTATATATCGATCAAGGTAAGGCTTACGGTCTCATCTCTCCGTTAAAAGTTTTCGAAGATTACAACCATTATTATGAGTTAGGCGAAAAGAAAAAAGAATCTATCGCGGCTTATGATGTTGTCCTCATGCGTAAAGACCCGCCTTTTGACATGAACTTTGTCTACACAACTTACGTGCTTGAACAAGCTGAACGTGAAGGTTCATGGATTATTAATAAGCCCCAATCACTACGTGACTGCAATGAAAAATTGTTTGCTACGCAATTTCCTGAATTACAGGTGCCAACACTTGTAACATCGCAGCAGAGTTTGATTCGCGAATTTATTAAAGAACATGGCGATGTGATCGTTAAGCCACTTGATGGTATGGGTGGTATGGGTATTTTCCGTTTATACCAAGACGGTGTAAATATTGGTTCTACATTGGAAATGTTGACAGAATTAGGCACTCGTCCAATTATGGCTCAGCGTTATATTCCTGAAATTGTAGAAGGGGATAAACGAATTCTAATGGTGAATGGTGAACCTGTTCCGTACTGTCTCGCTCGTATTCCACAAAATGGTGAAGTGCGCGGTAACTTGGCAGCAGGTGGTTTAGGTCAAGCGCGTCCACTTACTGAAAATGATAAGCAGATTGCAGCGAAAATTGGGCCTTTCTTGCGTGAAAAAGGTTTGGTATTTGTTGGACTTGATGTAATTGGTAATTATGTCACTGAAATTAATGTGACCAGCCCAACCTGTATTCGTGAAATTGATGCTCAATTTGGTACTTCAATTGCCGATGATCTGTTTGACGTATTAGAAGCTGGCCGTCCTGCTTAATCATCTACTTTGGGTGATTTCCTAAGCGAATATTGGGAAATCACCTAAAAATATATGAATTAATAAAACCACAATATGAAATACGCTAGCGCTTTGTAGGCATATTTTCAAAAAAGCACATCTTTCTGTTATAAACGAGTGAAATTCGCTTTTCGTTAATGAAGCTTTAGGATTAAAATAAACGGCTACAAAAATAGATGACAATTTCCATTGTTTTTTGAGTTGAAGAATTAGACCGTGACAGATTCACAGCAAAGCAAACCTAAACATGTCATGATGATGGCTGCCGGTACTGGTGGACATGTTTTTCCAGCCCTCGCCGTAGCCAAACAACTTCAACAACAAGGTTGTCAGGTTTCATGGTTAGCCACGCCAACAGGTATGGAAAATCGGTTATTAAAAGATCAAAATATTCCAATATATCAAATTGATATTCAAGGTGTGCGTGGAAATGGAGTCATCCGTAAACTTGCTGCACCTTTTAAAATTTTAAAAGCAACTTTTAGCGCAATGCGCTATATGAAACAGCTTAAAGTAGACGCGGTAGCTGGCTTTGGCGGCTATGTTGCAGGCCCTGGTGGCTTGGCAGCACGTTTGTTAGGTATTCCTGTACTTATTCATGAGCAAAACGCGGTTGCTGGTTTTACCAATGCACAGTTATCACGCGTGGCTAAAGTGGTGTGTGAAGCATTTCCAAATACTTTTCCTGCTAGCGAAAAAGTGGTAACGACTGGAAATCCGGTACGTCGTGAAATCACTGATATCTTAAGCCCAAAGTGGCGTTACGATGAGCGTGAGCAAGCGGGCAAACCCTTAAATATTTTAATTGTAGGCGGTTCATTAGGCGCAAAAGCACTCAATGAACGTTTACCTCCAGCATTAAAACAACTTCAAGTTCCACTGAATATTTTTCACCAGTGTGGTCAGCAACAAGTTGAGGCAACTCAAGCTTTGTATACAGATGCGCCAGCAAATTTAACTGTACAGGTTTTGCCTTTTATTGAAGATATGGCAAAAGCGTATAGCGAAGCAGATCTGATTATTTGCCGTGCTGGGGCATTAACAGTGACAGAAGTTGCAACTGCTGGTGTTGCAGCAGTTTTTGTACCGCTTCCAATCGCGGTAGATGACCACCAAACTGCAAATGCTAAATTTCTGGCCGATGTCGGCGCTGCAAAAATTTGCCAGCAATCGACCATGACACCAGAAGTTTTAAATCAATTGTTTACCACGTTGATGAACCGCCCATTACTTACAGAAATGGCAGTGAAAGCGCGTCAACATGCCCAACCAAATGCAACTCAGCATGTGGTTGATCTTATTCAAAAAATGTAATCGGATTTACTATGTCTCCAATAACAGCTGCAAACCAAGCAAAAAAATTGATTAAAGTGCCTGAAATGCGCCGTATCAAACACATTCATTTTGTGGGTATTGGCGGAGCAGGTATGTGTGGTATTGCTGAGGTGTTAGCTAACCAAGGATATAAAATTTCCGGTTCAGATATTAAAGCTTCTAAAACTACACAACAATTAGAAGAAAATGGCATTAAAGTCTATATCGGACACGAAGCAGAAAATATTAAAAATGCGAATGTGCTTGTGGTTTCAACTGCAATTGATCCGGAAAATCCGGAAATTAAAGCAGCGATTGAACAACGTACTCCGATTGTACGTCGTGCAGAAATGCTCGGTGAGCTTATGCGTTACCGTCATGGTATCGCGGTAGCAGGTACACATGGCAAAACCACAACAACGAGTTTGTTAACCACTATGTTGGCTGAAGAAAACCTTGACCCAACTTATGTGATTGGTGGTTTACTTAACAGTACTGGTGTAAATGCCGCTCTTGGTGAAAGCCGTTTTATTGTTGCTGAAGCTGACGAATCAGATGCATCTTTCCTTTATTTACAGCCAATGGCAGCGATTGTAACCAACATCGATGCTGACCATATGGACACTTATGAAGGTAGCTTTGATAAATTAAAAGATACGTTTGTACAATTCCTACATAACTTACCGTTTTATGGTTTAGCGGTAGTTTGTGGTGATGATGCAAACGTTCGTGAGATTTTGCCGCGTGTAGGCCGTCCGGTTATTACCTATGGTTTTAACGAAGATAATGACATTCGTGCGATTGATGTAGAGCAAGATGGCATGCGTTCGCACTTTACGGTGTTACGTAAGGGCCGTGAACCGTTACGTCTAACGATTAATCAGCCTGGTTTACATAATGTTTTAAATGCTTTGGCTGCAATTGGTGTTGCTACCGATGAAGGCGTTTCAGATGAAGCAATTAGTCGTGCATTAAAAGGCTTTAGTGGTGTTGGACGTCGTTTCCAAGTACAAGGTGAATTTGAGCTTGGTGAAGGTAATGTGAAATTAGTTGATGACTATGGACACCACCCGAAAGAAGTGGAAGCTACAATTAAAGCTGCTCGTCAGAGTCACCCTGACCGTCGTTTAGTAATGCTTTTCCAACCACACCGTTACTCTCGTACTCGTGATTGTTTTGATGACTTTATTGAAGTTTTATCTCAAGTCGACCAATTATTATTACTAGAAGTTTATCCGGCTGGGGAAAAACCAATTGTTGGTGCAGATAGCCGTACTTTGGCGCGTAGTATTCGTTTGCGTGGTCAGGTGGAGCCGATTTTGATTGATCCGGTTGACGGTAATTTGCAAAACATCATGCAAAATGTGTTACAACCAAATGACTTGTTATTAACGCAAGGTGCAGGTAACGTGGGAGCAATTTCAGTAGAACTTGCACAGCATCATTTGTATGTGAAATGAACAAAAAATATTGAATTATTGGGTTAAGGATTTAAACGTGTCAAATGCTACAAAATTCGGCAAAGTTGCTGTGTTACTTGGTGGAAAATCGGCTGAGCGTGCTGTGTCTTTAGATAGTGGTCAGGCAGTTCTGGACGCTTTGTTACGTTCAGGTGTTCAGGCTGAGGCATTTGATCCGCAAGACCGTAGCGTAACTGAACTTGTAAATTACGACCGCGCATTCATTGTTTTGCATGGTCGTGGTGGTGAAGACGGTCAAATCCAAGGCGCACTTGAGTGGTTAAACATTCCTTATACAGGAACAGGTGTGCAAGGTTCTGCAATTGGTATGGACAAGGTCAAAACCAAGCAAATTTGGCAAGGCAGTGACTTACCAACGGCACCGTATCGCATTATTACTAAAGAAACTGACCTAGATTCAGTCATTGCCGAATTAGGTTTACCTGTCATTATCAAGCCTGTACATGAAGGTTCAAGTGTAGGCATGAGTAAGGTTGAGAAAGCTGAAGATTTTGCGGCAGCAATTGAAAAAGCAACTCAGCACGATGCTGTAGTGATGGCAGAAAAATGGATTACGGGTCGCGAATTTACGATTTCATTCTTAAATGGTCAGCCTTTACCTGTTATTCGTTTGCAGCCACCAGCAGATGTTGCTTTCTATGACTATGAAGCAAAATATCAACGTAATGATGTCGAATATGGTATTCCTTGCGGTCTTAGCGAGAGCGAAGAGAAAAACCTACAAGCCTTATGTTTACGTGCTTTCCAAGCCGTAGGTGCAGAAGGTTGGGGCCGTATTGATGCAATGCAGGATGAGCAAGGTAACTTCTGGCTTTTAGAAGTAAATACCGTACCAGGTATGACCAGCCACTCGCTTGTGCCAAAAGCAGCTAAAGCTGTGGGTTATAGCTTTGATGAATTGTGTGTTGCAATTCTTGAGCAAACATTGGAAGGTACGGCTTAAATATGGCACAACTTCCGGCTTCCATGCGCCGTAAACGTGCGGCGATTACCTCCATTCATGAAAAACCGCCTACGCGCAAGCAAAAGCTTGCCAATGCTGGCGGATGGGTGTTGCTGGTTATTGCCTTTTTAGTCTTGGCAGCCGGAATTTACGGTCTATATAAAGTTATTACTGATGCAACTGTCGCAAAACTTGAAGTGGTAGGTTCAACAACTCTGGTTGAGAATCAGCAAGTGATGCGATATGTGCAACCGATTGTAAAAGATAATTATTTCACGTCTGACTTAGAGCAGATTCGTGATAAAGCATTAGAAATTTCATGGGTAGACCGAGTTGTCGTATCTCGTGCCTGGCCAAATGGTATTCGTGTTCGTGTGATGCCTCGACATGCGATCGCCCGTTGGGGAACAGGTCGCTTATTAAGCGATGGTGGTGACGTATTTAGTGAGGCAGAACCGAGACTTCATCCTGAGCTTCCGCTGTTACATGGTCCGGTAAGCCAGTCTAAAATGATGATGCGACGCTATAATGAAATTAATCAGTTATTCCATCCTGTTAATTTGCGTTTAAAAGAGTTATATCTAACAGAGCGAATGACTTGGTTTATGCAGTTTGACTCTGGTTTACGAATTATTGTTGACCAAGACCAAACAATGAATAAATTGCAACGTTTAAGTCACTTGGCACAATCTGACCTAAAACCTGTGTGGATGAAAATCTCAGCCATTGATTTGCGATATCGTAATGGATTATCTATTCAATGGAAGAATGCAACCCCACCTAAAATTGTGAATGGTCAGTTTGTTGTAACGAGTGATGACACAAGCATTGCAGGTGATGCAAAAGCAAAGCCATAATACGTGGCTTTAAAATAGGCAATTTGCCTGGTATTAGACAACAAAGAAATGGTATGAGTGATGAGTGAAGCTGTTCCCTCAGTTGTTGCGATTGACATTGGGACGCATAAAGTTTCAGTTTTGATTGGAAAAATTCATGCGCCGGATAACATTCAGGTTATCGGTATGGCAACTGCTCGCAATCGAGGCATGAACAAAGGAAAAATTGTAAGTCTCGATAAAGTCATTGCTGCGATTAAAAATGCCGTTGCTGAAGCGGAAAATATGGCCGAATGTCGCATTCATAGTGCGTGGGTATCAATTCCGAGTACCGAGCTGCAAAGTTTCTATGCTTCTGGACGCACACCTGTTGCTAATCCAGCACATGTGATTACAACCAATGAAGTTGTACGTGCATTAGAATTAGCAAAAGCAAGCCATGTGACTTCTGACTACTATTTAGCAAGTGCTGTCCCGTTAGGGTTTGAGTTAGGCGACTCTGCTGAATGGGTTCAAAACCCAATCAATATGACCGCTCATAGCATGACTGGCCACTATCAACTCATGATGATGCCGATTGCCACTATGCAAAACCTTGATCGTGCCATGAAAGGTGCGAACATTGGTGTAGAGAAAATGGTGGTCTCTTGCTTAGCTACGGCTGAAGCAAGTTTGCTGAAAGATGAAAAAGAATATGGCGTTTGTCTAGTTGATATTGGTGCAGGTATTACCAACCTGGCAGTTTATTTAGATGGTCGTTTGGCTTTAGCACGTACATTACAGCGTGGTGGTGAACATGTGACACGTGACATTGCTGCTGTGTTGCAAACAACCACTGAAGAAGCTGAACGCATTAAAATTCTGCATGGCTGTGTTGATCTAAGTGCTGTTAAGCCTGACCATATGATTCAGGTACAGGGTATTGATGGACCTCAAACGATTAGTCGTATTGAGTTATCAGAAATTATTATTGCGCGTTATGAAGAGATTTTCAGCCAGATTCGCGAAGAACTCGAACAAAGCGGTGCAATCCATGGCCTATATCATGGCGTTGTATTGACAGGTGATGCTTGCCAGATTGAAGGTATGGTGAGTTTAGCGCGTCGTATGTTAGGTGTGTCTGCTCATTTAGGTAATCCACCGTTACAGGTGTATGCTGATGATCAGCATCAAGCTGCATTACGCCGATCAATGTATGCGACAGCAGCTGGTTTGCTTATGTTTAGCCAAAGCGAATTACAAGAAGCTGTTGAGGAACCTGAAGAGGGGAATGACCGTTCGGTATGGGAACGAATGGTGAATGGCTGGAATGCGTTTAATAGCAAACTTAAAGCCATTTTTTAGGATGTATGGATTTATTGGTAGAATTGTTAGGAAGTTGTAAGAGAAAACCACTGTACTTGACAAGGTTTGTATTGCACAGCATTCTTAAAATTAGTTATTTTTGAAAATCAAGGCAGTATACGGGCTGAAGTGACTGCCATAATGTATTAGGAACCCTAAAGGTCATGGCCTCATTTGAATTTATAGAAGATGAACTAAACGATGGCAACGGTCAAGCCCGTTTCACTGTATTTGGTGTAGGTGGCGGTGGCGGTAATGCCGTTCAGCACATGGTACAGTCTGATATTCAGGGTGTTAAATTCGTTTGTGCCAATACAGATAAACAAGCACTTGACTGTATGAATGCCCCTTTCAAAATTCAGTTAGGTGAGCAAAGTACACGTGGTCTAGGTGCTGGTGCTAACCCTGAAGTAGGTCAGGTTGCCGCAGAAGAAAGCCGTGAAATTATTCGTCAGCACCTTGAAGGAACTGACATGGTATTTGTAACCGCTGGTATGGGTGGTGGTACAGGTACTGGTGCTGCTCCGGTTGTTGCCGAAGTTGCTAAAGAAATGGGGATTTTGACTGTTGGTGTTGTAACAACTCCATTTAACTTTGAAGGTCGTCGTCGTCAAAAATCTGCTGAACGTGGTATTGAAGCGCTTGAAGCACATGTTGATTCATTGATTATTATTCCTAACCAACGTTTATTGAGCGTGTATGGTGATATTTCAATGAAAGATGCCTACAAAAAAGCAGATGATGTATTGCTAAACGCTGTACGTAGTATCTTTGACCTTGTTGTTAACCGTGGTCATATTAACCTTGACTTCGCCGATTTGAAAACTGCAATGAGTACTCGCGGTTATGCAATGATGGGTGCTGGTTTAGGCCGTGGTGAAGACCGTGCGCGTCAAGCTGCTGAACAGGCAATTCGTAGTCCACTACTTGATAATGTGAATATTATTAATGCGAAAGGCGTGTTAATTAACATTACAGGTGGTGATGACATCACTTTGCGCGAAACTGAAATCATTACTGATGTGGTTAACCAAATTGTTGACCTTGATGAAGGTGAAATCTTCTACGGTACGGTATTTGATCCAGATGCGCGCGATGAATTACGTGTAACTGTTATAGCTACTGGTTTAACACGTAATGCCGCTGATGCAGAGCCAAGAAAGCGCAATACAGTAAGCCATACAGCAACTCAATCTGCACAATCTGTAGATGAAGATGATGTTCCTGCAATTAATAAACGTCAAAATGCAGAAAATGATGTGAATAATGCACCAAGTTCATCACCGCGTTCTTCGCCAATGAGTATTCAAGATTACTTGAAAAATCAGCAACGTAAGTAATTCAGCGTTCAATCTATTAAAAGGCAGTGTATAAACACTGCCTTTTTTTATTTTTGATCAATGACTAAATATGCTAACGTATAGCGGTTTTAAAAAAGAAGTTACAAAGCATGGTGAAACAACGTACTCTCAATCGTGTGGTAAAAGCGAGTGGAATAGGTCTTCATAGCGGTCAAAAAGTGATGATCAATTTCATTCCACATACCGTGGATGGAGGTATTGTATTTCGCCGTATCGATTTGGATCCACCAGTCGATATTCCTGCTAATGCATTGCTCATTCAAGAAGCATTTATGTGCTCAAACCTTGTCACTGGTGATATTAAGGTCGGTACAATTGAGCATGTAATGAGTGCGATTGCGGGTTTAGGAATCGATAATTTAATCGTAGAAGTATCAGCATCTGAAGTTCCAATTATGGACGGTAGTGCTGGACCATTTATTTATTTGTTGATGCAAGGCGGCTTGCGTGAACAAGATGCTCCGAAAAAATTTATAAGAATATTAAAGCCAGTTGAAGCTTTAATTGATGATAAAAAAGCAATTTTTAGACCGCATAATGGTTTTCAACTTAACTTTACCATTGATTTTGATCATCCTGCCTTTGCAAAAGAATATCAGTCTGCGACTATCGATTTTTCGACCGAAACGTTTGTGTATGAGGTCAGTGAAGCACGAACTTTTGGCTTTATGAAAGACTTAGATTACCTCAAAGCAAATAATTTGGCTTTAGGTGCAAGCCTAGATAATGCAATTGGTGTAGATGATACAGGGGTTGTGAACGAAGAAGGTTTACGATTTGCTGATGAATTTGTCCGACATAAAATTTTAGATGCAGTAGGTGATTTGTATTTGCTTGGTCATCAAATTATTGCCAAGTTTGATGGTTATAAGTCAGGACATGCTTTAAATAATCAGCTATTACGCAATGTTCAAAGTGATCCGAGTAATTATGAAATTGTAACATTTAATGACGAGAAAGACTGTCCAATTCCATACGTGAGTGTGACATAAGTCATTGTCTTTATTTGGCTACGTTATAATGTAACAATGAAAATTGTGATTTTAGTCACATAATAAGAACGATTCTAATTAAGGAATAGAAAGCTCATCATTTTTTATTGCTTGCCAAACGTAGTAAAGCTTGGCTAAGCTTAGGGTCGCTCACGAAGTCGGCAGCACTACGTAACATTTCTTGTGTTTCCGGGGGGATGGATTTAGAAGGCTCAGATGGGGGCGCTGTAGAAATAGTTTTATTTCTTAGGCGAACTTGAATTCTTTGTAGGTCTTTTAATCCTTCAAGTTGAGATAATTTAGATATATATTGGCTCTGTAAATAGCTGAGTTGACTAATCATTGCCTGATTTTCACCAGTAATAATTAAAGTGCCATTTTGATAACACACGACCTGCCATTGTTCCGGTTGGGGCAATAAGGGTTGGATTATTTTCGTAAGTCTTTGCCATTGCGCGACTTGCGTTGTTAGAAACGTAAGGTTTCCTGTTTTTATGTGTTTTCCGGATTGTTGAAAAACGTTATCGGGTTTAGACATTGATCGTTCTCGAATGGTTTCTTGTCCTAATCTTAAGCGTTCATTTCAACCGATATCAAGGAAGAGATCATAAGGAACTTGAGTAAGAACAGTTTCAAGAGGTTTTTATGCACACGCGTCGTATTTTATTAGCGTTTTCACTTGCCGCTTCGGCAGCATCGGTTGCTTTTGCAGATTATCAAAATATTAACCAATCTACTGACTCAGATCGATTGGAACAGTTATCAAAAACATTATCTCAAGGTTCATATACGCATCCTGATGATTTAGATCTTCCGGCAAGTGCTAAAGTTTCAGTCACTTTACGCCCAAAAACAGTTGAGCTCAACAATGACTCACTGGCAAAAAAATATGGTCATACGACCGCTAAAAGCTCTTTCAATGCCTCTTCTTCAAATCCTTATTCTTGGTTAGTTTCTCATCCTCTTCCTGATAGCGTACGTGTTTCTTCTAACTTTGGTGGCCGTACCATGGGTGGTCGTGCAGAGCACCACGGTGGTTTAGATATGTCTGCGCCAAGTGGTACACCAATCTATGCAACAGGTCCTGGTATTGTAACTAAATCAGGTTGGGGTACAGGTTATGGTCAATATGTTGAAATTAACCATGGTAATGGTTATTTAACACGCTATGCACACGCTTCACGTTTAATGGTTCGTGTGGGTGATCAGGTTTCTGCTGGTGACCATATTGCTAATGTGGGTTGTACAGGTCGTTGTACTGGACCACATTTACACTATGAAGTAGTTAAAGATGGTCAACGTAAGAATCCATCAACTTACTTAGCAATGTTGCCTTAATTACATTTCTTAAAAGATCAAGGTTATTGAATTTGTGAATCTGAAAATGAACATAAACCTTTCTTAACGCAATGATCGTATAAAAAAACGCCAATATTGGCGTTTTTTTGTTATTTTGACTCATGCTCGGTCAATGACTATTCATTCAGAAAATAATAGGGCCCCCTCACATTCACCCGTGGCAATAACTTGAGAGGGGCAAAACGTGGTAAAAATACAAAGTAGATTAGAGAACAAGGAACAGGTGAATTATGGCGTTTTACGGTGACTCCGACGCACAAGAAACCCAAGAATGGCAAGATGCATTCGATTCAGTTTTACAACATATGGGAACTGAGCGAGCGGCATTCTTGTTGGAAAAACTTTACCAACAAGCAATTGCTAAGCATGTTCCAATTCAACGTCTCAATACACCTTACTTAAATACAATTTCTGTTGAAGAACAACCTGCAATGCCAGGCGACCAAGATATGGAACGCCGTATTCGTGCATTGATTCGTTGGAATGCCTTAGCAATGGTACTTCGCGCGAATAAAACAGGTGATGATTTAGGTGGTCACTTAGCGAGTTTCGCATCAAGTGCAACATTATATGACGTAGGTTTTAACCATTTCTTCCGCGCAAACAGCGATAACTTTGGCGGAGATATGATTTATTACCAAGGACACTGTGCTCCTGGTATTTATGCACGTTCATTCCTCGAAGGACGTTTAACTGAAGAACAGTTAAGTAATTTCCGCCGTGAAGTTGGCGGTAACGGTTTACCAAGCTATCCACATCCATATTTAATGCCAGACTATTGGCAATTCCCAACTGTATCAATGGGTCTTGGTCCAATCATGTCGATTTATCAAGCACACATTCAAAAATATTTGATGAACCGTGGCTTGATCAAAGAAGAAGATCGTAAAGTCTGGGCTTATCTTGGCGATGGTGAAATGGATGAGCCAGAAAGTACTGGTGCAATTTCACTTGCTGGTCGTGAAAAGCTAGATAACCTCATTTGGGTAGTTAACTGTAACTTACAGCGTCTAGATGGTCCTGTACGTGGTAACGGTAAAATTATTCAAGAATTAGAATCTTTATTCCGTGGTGCGGGCTGGCGTGTCATTAAAGTGGTATGGGGCCGTCATTGGGATCCACTACTTGCAAAAGACAGCACAGGCGCTTTAAAAGCGGTAATGGAAGAAACTGTTGATGGTGAGTACCAACGCTATCAAGTAAAAGGTGGTGCATATACACGTGAGAAATTCTTTGGCAAGTACCCAGAAGCTGCGGAACTTGTAAAAGATTTAAGCGATGAAGACATCGATAATCTCAACCGTGGTGGTCATGACCCGTACAAGGTTTTTGCTGCATATGCAGAAGCAATGAAAGCTAAAGGTCAACCAACAGTTATTCTTGCGAAAACTGTTAAAGGTTACGGTTTGTCTGAAGAAATTGAAGCGGTGAACAAAACTCACCAAATCAAGAAAATGCAGATCGACTCTTTGAAATATGTACGTGACCGTTTTAACCTGCCATTTACAGATGATAAGTTAGAAGAGCTTCCATTCTACCGCCCAAGTGAAAACTCTCCAGAAATGAAGTACATGAAGGCGCGTCGTGAAGCATTAGGTGGTTACCTACCTGCACGTCGTCGTGAGAGTGAAACTTTAGCGATTCCTGAATTATCTGTATTTGATGCTGTATTAAACGGTTCAGGTGGTAAAGAACAATCTACTACGATGGTAATGGTGCGTTTAATTGCAGCTTTACTTAAAGAAAAAGCAATTAAAGATCGCGTAGTGCCAATCGTTCCAGATGAAGCACGTACTTTTGGTTTAGAAGGTATGTTCCGTCAGCTTGGTATTTATGCTGCTCACGGTCAAAAATATACTCCAGAAGACCAAGAACAGTTAATGCATTATCGTGAAGCAAGTGACGGTCACATGCTTCAAGAAGGGATTAACGAAGCTGGTGCGATGAGTGCATGGGCTGCGTTAGCGACAAGTTATTCAACGAATAACTTGCCAATGATTCCAATGTACATGTACTACTCAATGTTTGGTTTCCAACGTATTGGTGACATTGCATGGGCAGCTGGTGATGCACAAGCTCAAGGTTTCTTGTTAGGTGCAACTGCTGGTCGCACAACATTGAACGGTGAAGGTTTACAGCACCAAGATGGTCATTCACATATCTTGGCAAACACGATTCCAAACTGCGTATCTTATGATCCATGTTTTGGTTATGAGTTAGCTGTAATCGTACATGACGGTTTAAAACGTATGTATGTGAACCAAGAACGTGTGTTCTATTACTTAACAGTAATGAACGAGAACTACGAGCATCCTGCAATGCCAGAAGGCGCTGAGGAAGGTATTAAACGTGGTATGTACTTGTTCGAAAAAGATGAAAAAGCAACTGTTCAATTACTTGGTTCAGGTGTCATTCTTCGTGAAGTGATTAAAGCTGCGAAAATCTTACGTGATGAATACCAAATCCATTCAAACGTTTGGAGTGTAACAAGCTTCAATGAGTTGTCTCGTGATGGTATGGCATGTGAAGAATACAACCGCCTACACCCACTTGCTGAAGAAGTGAAAGAATCTTGGGTATCTAAGCAATTACGTGGTACAGAAGGTATTGTCGTTTCTGCTACAGACCATATGCGTGCTTATAGCGAACAAATTCGTGCGTACCTTCCAGATGGTCGTCCATTTGTTGCATTGGGTACAGATGGTTATGGCCGTTCAGATACACGTGCGAACTTACGTAGTTTCTTTGGTGTTGATGCTGCACATATCGTTGTTGCTACGTTGAAAAAACTAGCTGACGAAGGTGAAGTAGATGCACGTTTAGTGAAAGATGCAATTTCTAACTTTGAGTTAGATACTGACCGTCCGGTTGCATGGGCTCCACAAGCACATCCGGAAGTTCAGCCAGTTGCTGAATACAATGAAACGCAAACAGGTGAGGGGAACTAAGCATGCAAATTAAGACCCCTGATATTGGTGTAGATAAAGCAAACGTCGCTGAAATTTTAGTAAAAGTTGGCGACCGCGTTGAAGTTGACGACAGTATCGTTGTGCTTGAGTCTGATAAAGCAACTGTTGAAGTGCCTAGCACTTCAGCAGGTGTGGTAAAAAGCATCTTGATTAACCAAGGTGATGATGTGACTGAAGGTGTTGCTTTGATTGAGATCGAAGCAGAAGGTGCAGCACAAGCAGCACCAGAGCCAACACCGGCTCCTGCGGCTGAAAAACCAGCTGCTCCAGCACCTGCACAACAAACTCAAGCTTCAGCTCAACCTGCTACCGCTACATCAACTGCAACTGTTGACGTGACTGTACCTGACATCGGTGTTGAAAAAGCATTGGTTGGTGAAATCCTCGTTAAAGTGGGCGACCAAATTGATGTTGAACAAAGTATTGTTGTTGTAGAGTCAGATAAGGCGACAGTAGAAGTTCCAAGCAGTGTTGCTGGTACTGTAGAAAGTATTCAAGTGAAAGAAGGCGATACCGTTAAAGAAGGTGTTGTTCTTATTCAAGTCAAAACGACGTCTGCATCAAGTGCGCAAGTAGAAGCTCCTGCTCCTACAGCAGCTCCAGCTGCGGCAGCTGAACCAGTTGCTGCAAAGCAAGAAACTGTAGCAGCTGCTACTCAATCTGGTCCAGTTGATATCAATGTTCCTGACTTAGGTGTAGATAAAGCAGTTGTTGCTGAAATCTTAGTGCAAGTTGGCGATAAAGTTGATGTAGACCAAAGCCTTGTTGTGGTTGAATCTGATAAAGCTACTGTAGAAGTTCCAAGTACTGTTGCGGGTGTTGTAAAAGCAATTCACTTACAAGCAGGCCAACAGGTTTCACAAGGCGTGTTGCTTGCAACAATTGAAGCTGAAGGTCAAGCACCTGCAGCAGCTCCAGCGGCAAAAGCAGAAGCTGCACCGGCTCCACAGACAGCAGCACCTAAAGCGGCAGCTCCTGCTGCGACTCAGCCTGCGCCTGTAGCGTCAACATCTGGTGCTGATAAGTTAACGAAAGAGCAAGAAGCTGAAAATGCTAAAGTATATGCAGGCCCTGCTGTTCGTAAGCTGGCTCGTGAACTTGGTGTGATCTTGTCACAAGTTAAAACTTCTGGTGAGCATGGCCGTGTTGTTAAAGAAGATATCTTTGCTTATGTGAAGAGTCGTTTAACTGCACCGCAAGCGGCGGCGCCAGTTGCTGCAGCTGCACCAGCGGTTTCGGGTTTGCCAAAGCTTCCTGACTTTACTGCATTTGGTGGCGTGGAAGAAAAAGTACTGACGCGTTTGCAGCAGGTATCAATTCCGCAATTGTCGTTGAACAACTTTATTCCGCAAGTCACCCAGTTTGATTTGGCTGATATTACTGAGTTAGAAGATTGGCGTAATGAACTGAAAGGCAACTTCAAAAAAGAAGGTATCAGCCTGACGATTATGGCATTCATTATCAAAGCGGTTGCGCATTTGTTGAAAGAAGAGCGTGAGTTCGCAGGTCATCTATCTGATGACGGTAAATCAGTGCTCTTGCGCAATGAAATCCATATGGGAATTGCAGTAGCAACACCTGATGGTTTAACTGTGCCAGTACTTCGTAACCCAGACCAAAAATCAATTAAGCAAATTGCAGTTGAATTGGGTGTGTTAGGTCAAAAAGCGCGTGATAAGAAATTATCACCGAAAGACTTGCAAGGTGCGAATTTCACCATTTCAAGCTTAGGTGCAATAGGTGGCACAGCATTTACACCTCTTGTGAACTGGCCACAAGTTGCAATTTTAGGTATTTCACCTGCAACAATGCAGCCAGTATGGAATGGTAAAGACTTTGATCCGCGCTTAATGTTGCCGTTGTCATTGTCTTATGACCACCGTGTAATTAATGGTGCAGATGCAGCTCGCTTTACAAATAAACTTACGAAGCTTCTTAAAGATATTCGTACTTTATTAATCTAATGCTTTGAAATAATTGACTAAAACCTCGCTTCGGCGGGGTTTTGTTTTTGATATCTCTTTAATTAAATTTTGGGTTAATCTACAGGCTAAGCAAGGCTTATTGAGCGTGAGGAGAAATTTCTCGTTATCAGGTAAAGGAGAAATAGTAAATGTTGGGTTTCCTGAAAATTATGTTGCCCTTACTGTTGATTGTATTTTTATTGATGGGAGTATGGGTCAGTATTTTACACTTCCCGTGGGAATGGATGACTTATGTGGTGATGGGTTTTGAGGTGTTTGTCGCTACTTTGATTTTGCCCTTTGAATATCAGGCTGGAACGAGCAGTAGCCATATTGGTTTCATTCATATAAGTGCTTATTTTGCAGTGTTATTAGGTCTTGCGCGTTTATTGGTGTGGGCGTGGGTAAAATTTATTGCTTGAATGTTTGAAAAATAGAGTGACTTGAATATAATAAACACATACTTCATTGGGGAGTAGCCGCTATTCACAGCAAATGTGAATAGGTGATGGTCAACATAATTGTTCAACAGAACATGGTCATCATAGCTTAAACGTCTCATCGTTCCTGAGTTGGCAAGACCTTTGATTTACCACTCTGCAATCATTTTATGATATTTGGCTAGCAGGAGGGGTAGGTCATAGGCATTTATGCTAGCCAGAGAACCGACATGCAAGAATTTCTGATTTCTACCTCGATTGTTGCCCTCGCTGAAATGGGTGATAAAACTCAATTGTTGGCACTTTTATTGTCTGCGCGTTTCCGTAAGCCAATTCCTATTCTCATTGCAATTCTTTTAGCAACACTCATTAACCATGGTATTTCTGCTGTGCTTGGGCAGTGGATTACGACCGTGCTCAGTCCTGAAATTTTAGTTTGGGTACTCGCCATTGGTTTCATTGGTATGGCGTTCTGGATGCTTATTCCAGATAAGCTCGATGATGAAACTGATAGTATTAATAAATGGCAAAAATTTGGTGTTTTTGGTGCAACCTTTATTTTATTTTTCTTGGCAGAAATTGGTGATAAAACCCAGATTGCAACTGTCGCTTTAGCTGCACGCTATGACAGTATTTTCTGGGTGATGCTGGGTACAACATTAGGGATGATGATTGCGAATGCACCCGCTGTATTTATTGGTAATAAATTGGCTGAACGTTTATCTATCTCACTCATTCATAAAATTGGTGCAGCTATTTTCTTTATTGTAGGTGTTTCTACGTTAGTACAACATTATTTCTTCTAAAATACTTTTCGCTTTATATAAAAACGCATTCATTAAGAGTGCGTTTTTTATTGAGTGTTTAAGTAGTTAAACTTCACGATACTGTTTATTTAAGGAGATGCTAGAGGATTACTCAATTTATTGATGATTCATTTATAGAATAAGAAAAGTAAAATCAATTTTAAAATATTATGAGAAATATCAATCAATTCATTGCAAGTGCTTTAGAACCCCTTTATTTTAGTAGGGATATAAAAATATCTAATATTTAAAGTTTTTTTGGGGAATTGTATGGGGTTTGAAAAAACAACATCGCAGATACTATTTGATAATGGCGTACATAAATGTATTAGTTTTACCAGTTTGGTGAAAGGGGAAGGTATACAAGCCAATCAATTTTTAATTATTGATCATGAAAGAGCAGCTGTTATTGATCCAGGTGGTGACTTGACCTATGTTCCATTAACGATGGAACTTAATAAATATACTCGTCTTAAAAATCTGGACTATGTAATCGCTTCACATCAAGACCCAGATATTATTACTTCAATGCCTCGTTGGTTGGTTTATACCGATGCTAAAGTGGTTGCCTCTAAATTATGGGCGCGATTTTTACCTCACTTAAATTCATCATTTATGAGTGAGCGTATGAAAGGAAATTGGGAAGACCGTCTCATTGAGCTGCCAGATCGTGGTCAAGTGATTCAATTGGGCGAATCAAAGCTTGTCATGGTTCCTGCACATTTTCTACATTCGGTGGGTAATTTTCAGTTTTATGATCCAGTTGCCAAAATTTTATTTTCTGGTGATATGGGGGCTTCTATTGTTGAAGATGCAAGTCAACCTCTCAAAGATTTTGATGCCCATGTGATGAAAATGAAAGCTTTTCACCAACGCTATATGTGCTCCAATAAAGTCATCCGTTTATGGGTCAACATGGTTCGTCAAATGGATATTGAGATGATTGTGCCTCAGCATGGGACTCCATTTATTGGCAAAGAAATGATTAACCAGTTTTTAGACTGGATTGAGACCTTGCCATGCGGTGTAGATTTAATGACTGAACAAATTTTCAGCTGTCCAACATAAAAAGTTAAGTCCAATATCTTGAGTCCAATTTGAAATTTTTTTAGGATTTTGCGTCACAGAAAAATTTTTGATGACGAGAATTTGAATAAAAATGTTATCTCAAGTTGCGACTCCAGATGAGTGCCTTCGCTGTGGGGCATGTTGTGCACATTTTCGGGTTTCATTTTACTGGGCTGAGGCCGAGTTCATAGATGAACATCTTGTTGAACCTTTGACACCCGTTTATTCGTGTATGCGTGGAACTAATCAGGCTCAGCCACGATGTCAGGCTTTGATGGGTGAAATTGGTAAAGAGGTGGGCTGTTCTATCTATGCTGTGCGTAGTTCTACCTGTAGAGAAGTACAGATTGCTGATGAACAGTGTAACAAAGCGCGCTTGGCGCACCAGCTGATTCCTCTGATTGAAGTAAGCCCAGCAGATTCAGAAAATGATCATGACTATGATCAGGTGAGTTAAATATGAGCTAACACGATAATAAGTGAGAAATATTTAGAGTAGGTGAATATCTATTGCTGAAAAAGGCAAAGATAATATGAAAATTGCATTGAAATTTGTTTATAATAGCTCACGGAATTTACCAGTGAGATTGTTATGCTGACCATCGTTCAAGAAGCGCTAACCTTCGATGATGTCTTATTACTTCCTGCCTACTCTACTGTTCTCCCAAAAGATGTCTCTCTAAAGACACGTTTAACTCGCGGCATTCATTTAAATATCCCATTAGTTTCAGCTGCAATGGATACAGTGACTGAGTCACGTATGGCGATTGCAATGGCGCAAAATGGTGGTATCGGGATTTTGCACAAAAACATGGATATTGCTGCTCAAGCTGCAGAAGTACGCCGTGTGAAAAAATTCGAAGCGGGTATGGTGAAAGATCCAATCACTGTAACCCCAGAAACTACAGTACGTGAACTTATTGCAATTACGGGCGCTAATAACATTAGCGGTGTACCTGTTGTTAAAGACGGCAAGGTTGTTGGTATTGTGACAGGCCGTGATACGCGTTTTGAAACTAACTTGGAACAACCTGTTAGTAACATCATGACAGGCCAAGATCGTTTGGTTACTGTGCGTGAAGGCGAGTCTAAAGAAAATATTCAAGCATTATTGCAAAAGCATCGCATTGAAAAAGTTTTGGTTGTTGGCGAAAACAACGAACTCAAAGGTTTAATTACGGTAACTGACTTCCGTAAAGCTGAGAGTTATCCAAACAGTTGTAAAGATGATCTTGGTCGTTTACGTGTTGGTGCTGCGGTAGGTACAGGCGTTGAAACACCAAGTCGTGTGGAAGCGTTGGTTGAAGCTGGTGTTGACGTTATTGTTGTTGATACAGCACACGGCCACTCTGCTGGTGTTATTGAACGTGTACGTTGGGTAAAACAAAACTTCCCTCAAGTACAAGTGATTGGCGGTAATATCGCAACTGGTGATGCTGCATTAGCATTATTAGATGCAGGTGCAGATGCTGTAAAAGTAGGTATTGGTCCTGGTTCTATCTGTACGACACGTATTGTGGCAGGTATTGGTATGCCGCAAATATCTGCGATTGACAGCGTTGCTAATGCACTGAAAGATCAAATTCCTTTAATTGCAGATGGCGGTATCCGTTTCTCTGGCGATATGGCAAAAGCGATCGGTGCGGGTGCAAGCACAATCATGGTAGGTTCACTTCTAGCGGGTACTGAAGAAGCACCAGGTGAAGTTGAATTCTTCCAAGGCCGTTACTACAAAGCATATCGTGGTATGGGCTCATTAGGTGCAATGGCTGGAGCAACAGGTTCTGCTGACCGTTACTTCCAAGACTCAAAAGCAGGCGCTGAAAAGTTAGTACCAGAAGGAATTGAAGGTCGTGTTCCATATAAAGGCCCAATGGGTAACATTGTTCATCAAATGATGGGTGGTTTACGTTCATCTATGGGTTATACAGGTTCATCAGTGATTGAAGACCTTCGCCAAAATGCGAAATTTGTGAAGATTACTTCAGCGGGTATGTCTGAGTCACATGTTCATGACGTAACGATTACTAAAGAAGCTCCGAACTATCGTGTTGGTTAGATTTTGGTAACCAAATCAATCAAGAAAGCCGTCAGTACACTGACGGCTTTTTGTTTTTGGTGTAAAGTAAATCTAATGAAAAGAGATATGGCAGAATGGCCATATATGAAATGAGCCACGGCTGAAGTGGCGTAAAATGAGATAAGCTATGAGTTATTTTGGAACGGATGGTATTCGTGGAAAATTTGGGCAAATGCCGATTACACCAGAGTTTGCTTTAAAACTCGGGTTCGCCGCAGGGAAGGTATTAAAACGAACGAGTCCAAAAAATAAACCGCTTGTGGTATTAGGAAAAGATACTCGTTTATCTGGCTATATTTTAGAGTCTGCTTTACAGGCGGGGTTAAATGCGGCTGGTGTATATGTTCATTTGCTTGGTCCATTACCGACTCCGGCAATTGCACATCTTACCCGTGCCTTACATGCCCATGCAGGTATTGTTATTTCTGCATCACACAACCCATATTTTGATAACGGGATTAAGTTCTTCTCAAGTGAAGGTAAAAAATTACCAGATTCATTGCAGGAAGAAATTAATAAAGAATTAGAAAAAGATTTATTTATTGAAGACACTGCGAACTTAGGTAAAAGTGTTCGTGTAAATGATGCAAATGGCCGTTACATCGAATTTTGTAAATCTACATTCCCATACCATTTCGATTTAAATAATTTAAAAATTGTTGTGGATTGTGCACATGGTGCAGCTTATAGCGTTGGGCCTTCAGTTTTTCGTGAGCTAGGTGCCAAAGTTGTTGCTCTCTACAACGAACCAGATGGTTTAAATATTAATGAAAACTGTGGTTCTACACATCCAGAAAGCTTACAAAAAGCAGTGGTTGAACAAGAAGCCGATTTAGGAATTGCTTTTGATGGTGATGCTGACCGTGTTGTGATGGTCGATAAGTTTGGTAACTTAATTGATGGTGACCATATCTTATATATTTTAGCAACTCAGGCGAAAAACAAGCCAGTAGGTATTGTTGGTACTGTTATGAGTAATATGGCACTTGAAGTTGCACTTGAAAAAGCAAATGTTGGCTTTGTTCGTGCAAAAGTTGGTGACCGCTATGTATTACAAGCATTAGATGAAAATGGATGGGTCACAGGTGGTGAACCATCTGGTCATATTTTAACGTTAGACAAGAGCACAACAGGTGATGCGATTATTGCAGCACTTCAAGTGTTAACGGTAATGGTTGAGCAGAATAAAGCGCTCCATGAATTGGTTCAGGGCTTTAAATTATTCCCGCAAGTGCTTGTAAATATACGTTTAGAACAAATGCTTGATCCATATTCTATTCCGGCATTAGTGACTGAGTTTAATAAAGCAGAAGAACAGCTTAAAGGACGAGGACGTATTTTAATTCGTAAGTCTGGAACTGAGCCAGTTATTCGTGTCATGGTTGAAGGTGATAACGAGCAAGAAGTAAAAACTTTGGCTGAACATTTAGCAAATGCAGTCCGTTCACAAGCACAAGTCGCATAAGGTGTATGGCATGAGTGATGTCATTAAAGACTTAAGTGAATTACGCTTAAGCTATGAACAAGGTGAATTGTACGAGACACAAGTTGCTAGCAATCCGCATGAACAATTCTTAGGTTGGTTTAATCATGCCTTAGCGGCTAACTTGCACGAACCGTATGCAATGTCGTTGGCAACTGCAAGTGCTAACGGTCGTCCGCATGTCAGAACTGTATTGCTACGTGGTGCGACAGAAGCTGGGTATGATTTCTATACCAATTATGACAGTCAAAAAGGGGCAGATTTGGCAGAAAATCCATATGCTGAACTGTTATTTTATTGGCCAAGTCTAGAGCGTCAGGTACGTGTGGGTGGATATGTTGTGAAGATTCCTGAACAGGAATCTACTGACTATTACCATAAACGTCCACGTGATAGCCAGATTGCAGCTCATATCAGTACGCCTCAAAGTGGAAAGATCGAAAGTCGAGAGTTGTTACAGCAGCGTTTCCAAGACTTGCAACAACAAGTTCAAAGCCGTGAAGTACTCGATAAGCCAGAGTTTTGGGGCGGATATCGTCTGCAACCAGACTATTATGAATTCTGGCAAGGACGACCAAATCGTTTACATGACCGCTTGAGTTATGAAAAAATCGACGGTCAATGGACATTGCACCGACTGATGCCTTAAATGACAAAAATACAAATTAAACAAAGACCTTTATTGACACGCCCTGAACAGTTTCAGGGCGTGCCTCCGTTTATTGCCGAGATTTTGGCAAGACGTGGAGTGCAGTCTGAACAAGAACTAGAGCTAAAACTTAAGAATTTGCTTGCGCCAGAGCTCAAAGGATTGGATGCTGCTGTCGCATTAATGGATCAAGCCATTGATGAGCAGAAAAAAATTGTGATTGTGGGGGACTATGATGCCGATGGGGCAACCAGCACAGCTTTAATGATGCTCGTGCTTCGCGATATGGGAGCACAAGTCGACTATTTGGTTCCAGATCGTTTTAAATATGGTTATGGCCTTACTCCAGCGATTGCTGAGCTTGCTCATCAAACTTATCAACCTGATCTATTAATTACGGTAGATAATGGAATTTCTAGCCATGCTGGTGTTGATGCAGCACATGCCTTAGGCATGCAAGTGATTATTACCGACCACCATTTAACGACTAAAGAAACCCCACTTGCTGAAGCGGTAGTAAACCCAAATCAATTAGGCTGTGAGTTTCCAAGTAAAGCACTTGCTGGTGTTGGCGTTGCTTTTTATGTACTTGCCAATTTGGCAAGTCTACGCAATAGACAAGGCAAAAGTACCAGTAAAGTCACCCAATATCTAGACTTAGTCGCTTTGGGAACCTATGCCGATGTGGCTGTTCTAGACTATAACAACCGTATATTGGTCGATGCTGGTGTAAAACGCATTCAGCAACATCAGTGTCGAGTAGGAATTTTAGCTTTACTCGATATTGCTGGTCGGGAAGCAACTTCAATACGTGCACAAGATTTAGGATTTGTGCTTGGGCCACGCATTAATGCAGCAGGGCGTATGGAGAGCATGCGCATCGGGATCGAGTGTTTATTGGCAGACTCTATGGAAACTGCGTATCCAATTGCTCAGCAATTAAATCAGTTAAATATAGATCGTCGCCAAATTGAAGGGGAGATGAAGCAACAAGCTTTATCGGCCTTAGATACTCTGCAACTTTCACAGCAAGATATTCCTGCGGCACTTGTTCTATTTGAAGAAAATTGGCACCAAGGCGTCATTGGTATTGTTGCGGGGCGTTTAAAAGAGCAGTTCCATCGACCAACGATAGTTTTTGCACCCGATGAAGACGGCATTCATATTAAAGGTTCAGCACGTTCCATTGATGGGGTGCACATTCGAGATACCATTGAACAAGTTGCCGAACAACATCCTGAATTGGTGAGCCATTTTGGTGGTCATGCGGCGGCAGCGGGCTTGACTATACGTAAAGAAAACTTTGAAGCCTTTAAAACGGTATTTAATAACTGTGTGGCTGCGATGGATGAATCAATCTTTCAAGCGACATTATGGACTGATGGCGAGCTACCTGTTTCTGCTTTGCAGTTAGATACCTTGAACTGGATTGAGCAGTTAGGCCCGTGGGGACAAAAATTTCCGCTGCCTCAATTTGAGGGACATTTTAAAGTTATCGATTTCCGTTGGCTCAAAGAGACACATTTAAAGCTTAGACTGGCGATAGATCAATACAGTTTCGATGCGATTGCTTTTAATGCAGCAGGTCGCTTCGACTTTGACCCTATGCGTGACCATGTACATCTGGTCTATGAAATAGACCGTAATGTTTTTAATGGAAATGTGAGTTTACAGCTGCGAATTGTGCATTTAAATCAATAAAAAAATCCGCTCAATTGAGCGGATTTTTTTAATCTAGGTAAGATTAGAAGCGGTATGCTGCACGAACACCATAAGTGTTGTCGTTATCACCGAAACCAATACGACCTTCAAGACTTACTTGCTGATTCAAGAATTTTTTAGCATTAATGCCCCATTCGTCTTTATCAGTTAAGTCATTGTTGTAGTAGTCCACACCTAAACTTAAAGTTTTATCGATGTAGTAGTCACCACGAACTTTATATTCGTCAAGGTCACCAAACGCGCCATAAGCTTCAAGGTTTACGTCATGTTGACCAACTTGAGTTACGTATTTCGCACGAACGGTAGGGTCTGCGCCATCTTTACCGTCTTTTTCGTCATAACCTTTAACACCTAAAGCAAGCAACAAACCTGGTGCTGGTAAGTAACCCACTTCAGCAGCATAAGTTGTAACTTTCTGGTCGTAGTTCGAATTGTCGATTTCACGTTCATTTCTGCCTACATCACCGCTAAGGTAGAAGTCAGTGTTAGGAACATAATATTCAACACCTACGCCATATTGAGTATCTTTAGTACCGCTGTTATCGCCATAGTTAACGTGTGCGTTAACGTTGCTTGCACGGTTTAAGAATGCTGCTTCAGCAAGCGGTGAATTACGTGTTTGAACAGGGTTAAAATAATAAGTCCCATCAACACCGAATTTACTTACGCTGCTGCCGTTATCTGGATCAAGATAAGTGTAAGAACCACCAACTTCAGCTTGGTAAGCGTTTGCTGCGCCGCTTACTGCAAGCGCAGATAAAAGAGCTGATGCAATTGCTAGTTTTTTCATGGAATCTCTCCCCTCTAAAAACGATTTTATAAATGTTTTGTTACAACTTTTAGTCTAGAGCAAAATCAATTAGCGTCAATCTTGCACAAGTAACCGTACTGTAACCATGTGCTTTTTTTGTAAATATATTTAATTTAAAATATTGATTTTTAAATATAAAAACATAATGTTTTATTTTATTAAAATTGAGGAGATTTTGTGTAGAAACTCAAAAATGCTGGAAAAGTACCCAATTTTGTATGGGGATGTTACGAGTAAAGCTTAAAATCTTCTGAAAGGAATAAAAACTTTTTAAATTGAAAATATGAGTTAAAGATTAAAGCAGGTTCGAAGATAACCATAGCTATGATAAAATATTCGACTGTTTATCTGCTTTTATGGGAACACTCGCGTGGAAATTAATCCTTATCTAAACCAATTGAAAGACTTAACTGATCGTAGCCAAACACTACGGGGGTATCTTTGACTACGATCTGAAAAAAGAACGTTTAGAAGAAGTTTTACGTGAGTTAGAAGACCCTGCGATCTGGAATGATCAAAACCGTGCTCAGGCAATGGCAAAAGAAAAGGGCGAACTAGAAAACGTTATTAATGTATTAGATGGCTTATCTACACAGCTTGAAGATGCCAAAGCAATGCTGGATTTAGCTGTTGAAGCTGATGATGAAAGCTTGCTGGTAGATGTGCAATCTGAGCTTGGCGCTGCCGAAGAAGAATTAGCAAAACTTGAATTCCGCCGTATGTTTAGCAACCCAATGGACCCGAATCCTTGCTATGTCGAGATTCAGGCAGGTTCAGGCGGTACAGAAGCACAAGATTGGGCTTCAATGTTATTACGTATGTATATGCGCTGGATTGAACGTCACGGTTTTAAAGCAGAACTTATGGAAGTCTCTGATGGTGATGTAGCAGGTATCAAATCTGCAACGATTCGTGTTGAAGGTGAATATGCATATGGCTGGTTACGTACAGAATCAGGTGTACACCGTTTAGTACGTAAGTCACCCTTTGACAGTGGTAACCGCCGTCATACGTCATTCTCTGCGGTGTTTATCTCACCGGAAGTTGATGACAATATCGAAATCGATATTAATCCTTCTGATGTTCGTACTGATACTTACCGTGCATCTGGTGCAGGTGGTCAGCACATTAACAAAACAGATTCAGCAGTTCGTTTGACACACATCCCATCTGGTATTGTGGTTGCGTGTCAAAACCAGCGTTCACAACATGCGAACCGTGATCATGCATGGAAACAGTTACGTGCAAAATTGTATGAACTAGAAATGCAAAAACGTAATGAAGCAGCTCAAGCACTTGAAGACTCGAAGTCTGATATTGGTTGGGGTAGCCAAATTCGTTCTTATGTACTTGATGACTCTCGTATTAAGGACTTACGTACAGGTGTTGAAAACTCAAATACTGGTGCAGTTCTTGACGGTGATCTTGATCGCTTCATTGAAGCGAGTTTAAAGCAGGGGTTATAAGAGTCTTTTGAACTTTTAGTTCTTTTAAGCTCTTAAATTTTTAGCGATTAAAACGGCAAAGCAGTTCAGTGATCGGAAGTTAATCGGAAAAATACGATATGAATATCGAAAAAAATGGATATGAATATCGAAAAAATGCGATATTATGTTTTCGAAATGCTGAACAAAGCTTTGTTCGTTTAAAAGACGTGTTGAGCCTATGGATATTGATGCAATTAGCAAAGCCCTAGCCAATCCTCTGCGTCGGCAGATTCTGCAATGGTTAAAAGAACCTGCGCATTATTTACCGGTAGAAGAGTGTGGTGGTAGTTTTGAAAAAGGGGTTTGCGCAGGTCATATTGAACGTTTGGGTAAAGTAGCTCAGTCTACAATGTCCAATCATTTGTCTGTATTACAGCAGGCCGGTCTCATTCAGGTCCAAAAATATGGACAATGGTCTTATTTTTCACGTAACGAAGCTTTGATTCAGCAATATATCGAACATTTAAAACAAACACTTTAAAACAAATAAAGTGTAAGTCGAGGCGATCATGGCTGAACTCAATACTCCCTTAACAGTTGGTGATTTTGAAATTAAAAATCGACTGGTAATGGCCCCATTAACACGTGCACGTAGTGGCGAAAGCCGTGTTCCAAACGACTTAATGGTGGAATATTATCAGCAACGTGCAAATGCTGGTCTCATTCTCACTGAAGCAACAGTGATTGGTTCAAAAACTGTGGGTTATGCAGACACTCCTGGACTATGGTCACAAGAGCAGGCACAAGCGTGGAACAAGATTATTGAAGCAGTTCATGCGCAAGATTCAAAAATTGTAGTTCAACTTTGGCATGTGGGCCGTATTTCAGATCCTGAACTTTTGGATGGCGATATTCCGGTTGCACCAAGTGCAATTCAACCTGCGGGTGAAGTGAGTTTATTACGTCCTAAGCGCCCATATGTAAAACCACGTGCGCTTTCAATTGAAGAAATTCAAGAAGTTGTTGCTCAGTATAAACATTCAGCAGAGCTGGCTAAAGCAGCAGGTTTTGACGGTGTTGAGTTACACGCTGCAAATGGTTATTTAATTGACCAGTTCCTTCAAAGTAATACCAACCAACGTGATGATGAATATGGTGGTCCGGTTGAAAACCGCGCTCGTTTATTATTAGAAGTGGTTGATGCCTTTATTGAAGTGTGGGGCGCTGGCCGAGTAGGTGTACATATTGCACCGCGTGGCGATTCACACGATATGGGTGATGAAAACCCGTTAGCAACATTCGGTTATGTGGTTGAGCAATTGAGTCAACGTAAGGTAGCTTTCATTTTCTCTCGTGAATATGAAGCTGCAGATAGTATTGGTCCGCAATTACGTCAAAAATTTAATGGTGTATGGATTGCTAATGAAAACCTGACACCAGAATCAGCAAAACGTATTTTGCGTGAAGGTCAGGCAGATGCGGTATCTTTTGGCAAGGCTTATATTGCGAACCCAGATCTTTTACAACGTTTAGAGCAAGGTCTACCATTAAATGAACTTCAACCAACGACTTTATATGCTAAAGGCGCTGAAGGTTATACGGACTATCCTGCTTTAGAAGCTTCATAAAATCGTTATTTTGTTTAAATTTATTATTTGCTGAACTTACTCTTTTGTGAGTTCAGTCAATGACTTTTCTTGTATATGGTAGAGTTTAGGTATCGAAACTCTGCCATTTTTTTTATCTATGTTATATTTTCCCCAGTTTTTAAATTTTGACTATTTGAGGCAAACCGCTTGGCGACCCCATTTTGGTACAACACAGCACTCCATTTATTAAAACCGTTTTATCGCTGGCGGATAAAAAGACGTGCAGAAAGTCTGGAATTATATCATCAGGAATGTCTGGAAAGATTTGGGCCGTTTGAAGATCCGAAGAATGTAAAAGCCATCTGGTTTCATGCTGTTTCAGTCGGGGAAACCAATGCTGCACAGCCACTCATTGAGCACTATCTCAAACTTGGGCAGCCAGTTTTAGTGACCAATACTACAAAAACAGGTCAGGCTCGTGCCAAGTCACTTTTTTTAAAAGAACCCTATCTAGATTTATTCCAAGCGGTTTATTTGCCTGTAGACCAAAAACCGCTTTTAAAACAATTTTTCGAATCATATCAACCGAGACTTTTGGCACTAGTTGAAACAGAGCTTTGGCCCAATTTAATTGATCAAGCCAAGTTACAGCATGTACCATGTTTATTACTTAATGCTCGTTTATCTGAAAAGTCAGCAAAGGGTTATAGTAAAGTCTCAAGTTTAACTGCCGGTATGTTAAAGCAAATCGATTGGGTATTAGCGCAAGATAGTGCAACCCGTCAGCGTTATATCGAGCTTGGTTTAGACGAGCATAAAAGTCAGGTGGTTGGAAATATTAAATTTGATATTCATGCACCTGAGGCTTTTATTAAGCAAGCTGCCCAATTGCATCAGCAGTGGTATTTGGAAAACCGTCAGGTTGTGACGATTGCCAGTACACATGCACCTGAAGAACAACAAATTTTAGAAGCACTTGCGCCTCATTTAAATTCCAATCGTGAGTTGGTATGCATAGTTGTGCCTCGTCATCCTGAACGCTTCGATGAAGTATTTGAAATTTGTCAAAATTTAAATTTAGTTACGCATCGTAGAAGTATGGGGCAAAGTATTCATGCCAGTACGCAGGTTTATTTGGCCGATAGCATGGGTGAGCTTTGGTTATGGTACGCTTTAAGTCAAGTGTGCTTTGTAGGTGGTTCTTTAAATGAGCCGGGTGGTGGACATAATATTTTAGAACCTATGGTTTTAAATGTACCTACAGTGGTGGGGCCGCGTTATTTCAACTTTCAAACAATTGTCGATGAGTTCATTGATGAAAATGGTGTACTGATTGCTCAAGATGCACAGCAGGTCGTTGATATCTGGTTGGCTTGTCTGGCAGAACCTGAAGCTACTGAACAGCTCGTTACACAGGCGCATAAAGTATTGCAGCGTAATCAAGGTTCGCTACAAAAACATATTGGGGTGATTAACCGGTATTTGGCCGAAAAACCATGAATATTGTTTTACTAGAACCTGAAGATACTCAGTCAGAAATCTGGTCGATTCATTCAAAGCGTCAATTACAACATTTACGTGAACATCTTGATATTACGGTTGGCCAAAATCTGAAAGTTGGTATTCGTAATGGCACGCGTTATGTCACAGAAATTGTTTCGATTGATGAGCAAGAAGTGTGTATACGCCCTATTCGTGAAGAAGCAGTACCGGCAAAACTTCCAGTTCATTTAATTGTGGCTTTACCAAGACCTAAAGTTTTGCGCCGTTTAATTATGGATAGTGTGACTTTAGGTGTTGAAAGAATCAGTTTGATCCATAGTTATCGCGTTGATAAAAGCTATTGGCAAACTCCATTTTTACAGCAAATAGATAACTATGTGACGCTTGGACTTGAACAAGCAGGTGACACCATCGTTCCTGAAGTTCAGATGTATAAACGTTTTAAACCTTTTGTTGAAGACGTTTTGCCAACACTCATTTCAGAAGAATCTCCTGCCTATGTGGCTCATCCTTATGCTGAGCAGAGTATGCCAAGTAACATTGACCATGCTTGCAGTATTGTCGTGGGGCCCGAAGGTGGTTTTATTCCCTATGAAATTGATTTACTCACAAAAAACGGCTGCCAAGCTGTGAGCTTAGGCAACCGTATTTTAAGAACCGAAACGTCTATTTCTTATATTTTAGGTCGTTTATTTAGCTGAGTTCTCCGCATTCAATGGCAAATGATTTGCAGCCATTTTTAACTCCTGAATTGGGTAAGGAATATTAATGCCATTTGCATTGAAGGCTTGTTTTACTTCGGCTTGAATAGTGCTTGTAGATGATGAAATATCTGTCTCAGTGGTGTTAATCCACCAGCGTACCGTAAGGTTAACCGAGAAGTCGGCTAGAGCTGTCACGTTAACCGAGAAAGCAGGCTGACTCAATACATTTCGGTCATTATTGAGAATATCTAAAATAATTTGTTTCGCTTTTTGCTCATCGTCGTCATAGCCAATTCCGACCACAAACTCGCAGCGTCGTTGTTGATAGGCTGTATTTACCGTTAAGGCACTTGTATAAACAGTTGCGTTTGGAATAACAATACGACGGCCATCTGGCGAGCGTAAGAAGGTTGCACGAATCTGAATATCTTCAACAGTCCCTTCAAGTGAATTTACAACAATTGAATCGCCAATACGGAATGGCTCGCTCAATAAAATCAAAATACCCGAGAGCAAGTTTTGGAAAATATCTTTAAACGCAAAACCAATTGCGACCGAACCAATACCTAAGGCACTCATGAGTTGGCCCGGTGTGAACCCTGGAATCATAATGACGAGAGCAATTAAGAAACCAAAGAATAAAATTGTTGTACTGCCGACACGGTTTAAAACAAGTACCAGATTTTGGCGAGTATAAGAGCGATTTTCTAAAGTCTTACGAACAAAGAACTTAAATAACTTGGTCAATAGCCAAAAAATAATAAAAACGGTAATCGCAATGCAGATATAAGGTACACGTTCCCAGAAACTATCTACAATTTTGTCGATAGTGGTATATGCATCATGATATTTCTCGGTATGTGCTAAAACCGTTTGAGTGGTTTTAGTGCCCGCTTCTTGCAACAGTTCGCCTGTATTTTTTGCAACATCCGTTAAGGATTTTTGTTCATCAGCCACGACAAGTCTCGATTGAATAAATTCATGAAAGCGATTTTCAGCTTCCATCATAGTAGGAGATAAAATGTGCGCCTACTATAATGAGTTCAACTAAATAATAAAGTGTTTTTTAATTAAAAGTATTGCGTTCCTTTTTGTAAGATTTGTGTTGGTGTTTCTAGGGTGTCAGTCCCAGAGAAATAATAAAAAAATCCTGCTGTGGAAATGAGACTAATTAAAATAGCTAACAAAATAAGCCAAGCCATCAGTTTTTCTATAAATGTTGAAGGTCGAGCTGGACCATATTGATTGGTGCCTGCTGTACCAGAGGCAAGCAGTAGATAGATCATGAAAAAGAACTGTATGACTGGAATAAATAACAGCAGCCCCATCCAGCCACTTTTATTTAAATCGTGTAAGCGTCTAACAACCAGAACAATATTTAAATAAATCAAAAATAGCCAAAAAGCCCAGACGACTAAAGCACTTACGCCAGAAAGAGAACTGTAAAACTCAAAATTAAATAGATTACTTGAAAGCTGAAAACTTCCAAGAAATGAGGCCAAAATGAAATAACCTATGAGGGTGACTAAATAAATTAGGCCATAACCACCCAAATAACTCATGCGGTTAAAGCGACCACGAATTGAAAAAGGACTGTCTTTAAATGGAAGTTGAGGTGGACGTGAAGAGGGCGTTTCGGCAAACATATTATTTTATTCCTGTGCTGCGTCTAAAAGGTAAAATAATCTTTGTTGATGGTCAAAACCATCAAAACTTAAAAAAATTATAAAAGTAAAAGCTATAGACAAATGTTTTAAATCAACTTAATTTTATAAAAATGTTCACAATTTCGTATGCTTGAGTAAGTGATTAATATGTGACCAAAGTCGGATTGTCTAGGCTTTGAAAGAGTCATCATACTGAAAAGGCATACAAATAAGATCCAGTAAAATAATAGCCACAGTCTCGAGATGGGATGCACAAGATCAAGGAAGTTGCGTATGAATGAGATCTATCCAGTACCAGAGGAATTTAAAAAAACAGCTCGTACTGTTGAAGCAGACTACTTTAAACGTTATCAACACTCTATCGAGAACCCAGATAAATTCTGGGCAGAGCAAGCTAAAATTGTCGATTGGATAAAGCCATTTACCCAAGTTAAAAATACCAGTTTTGATAAAGACAATTTCAAGATTGAATGGTTTGCCGATGGTGAGTTGAACGTGTCAGCAAACTGTTTGGACAGGCATCTTAAAGAACATCCTCATAAACCTGCAATTATTTGGGAAGGGGACCATCCTTCTCGTCATAAAATTGTTTCTTATAAAGAATTACATGATGAAGTCTGCCGCTTTGCCAACGTTTTAAAGAAATATGGCATTGGTAAAGGTGACCGCGTTGTGTTGTATATGCCAATGGTGACAGAAGCGGCAATTGCCATGTTAGCCTGTGCTCGTATTGGTGCGGTGCACTGCGTGGTATTTGGTGGTTTTTCGCCAGATTCATTGGCAAGTCGTATTGAAGACAGCCAAGCTAAACTGGTGATTACCGCAGACTCAAGTCTACGTGCTGGCAAACTATTACCCCTTAAAGAAAACGTCGATTTGGCTTTAGCATTGCCGGGTACCGAGTGCGTTGAAAACGTGATTGTGGTTTACCGCAATGCAAACCCGATTGAAATGAAACCTGGTCGTGATTTGTGGTATCACCTCATTATTATGGAGGTAGATGCAAACTGTCCTCCAGAACCAATGAAGGCAGAAGACCCTTTATTTATTCTCTATACTTCGGGCTCAACAGGTAAACCGAAAGGTGTGTTACATACCACGGGTGGTTACTTAGTCTATGTAACCAGTACCTTTAAAGAGGTCTTCGATTTAAAACAAGATGACGTGTATTGGTGTACAGCTGATATTGGCTGGATTACAGGGCATAGTTATTTGATTTATGGACCACTTGCAAATGGTACGACGACCTTAATGTTTGAGGGCGTCCCTCAATATCCAACATGGGCACGTCTTGGTCATGTGGTCGATAAACACAAAGTCTCTATTCTATATACAGCGCCAACTGCGATTCGTGCCATGATGCGAGAAGGCGATTCGTATGTACGTGAAAGTAACCGTAGCAGCCTGCGTTTGTTAGGTTCAGTGGGTGAACCTATTAACCCTGAGGCTTGGAATTGGTACTACAACGTTGTTGGTGAAGGCCGCTGTCCAATTGTTGATACATGGTGGCAAACCGAAACAGGCGGTATTTTGATTGCTCCATTACCGGGTGCAACAGCCTTAAAACCGGGTTCGGCAACGCGTCCGTTATTTGGTATTCAACCCGCAATTGTAGATGGCGAGGGCAATGAGCTAGAAGGTGCCGCTGAAGGTAATCTAGTCATTAAAGATTCATGGCCGGGTCAGATGCGTACCATTTGGGGCGATCCTGATCGCTTTATCGAGGCGTACTTCTCAACCTTTAAAAATACTTATTTTACAGGTGATGGTGCTCGCCGTGATCAAGATGGTTATTACTGGATTACAGGCCGTGTTGACGATGTCTTAAACGTTTCAGGCCACCGTTTAGGTACGGCTGAAATTGAAAGTGCTCTTGTTTCGCATGAATCGGTAGCAGAAGCAGCCGTAGTAGGTATGCCGCATGATATTAAAGGTCAGGGTATTTGTACTTTTGTGACCTTACAAGCGGGAGTTCCAGAGTCGGAAGAACTGCGTAAAGAGTTAATTAACTGGGTACGTAAAGTACTTGGGCCAGTAGCTTCGCCAGATGCCTTGCACTGGGCGCCAGCATTACCAAAAACCCGTTCGGGTAAAATTATGCGCCGTATTTTAAGAAAGATCGCGGCAAACGAGCTTGATAGTTTAGGCGATACTTCAACCTTGGCGGAACCTGCTGTGGTAGATCAGTTAATTGCAACGGTTTATCCTGATAAGCAAAACTAATTTTAAAAAGCCCCAAATGGGGCTTTTTTTATTAAGCTCGATTAATAGTTTGCTAAAAAGTCAGCAGTATTTTGTACATTTGCAAACGTACTAAGCGCAGTTAAAAACGCAGTTTGTACATCTTCAGCTTTTGCAGTCTTTCCAGCATAGCTTAAATCACGTGTTGCGGTAGCATCTGCAATTAAGATGGGTTGATAGCCAAGTTCTTTCGCTGCGCGTGTCCCTGAATCAATACACATATGAGTCATCATACCTGTAATCACGAGTTGCTCAATTTGATGTGCTTTTAAAAGTTCATCTAAATTGGTCTCTAAAAAACTATTTGGATAATACTTTGTTACAACCAATGAGTCATTGTGAACATTGAGTTCAGGATGAAGTAACACTCCATCTGTATTTTCTTGAAAGAAGCTGGCTTGTGGCGGGTTAATATGCTGCACATAAATAATGGGTAAGTTTTTCTCGTTAAAATATTGTTCCAGCTGCTTTATTTTATCGAGCGCTTGATCTGGCCCAACCAATTCCATTTTGCCATTTTTAAAATAATCATTTTGAACATCGATAACTAACAGTGCTTGTTTCATGAGAACACTCTTGTTGATATGAGATAAAACAAGGTTATTCTCTGTCAGTAAAATCGGCTATAGTCCTATGAAAGCATTAACGCTAGTTTTCTTTCGCCATGAAAAATGAATATTGAATTAGACCCGATTGATCTAAAAATTATTGCATTACTCAAACAAGATTCCCGTCTGACAAATAAAGAAATCGGGCAGCGAGTTCACCGGACGGGGCAGGCTGTGGGTGCTCGAATTGCTCAGTTAATGGATGCTGGGGTTATCAAAAACTACACCATTGCCGTTCACTATTCGTATAAACAATTTATTCATTTACATTTAAATGAACAACGCGCTTTTGAAGAAATTGAAAATTTAGTGAAGCAATACGAACAAATCGATGAATGCTTTAAAGTCATGGGCAATGCTTGTTATATGATTGTCAGTCATTTTGAACCTGCAGCATTAAATGAATTTATTGAGGTTCTTTCAAAATGGTGCCGATATTCGGTTGAAACAGTCGTTCGAGAAGTTGAGAAACCTTAAAAAATAAAAGCTCCAAGCCGAGTCTTGGAGCCAATAAAACTTTATTTTAATTTGTTGTTTTTATTATCTTGCGCTGTTTTAACTGGAGTTTTTTAGGCTGATTTCGCTTGGATTTCTACCTCCTTTTCCTGTTGAAGTTCTAACTGACGAACGAGCGGCAGAACTTTTTCTCCGAAATATTCCACCTCTTCAATAAAGTGTAAGAATCCGGAAAGTACCAAATCGACACCTACATTTTTAAGCGCCACAATACGCTCTGCAATTTGCTGAGGTGTACCAATTAAATTGGTTTTAAAGCCATCGTTATATTGCACTAAATCTTCAAAAGTTGATTTTGCCCAGTTACCTTCTTGTTCTGGTGAGGCTGCACCTGCTTCACGTGTTGCATCGCCAAAGGCATTTACAGCTTCAATGTTGGCTTTATCAATAATTTCTTGAAGTACCGCTTTTGCTTCTTCTTCGGTATCTCTAGCAATAATGAACGCATTTACACCAATTTTGACGTGATGGTTATTGGCTTTTGCTTTGGTACGAATGTCTTCTACTTGTTTTTGAATTTCTTCGACGGTATTGCCGTTAGTGAAATACCAGTCAGAAACGCGAGAAGCCATATCACGTGCAGCACGTGAGCTACCACCTTGGAAAATTTCAATATAAGGCTTTTGCAAAGGTTTCGGTTTAAGCGTGTAGTTTTGGAACTGGTAGTATTTACCATCGAAACTATAGTTGTCGGTGGTCCAGATCCCTTTTAGCGTGCGAATAAATTCTTCAGAGCGGACATAACGTTCGTCATGCTCAGGCCACTCTTCACCAATCGCATCAAACTCGCCTCTGAACCAGCCACTCACCACGTTAATTGCAATACGGCCTTGAGTTAAATAGTCAATTGTAGCCAGCTGTTTAGCCGCAAGTGCCGGTTTCCAAGGGCCGGGCAGAATAGCCGCAATCACTTTAAGTTTCTCAGTTTTTGCAAGTAATGCATGACTGAAACTCACAGATTCATGCTGGTTTTCTGCCCCATAGCCCGCCGTAAAACGAATTTGAGTGAGCGCATATTCAAAACCATTGTTTTCGGCTGCCTGTGCAAGTCGAACATTGTAGTCATAACTCCAGTCTGTACGCTGTTCGATGTTACTTACGACAAGGCCACCGCTTACATTTGGTACCCAATAAGCAAATTTAATCGGTTGTTGTAATTGCGTCATGGTGCGCTCTCCCCATTCGTTATTTTTATTTAGCCATGTTGAACTTAGGCAACATGCGTTAATGATTTGCTAGACTTGTGATGCAAACGAGACTCTGCTGCATCAAGATTGGGTACAGCCGCTGAAGGTAATACTTCTTCTTGCTCAATTTGCTTGTTAATACCTAGCTCTTGATTCGCTTGCTGGGTCTTAGATTTGATCACCTCGGCACGTTTACCTTTTGCTGGCGCCCATTCTAAAATTGGTAATGCACGCGCTACTGCTAGGGTGATACGGTCAGCTAATTGCTCACTTTTCACTGTATATTCAGGGGTAAAGTCACGATCTGTCGCGTATACACCAATTGGCAAAGTTTGTGCTTGGAAGAAGCTAAACAATGGGCGGAGTTGGTGCTCGAGTACGAGTGCATGACGATCACTACCGCCTGATGCAGCTAAAAGTACAGGCACATCAACTAATGCAGTTTGTTCAACAAAGTCGAAAAAGTGTTTGAAAAGACCTGTGAAAGAAGCACGGTAAACGGGAGTACCCACAATTAGGGCATCTGCTGCTTCAACTGCTGCAAGGTCATCTTGTACACGCTGTGGAAGTTGGTTGCGATAAAATGCACCGCCTAATAATGGTCCAATTTCACTTAATTTAATAAAGTGAACTTTAATATCAATTGCTTCAGATAACTCATCAAGAATGGCCTGAACCAGACTTTCGGTTTTAGATGGGGTATTTAACCCACCAGAAACGGCAACAATATTTAAAGGTTTTGATGATGCGATACCAGTCATGATTTGGTTCCTAAGCCTAAAAAACAACATTGGACTTATTAATCAACAATGACGGCAAACTGTAAAATAACGAAATTGGTCAACCTTATCAGTTTTAAATATAAAACCTAAATAGTTGATTTTTATACTTTGTAATTTGTTTAAGTTGCTGTTTTTATTTCATATAATTATAGGTGATATATTTTTTATAATAAAAAGTAAGCTTATATAAAAAACAGATTAATTTTGATTAAAAGGTAAAAACATCTAAAAATTGAGGCTAAGTTCAGCATTTATCAACATTTTGCATAAAAATGGATAAGATGAGCATATCTTTCATCTAAATAGTAGGGTTACAATAGGCCATACTTATGCTCAAGATTACTTTAATCGCTTATGAATATTTTAATCGTTGATGATCATCCTTTGTTTCGTCATGCTTTAATTCAAGCAGTACGTTATAGCCTGCCACAGGCACAAATTCATGAAACAGCTTCGGTTGATGAGTTTTATGAGCGTTTGGAAAATGGGGCAGAACCTGATCTGGTATTACTCGATTTAAATTTACCGGGTGCTTCAGGCTTTTCGGCTCTGGTCTATGTAAGAGCACAATATCCAGCTATTCCTATTATTGTGGTTTCTGCACACGAAGAAGCTTCAATTATTCAACGTGCAATTGCACATGGTGCAATGGGTTATATTCCTAAATCGGCTCATCCAAGTCATATTGGTGAAGCGATTCGTCAAGTTCTAGATGGCGAAATCTGGTTACCACCAAACCTACCATCAAATATTAATCTTGACCCGCGAGCGGCAGATGAAACTGCTTTGGCTGAACGTATTCAGTCTTTAACGCCTCAGCAATTCCGTGTTTTGATGATGGTTGCAGAAGGTTTGTTAAATAAACAAATCGCTTATGAGCTTGATGTTTCAGAAGCCACCATTAAAGCGCATGTAACTGCCATTTTTAGAAAATTAGGTGTGCAAAATCGTACTCAGGCTGTATTGGCAATTAGTGCATTAAATATTGAAGATAAGAAAATCTAAAAATAAAAAAAGACCTCAATTGAGGTCTTTTTTATATGTTCCACTTAGGCAAGGCAATCTTGCTTTGGTGTTAGGCTGTCGCAGTACAGTGGGTTAAGCGCACATTGCAAATCATCAATTTGTTCTTGAGTCACATAGCCTTTGCTTTTTAAATATTCAGCCACACGGTCATCACGCAAGCTTAAGAAAGCTGCATCATAAACACCTAAATCAACGAACAGAGCAGCAGTTTCCAGACTGTTGAAGCGATCAAGGAAAATGTCATTGCCATACATTAAGAAGATATGGTCAAGTTTTGCTTTTTCATCTACATGCAAACGTTCAGCAAGTTGATGCGGAGGTGTCTTAATAAAGAGCAAGTCAGAAAGCTCATCAAACTGAGTCATATCTAAATGATTTTCTCCAAGTTTGACATGGCCAAGCCAAGCTTTGAAAACCAGAACAGCGCCGCCACGGAGTAGCATGCTCCAGATTTGATGGCGTGTGTCGTGATCAAGATTTTCACTCTCAGCAGTAAGGACTTTTAAGAAGTTTTCTTCTTGTTGCGCTAACTTGTCGAATAAGCCCAAGCCTTGTGGATGATAAGCAGCAGGTGCAAATACATCAAAATTTAGATCGTGAAATACATTAAGCGCGAGTGGGACTGCACACTGATAAATTGTGTTAAGTGCTTTGATATGTGCTTCGCTAAGCTTGCTATGTGGAAAAATACTCTGCCAATCTAATTCTGGAAGTAAGGCATTGGCACTGTATTGGCGATAAAATTGTTGAGACGAAAGTTGCCCTTGCGGGTTGTTATCAGAAATATTCATGGCAGTGGTCCTTTGCGTTAATTCATGAGCAGGGGTGCGATAAGGCAAAATAAATTCAAATAAATTTTCAGACGAATAAAATGCGTTTTGAATATTTATGTGTCATGCAGAAAGCAAGTAGAATACGACTAAAGTCGTATATGGTGGTTTTTAGTAAATAAATAATTATAAAAACAATAGTTTATTAAATTGTAACTAGGTGTACACGTGTTCACTTACAAAAAAGGTGGGCTTTGCCATAGAAAAAGAGTCTTTGGAAATTTTGGTCAATAATTTATTGGGTAAAAGTAGACTTTTTGAGCAGTTCTGCCTATTGGCTTAAATTTAGCCAAACGTTTTTGCCAAGAATCGCTCCCAAACCTATAAAAGGTTGAGGAGCGAAAAAAGATTAGTCTGCTGTGCTGGCAATTTTAAGCCCAGATAACCAAGCTCTTAATGAGGCAGGTTTAAGGGGTTTTTTAAGTAAAACAATATTCAGCTCTTTGAGTTGCTGCGGTAACTCAGGGTGAGAATCTGCTGTAATTAAAGCAACTGGAACATCTTCTTGACGATTTTGATTAATAAAATCAACGCCCAACTGGTTGTTGTTCAAGTGTTGATCAATGAGCCAAACCTGAATATTCTCTTTTTTAATAATTTCTAAAGCCTGCTCAGGTTCGGTAGCTTTGAACACCTGATAACCCCATCGGCCTAATAAACTACTCATACCCTCTAAAATGGTTTCATCATTGTCTAAGCATAAAATACGGTACGCTTTGGTTTTTAAAGGCACTGCTTGTACAGTCGGAGTTGCAACTTTTGGTGGCTCGACAATAGGCACCTCAATCATAAAGCATGAGCCTTTGCCCAACTCTGAGTAAACATGAACTGGGTAATTGAGCAAACCCGTCATACGTTGGACGATGGCAAGCCCTAACCCTAAACCTTGTTCACCCCAAGGTGACAAATGTCCACAACGTTCAAATTCTTGGAAAAGCTTAATTCGTTGTTCTTCAGCAATACCTGGTCCGGTATCCCAAACGCCAATTCGAATATGATTCTGCTGTTGTGCAGAACGAAGTACACCTACGACTACTCGACCTTTGGCGGTATAGCGTAAAGCATTGCTGACAAAGTTTTGAATAATACGACGAATCCACTGTGGGTCGGTATCAATCCAGAACGATACATCATGAACTTTTAGTGAAATGTTCCGCTGTGCAGCGATCGATTTAAACTGCAACTCAAGGTCACTGAGTAAATCATGCAAAGGATAAGGCTGTCTTTTCGGTTGGATACTGCCGCCTTCTAAACGAGCGATATCGAGTAGGGCAGACAGCATACTTTCGGCACCATAGAGTGCTCGGTCAAGTTGTTGTAATGTTTGGCGGTCTTCTTCTGTCGAAATACTTTGCTCAAGAACAGTACTAAACAGACGAGCCGCATGCATCGGTTGCAATAAGTCGTGACTTGCCGCGGCAATAAATCGACTCTTTGACATATTGGCCATATCGGCTTGTTCACGTGCAAGCTGTTGTTCTGTTAAGGCATCAGCAAGCTGTTGAGTTCGATCCTTTACACGAGCTTCAAGGACTGCTTCGTTCGCACGGAAAGCGGTAATGTCAGCAAATGTCGTCACAAAGCCACCGCCTGAAATAGGATTACCACGCATTTGAATCACACGACCATCTTTACGAATACGTTCAAATTCGTGGGCGCTTCCGACTTTCATCCAGTGAAGACGTTTGCGTACATGCTCTTCGACTGAACCGGGACCGCATTCGCCACGTTCAGCGTTATAACGAATCAGGTCGGCAATTGGGCAGCCGACATAGACTAAGTCTTTTGGATAGCCAAACAATTTTAAGTACTGATTGTTCCACGCGACCAGGCACATATTTTTATCAACCACACTTACCCCTTGGGTCATGTGGTCAATCATGGTCATAAGTAAGTTCTGATTAAAACGTTGCCACTGTGATGCTTGGTCTAAAATATTAGCGACTTGACCCAAAGCGAGACCGTTATTAATCATTGCTGTAGTCAGCAATGTACGTGCAGAAGCGGCACCGATAATACCTGCTAGATATTGCTCGGTAAAACGCCACCACATGCCGTTGGCAATACTATTCGGGTTAAGGGTGAGGTGGTTTTGCTCACAAAAGTTTTCGAACGCTTGTGTAGTGGGTTGCTCACCCGTAATTCTTTTAGCTAAGGCAAATAAATCACCCACTTTTAAGCGAGCTGCATCATGGGGGAGGTAGGTTAAATCGGTAGATGTATGCGGTGAAGGTAGAGGCTTGGTTTCATAATAAAAAAAGCTTTCTGCCTGAATTTGTTCGGCCACACTTGGACGGTAAAGCTTAGAAATCCAGATATATAAAAGAATATTTAAACCAAGTGACCAAATCACGCCATGAGTTAAAGGTGCAAATGACTCAAAACCAAATAGAGACTCTGGACGTAAGGCATTAATGCCAAAAGGACCAAAAAGCAAAATACTTTGAGCAGCATCCTGATAGGCTTCAGGCAAGCTACGTAAAATCGTTGGAAATAGTAAAGTATAACTCCACATTAAAAATCCAATGATGAGTCCTGCATAAACACCTTGGCGGCTTCCACCTCGCCAATACAACCCCCCAATAAGTGCAGGTGCAAATTGAGCTACCGCACTAAAAGCTAGTAAACCAAATACTGAAAGTTGGTTAATATCATTAAAGAAGTGGAAAAATAAAAAGCCAAGTAGCATCACCGCAACAATACTGATACGACGGCTAAATTTAAGAACTTTAGGTAAATGTTTGTCGTGACGTGACAGCAACTTAAAACGCCACAAGGCTGGCATAATTAGGTCGTTACTGAGCATGATAGACAAAGCAACTGATGACACCAGTAACATACCTGTTGATGCAGAGAACCCGCCCAAAAAGGCCAATAAAGCGAGCCACTCTTGGTTATAACTTAAAGGTAACGACAGTACAGCCACATCGGGTACGGTCAGGAACTTTGGTGCGGCATGTAAAGCCCAACTTGCAATTGGAATAATGGCAAGAATAGTTAAAATGAGATAAACCGCGAACCATTTACGAGCACCGCGAATATGCTTTTCATCGCGTAGTTCAACTACTGCCACGTGGAACTGACGTGGTAAACAAATAATCGCTAAACCTGCTAGCAAAGTTTGAATCCAGAAAGTTTCGGGTACACCAAAGAGCTGTACTTCTTGAAAAGTCTGGTTCACATCCGAGGTCATTTGGCTGAGGTTAGCCGGTGATTCAAAAATAAAAAATAAAGCCACACAAAGTAAGGCAAATAACTTCACGAACGACTCAAATGCAACCGCCAGCATGAGTCCGCCGTGTTGCTCCGTGTTTGCGATCTGCCTTGTACCAAAAATCATGGCTAAAATCGCAAGCACACTGGTGAGCAATAACACGCTGTTAGTCGTCGTATGAATATGCGAGCTTTGCTCCATAATGACAGAGGTACTTAAAGCAATCGCACGGAGCTGTAAGGCGAGATAAGGAATAATCGCAATAACGGCAAGAATAGTCACCAAGGATGCGAGTACACCACTTTTACCATAGCGTGCTGCGACGAAGTCAGCGATTGACGAAATCGCATGATGCTGGCGAACTCGACCTAAACGCCGCCAGATATCATAGCCAAACCAGACAAATAAAAGTGGACCTAAATAAATAGGTAAAAAGATAACGCCTTCACGTACGGCAGCGCCGGTTGCACCATAAAATGTCCATGAAGAACAGTAGACACCTAAAGTTAAACTAAATAAAAACATGCGGCCACGTGTGCCGAGACGACTGGCATGCTTCTCACCAAAAAAAGCACAGACAAATAAAAGCGCAATATAAAGAGTGAGAACCCCAATAATCAGCCAGCTGTTCATATGACCTACATAAGTGAAACCTTGTGTCTATCATAACCTATGCCGAAACAAAGCTATAAATTGATTAAATTTTAACGACCAAAGTCTAAGTTACGACTAAGCTGGAATCTTGCTAACTTTAATTATGAAAAAATACATTAAAAAAAAGTGACCAAGGTTGGGCACTAGGTAAGGAGTTTGGTTATGGATCAAAGCCAAGTGGAACAGATTCTACGCAATCCAAAGTTTCAAAAAATGGTCAAGAAAAAAAGTGCATTAAGCTGGACGCTCACCATCATCATGTTAGTGCTGTATGTGGGCTTTATGCTACTTGTGGGCTACAACAAAGAATTTTTGATGAGTTCCTTTAGTGGTGGTGTAACGACATGGGGTATCCCGCTTGGTTTAGGAATTATTGTTTTATCTTTCCTACTCTGTGGTGTCTATTCCTATATCGCAAATAATACCCTTGACCAGTTGAGTGAAGAAGCGTTGAAGGAAGTTGAAGCCATCACGCACGAGAAAGGATTACACTAATATGAAATGGAACTCATTAAAAGCGAAAGCCCTATTGGGTGCAGCATCGCTATATTCAACAGTTGCTATGGCAAGCCCAGATTTAGGTGAAGCAGAGCAACAAGCAACCAACTGGCATGCCATTATCATGTTTGTCATCTTTGTTGGTTTCACACTGTTCATTACTAAATGGGCTGCAAAGCAAACCCAATCTGCACAAGATTTCTATACTGCGGGTGGTGGAATCAGTGGTTTCCAAAACGGTTTGGCAATTGCAGGTGACTATATGTCAGCGGCGTCATTCCTTGGTATTTCCGCAATGGTATTTAGCTCAGGTTTTGATGGCTTGCTCTATTCACTTGGATTCATGGTAGGTTGGCCAATCGTTTTATTCTTGGTAGCAGAGCGCTTACGTAACCTCGGTAAATATAACCTTTCCGATGTTGTGTCATTTCGTCTTGAAGAAAAACCAGTTCGTACTCTAGCTGCTTTTAGCTCGCTTGTTGTTGTCGCGTTTTACTTGATTGCGCAAATGGTGGGTGCAGGTCAGCTCATTAAATTGCTATTTGGTTTGAACTACAACATCGCTGTAGTCATCGTTGGTCTATTAATGATGGCCTATGTAATTTTTGGTGGCATGTTGGCAACCACATGGGTACAAATCATTAAAGCGGTCATGTTACTGAGCGGTGCGACCTTCATGGCATTCATGGTGATGAAAGCGGTTGGTTTTAGCTTCAGCAACATGTTCACCCAATCTATTGAAGTGTTTAGTAAAGTTCATAACGTAAGCTTTGAAGATGCTTCAAAAATTATGGGGCCAGGTAAACTTGCTGCAAATCCAATTGATGCTTTATCTCTTGGTTTAGCGCTTATGTTTGGTACAGCGGGTCTTCCACATATTCTTATGCGTTTCTTCACTGTAAAAGACGCAAAAGAAGCACGTAAGTCGGTTGTGGTAGCAACAGGTTTCATTGGTTACTTTTACCTTTTAACTTTCATTATTGGTTTTGGTGCGATCTTGTTCGTATCAAACAACCCGCAATTCCTTGATGTTGCAAAAATGGCAGTGTCAGGCAAGCTTGAGCTGGTTGGTGGTAACAACATGGCGGCTGTGCATCTTAGTGACGCTTTAGGCGGTGACTTGTTTATGGGCTTCATTTCAGCAGTAGCGTTCGCAACGATTCTTGCTGTTGTTGCTGGTTTAACACTTTCAGGTGCATCTGCAATTTCGCACGACTTATACGCTAACGTATTTAAGAAAGGTCAAACAACTCCAGCTTCTGAACTTCGTATGTCAAAAATCGCGACACTTGGTTTAGCAATCTTTGCCATGATTTTGGGTATTTTGTTTGAAAAGCAAAACGTAGCATTCATGGTAGGTTTAGCATTCTCTGTAGCATGTTGTGCAAACTTCCCGGTACTTGTTCTTTCAATGTTCTGGAAAGGTTTGACTACACGTGGTGCAGTAATTGGTGGTGTGGTTGGCTTGGTAACAGCAGTTGTACTAATCATCTTGTCTAAAGCAGTGTGGGTTGATACTTTAAAAATCTCTGATACACCGATCAATCCGTTTAACGGTCCTGCATTATTTGCGATGCCATTGTCTTTCCTTTGCTGCTGGTTCTTCTCAGTGACTGACAACTCAGCACGTGCGAAAAAAGAACGTGCTTCTTTCGATGCACAATATGTACGTTCAATGACAGGTATTGGTGCTTCTGGCGCATCAGACCACTAATCAAAATATATTGAACATCTCATAAAAAGCCCTACGGGGCTTTTTTTGTTTCTCTTGTATGGCTTAATCAAAAGAAGCTCCTTAATAAAGAACAACTTGTTTATCCTATTTTTTGTACAGTATGATTTTCTATAATTCAAAACATAAAGAAAAAATGGAAAATAATTAAATGCGATCTATCATCGAGTTTTGGGCAGGTTTTCGATTGTTGCCTTCGGCATGGTTGCTGTTTGTGCAGTTCATTTTACTTATTCTGTCCATGCTGACTTTTGATAATGAGGCGTATAGAACCTTCACTTGGGCATTAGGAGTTCTCGCTTTACTCATTATTGCTAAGGTTATTCGTCAGACCCCCATGTTCACTTTTCTGGGCCTCACATTTGTAAGTGGGGCAATTGTATCTTCAGTTTTTATTTTATTAGGCTACAGCAATTTAACGATCCAGATTTTTGCCCATAGTTGTGAAGCGTTAGCTTATTTCTCGGCAGCTTATGGTTTATTTCGTTATATGTTTGCCGACCGATATCTAACACGGGATGAATTGTTTGCAGCAGCAGCTGTTTTTACCCTAATCGCTTGGGGCTTTGCATTTTTATACAACATTTGTCAGATACTCATTCCTAATAGCTTCCAAAATCCAAATCATGTCCATCACTTACAAACTTGGCTAGATTTACTGTTTTTAAGCTTTAGTTTGCAGTCGGCAACAGGGCTGTCTGACCTCATGCCTCTTAGCCCACCAGCACGTGTTCTAGCGATGTTACAAATGTTTTGTGGCGTTATGTACTTGGCATTAATTGTTACGCGTTTGATCGCTTTACAATACATTTCACACGCCCCTAAAAAGAATTCTGATAAATAAAGAAGGAGGTGTTGAGTTTATTTACACCTTTGTAACTGCAATATTATTTAAGTTTACTTAAAGTATTATCGGCTTTCTCTATTGAAAGATATAACTTTGTTCATTCCTGAATGTCTTTATTGGCTTTAAGCCTGTCATTTTCATTAAAATAATATGGAGGATTTATGCCTTCCAAACAAACGAGTTGGTTCGCAAATGTTAATCCCAATGTCTTTTTGGGTACGGTCATTATTATTGCTTTATTCCTAGCAGTTGTTGTGATCGCTCCGAGTTCTTTTGAACTTCTCACGCAGCAGTTAAAACAGTGGATCACTGATTCATTTAGCTGGTTTTATGTTTTATCGGTTGCTTTCTTTCTTATCCTACTGATTTATATTGCCTGTTCTTCGATAGGTCGGATTAAATTAGGCCCTGACCATAGCCAGCCCGAATACAGTAACGGTTCATGGTTTGCCATGCTGTTTACTGCCGGTATGGGTATTGGCTTAATGTTCTTTGGCGTTGCTGAACCTGTCATGCACTATGTCAACCCACCAAGCGGTGAGCCACAGACCATTGATGCAGCACAACAAGCTCTACGTGTGACCTTTTTCCATTGGGGCTTACATGCATGGGCAATTTATGCTGTGGTCGGTTTAGCATTAGCTTATTTTGCTTATCGTCATAATTTGCCTCTAAAGACCCGTTCAGCTCTTTATCCACTCATTGGTAAAAAGATTTATGGGCCATGGGGTGATAGCATCGATATATTTGCGACCATTGGTACGGTATTTGGTGTAGCGACTTCTCTCGGATTTGGTGTCACCCAGATTAACTCTGGTTTACATTACTTATTTGGTGTCGAGCAAAGTACTAATATCCAAGTTTTGCTCATTATTTTTGTGAGCATTTTAGCTTCATTATCTGTGTTCTTAGGCCTAGATAAAGGGGTCAAACGCTTATCAGAACTAAACCTGGTTTTAGCTTTAATATTATTAGTATTTGTCTTCATTGCTGGCCCTAGTATTTATTTACTTCAAACCACTATTCAAAACACTGGGCAATATATATCTAACCTTTTTACCATGACATTCAATTTATATGCTTATCAGCCAAATGGATGGATTGGGGGATGGACTATTTTATATTGGGCTTGGTGGATTTCATGGTCACCATTTGTGGGCATGTTTATCGCGAGGGTTTCACGTGGTCGTACCATTCGAGAGTTTATTGTAGGCGTTCTTCTTATTCCAACAGGCTTTACCATTATCTGGATGGGCTTTTTAGGAAATGCTGCGTTATTTAGCATTATTCATGAACATCAAACCACTCTCATTCAGGCTGTTCAGCAAGACTCATCAGTTGCACTGTTTGAATTCTTAGGGCACCTGCCATGGTCAGGTGTCATGAATATTCTGGCTACTATTTTAGTGGTTTTATTCTTCGTGACCTCTGCTGACTCAGGGGCACTCGTTACTGACTACTTAACTGCAAAAACTGAAAATTCACCTACTTGGCAACGCCTGTTCTGGACAGTGCTTATGGCGGTGCTGGCTATTATTTTACTCTTGGTGGGTGGCCTTGCCGCGCTTCAGTCTTCAATCATTATGAGTGCATTGCCATTTACTGTAGTCATGTTGCTGATGAGCTGGGGACTTATAAAAGCTTTACATCTCGATGTCACGAAAATGCAAGCAATTCAGGAAGCTCGCATTACTCCACGTGCTATTCATAACCCTAGAAGTTGGCAACAACGTCTTGGCTTAATTATGCACTATCCTCATAGCGAAGAAGAGGTTCAGCAATATATTGAAAAGCAGGTTTCACGTGCTTTTGGAAATATTCAGCATGAGTTTAAACGCCGTCATCTTGAGGTTTCGATTAGTGAAGTTGAGGACGGTATGCAACTTCGAGTCGATCATCACCATGAAATTAATTTTATTTATAAAGTTGTTTCACGTGAAACAGTGCCACCAAGTTTTTTAATTGGGCGTACTGAAGCCGAAGATGGTCAATATTTCCAAGCTGAGGTGTTTTTGAGAGAGGGTGGACAAAACTATGATGTAATGGACTGGACGCAGGAAGATTTGATCCAAGATATTATTGATCAGTACGAACGTCACTTACATTTCTTAAATATCGTACGTAGTTAAAAGCCATAAAAAAAGGACTCAATTGAGTCCTTTTTTTAATTCAATTTCTAAATTAAATTAGAAACGGAATTTAGCATTTAAGCCGATAGTTTGTGTGTCGTAGCTAGACTTTTTAACGTCAGCTTTCATGTAAGACGCACCAACTGCAAGAGCAGGAGTGATGAAGTAGTTTACGTTACCACCCCAAGCTTGGCGGAATTCACCAAGGTCATTACCTTTGATGTTAGCTACGCCGTCGTTACCGATGAATGCAGCACCAACGCTTAACTTAGGAGTTAAGTAAAGGTCAGTTTTTAAACCGTATTGGTTTTCTTGACCGAAAGCACCAGCAGCTTCAAAACCGATTGCCATGTTAGTTCCGTCGATTGGACCTACATATTTAGCACGTGCTGTAACAGCATCTTGATCGTTTTGGATAGCAGCAGTTTGGTTAACAGCAGAGTAGATACCGTTGCCCATGATACCGAAGTTATCTAAAGCAAATTGGTTAGCTACGCTTGTGTAACCAACAGCCATCAAGAAGTTAGGTAACAACATTGCACCAACTTCTAAAGCATAACGGTCGCCTTGGTCATCACGAGAAATCGCGTTTTTACCGTCAACGTCAGTGTGGTTATAAGTAGCGCTAGCGTATACAGGAAGGTAAGGAGTTGGAACGTATGCCTCACCTTTAACGCCGTATGTACCTACACGGTAGTTTAAACCGTTGTTTTGGTCATATTGTTGATAGCTATAACCTAAAGACACGCTAGAAGCTTGGTTTAAGAAAGCTGCTTCAGCTAAAGGACCCTTAGCTGTATCAACATTTTTCAAATAGAATGTACCAGCAACGTCACCAGTGTAGTTTTTATCGTTTGCAGTTGTGTCAACATATTCAGATTGACCTTGAACTTCAAATTGATAAGCATGAGCACCGGTCATGGCTAATAATACAGCAGTGGCTAAACCAAGTTTTTTCATAATCATTTCCAGCATTAACAAGAGATAAAGCTGGGGTCATTGTATTGTAACAATTTATGAAGTCAATAATAGATGAAACGTAATGTTAAGGAAATTTGACACTTATGTTAAAAATGGTTAAAAAAACATCAATCAAAGCATTTTATGTCAACCTGATAAAAAAATGAACATTAACAAGTAGCTAAACCTTAAGTTTCCTAAGGATTTGACAATAAATAGTTTAAAAATAATTACATTCACAATTGGAAAAAATGATCTTGTTAATCGGATTTAACGTTAATAAAATTGTCGATTTGATTAATAAATAGTCGCTCAAACATTATTCTTGTTTCAATTTTTATATATTTTGAGTAATAGTTAACATTATTTTAATAAGTTTATCTAAACAATCTATCTATTTTGAATTATTATATAATTGAATAAGGCAAAAAAAATACGTTTTTAAATCAAAAAAACGATTAAAAAATTAATTCTGATCAATTTAATCAACTTTACAAAATTAGAGATAAGTCACACAATTCAATTGCAAAGTTCACTATCTAACATTTTTATAGTTAGCAGTGCTTTTCCAGATACGATGTGTTATCACATCAGACTTTACGAGCTCAGCTTTCCCCAAGGTTGAGCTTTTTTTTATCTATAAGAAAACATTAACATTTGTTAAAAAAATTACATGAAATTTCTTCTTTTTAGTTTGTATAAAAAGAACCCAGCTTAACGCTGGGTTTCGGATGCTGGGAGTGGCATCCAAGAGGAAAAAGAATCTTTTTATAGGATTGCGAAATTTACTTCAGCTGTAAAATGGAGTTTTGCTATAGCCATCATTTGCTCTTTCGATCAGATTTTTATGAAATACCAACAATGAATGCGTATATTGCGTTATTCAACTTTGTTGCTGAACTTCTGCTCATTAAAGTGCTAGGATGCGAGTTAATTACTTCATTCTATAGTAGTGATGATGGTAGGACATTTACGGAGTACCAGCTAGAAATGTCAGGATTACGTTCAGAACATATCAGTAATCGACTATTTTTCTTCATGTTGGTCATTATTCTGTCCTTACTATTTATGGCTGTGCCTCTTATTGTCAGCAGTTATCAAGAGTATTTAAAAACTAAACAAGCTTTGGTTGAAATCAAAAGCTTAAAATCGATTGCTGAAGTTGCAAATAAGGTATCTAAAGAGCGTGCACCAGCAAATAAATTAATGTCGAGTAACGCTGCCGACTTTTTAAAAAATCAGAAGAAGTTAAAAGAATATCGACTTACTGTCGATCAGCAAATTAATGAAACTATTCGTATTTTAAAGGAAGAAGGCTATTCCGATTTAGCACATACTTTAGATACTAAATTTAAAGATGATTTGAAGCAGGCGCGGGCTGTCGTCGACTATTATGCCGCAACACCTGAACAAGCACGAACCTCTATGCAATTCGATCATGCAATTTTGGGGATGTTCGGTGCTTGGGATAGCTGCCGAGAAATTTTGCAAAAGCTCATGTTGCAGTTAAAAAGTAAAGATAGCCAAATTAATAACTATTTTACTTTGATTGTTGTATTAACTGATATGCGTGATCAAGCTGGTCGCACCGCATCCAATGTTATTGCACCAGTGACGTTTAAAGAAACCATACCCAATGATAATCGGGCGCGTTCTTTACAGACTCAACAACAAGCACGCTACTTATGGGCACTTGTAGATACGTTACAGTCTGAGCAGGCCAAGACCCCAGAATATCATCGCCTTTATGCGAGAGTTAAAACTGAGTTTTTGGATAAAGGTGTGCCTATTGTTGGTCAACTTTTAGAAGAAAGCCAAAAACATGAGAGCTATCATTTAAATGGAACTGAACTGACAGACCAAATTGTTGATAAATTTACAACAGTCATCGATTTACAAAACTTTCTACTTAATAAAAGTGTCTTTATTGCTTCTCAAGAAAATTATTTGGCAAAAAAGAAATTCTTTCTGACTTTGCTTATTTCTAGCATATCGTTAGCGGCTGCTTTACTTACCTTAATTTATGCAAAGAGAAGGGTATTTGAGCCCCTTATTCAGGCCCGAACCTTAATTCTTGATTTGTCTCATAGCAAAGATTATCCGGTAGATGAGTTGAATCCTAAAAAGGGTGAGTTTATTTCACTATTTGAAGCGATTGACCGTTTACAAAGAATGCTTAAGCAGCGAGATGCTTTTGAATTCCAACTTAAAAATATTGCAAATACAGACCCTTTAACAGGTGTATCCAATCGTTTGGCTTTATCTGAATATTTAAAAATTGTTGAGAGCTATCCTCAAAAATTTTCACAAACTTGTTTAATGATTATTGATATAGATCGCTTTAAAGATGTGAATGATCAATATGGTCATATTGTCGGTGATCAAGTGATTAAACGTATTGCAGATCAATTAAAAGTGAATGTGCGCGCTTCGGATTTAATCGTTCGTTATGGTGGCGATGAGTTCTTAATTTTATTAGAGCAGATACCATTTTTAGATGCACGTCTCTTGGCCGAAAAAATTCGTATTGCGATTTCTTTAGAAGAAGTCGATTTATCTAGTACGCATGAAAAATTGCATGTATCGGTCAGTATTGGTTTTGCGATTGGAGCAACAAGCTGGATGGAACTGTTAGAAAAAGCAGACCGTTCACTTTTAAAAGCTAAAGCTCGGGGCCGAAATGTTGTAGAGGGATAAAAAAGCCGGAAAATGATTTCCGGCTTTTTGTTTTATTGCTTCAACATCGGTTTTAAGAAACGTCCCGTATGGGAAATCTCAACCTCAGCCACTTGTTCAGGTGTACCTTCGGCAATGATCATACCACCACCCGAACCACCTTCAGGACCTAAGTCCACAACCCAGTCTGCTGTTTTAATCACATCAAGGTTATGTTCAATCACCACTATGGTATTACCCTTGTTGCGTAGCTCATGCAAAATATCGAGCAACTTAGCAATATCGTGGAAATGTAGACCTGTTGTCGGTTCATCCAAGATATAAAGCGTTTTACCTGTATCTCGTTTTGCTAACTCACGTGCAAGTTTTACACGTTGCGCTTCACCACCAGAAAGTGTAGTAGCAGCTTGACCTAAACGAATATAGCCTAAGCCAACCTGAGTTAAGGTTTCTAAGCGACGGTGAATGACTGGAATTGCACTAAAGAACTCAGCGGCATCTTCAACCGTCATTTCTAAAACATCAGAAATATTTTTGCCTTTATAGCCGACTTCAAGCGTTTCACGGTTATAACGTTTGCCATGACAGGCATCGCAAGGTACATACATGTCTGGTAAGAAGTGCATTGCGACCTTAATCATGCCGTCGCCTTCACAGGCTTCACAGCGTCCGCCTTTCACGTTAAACGAGAAACGACCGGCACTATAACCACGGGCTTTTGCCTCTGGGGTTTGTGCAAATAACTCACGAATTGGCGTAAATAGCCCTGTGTAAGTTGCAGGGTTAGAACGTGGTGTACGTCCAATCGGGCTTTGATCAATATCAACGACTTTATCAAGGTGTTGTAGACCATCAATTGAGTCGAACTTTTCAGCCGTTAAAGTCGTTGCACCGTTGAGCTGTGTTGCAGCCAATGGAAGCAAAGTACGGTTGATTAGTGTTGATTTACCCGAACCTGAAACGCCAGTCACACAGGTCATAATACCAAGTGGAATGGTTAAATCGACATTTTTTAAGTTGTGGCCTGCTGCACCTGAAAGTTTGATGACTTCATCTGGACGTGGCGACTCAGTGCGTTTTTTTGGCACTTCGATTTTGAGTTTGCCAGAAAGGTATTGTCCTGTGAGTGAGTCGGCATGTTTAGCCAATTCATCATAAGTTCCTTCAGCAATAATCACACCGCCATGTACACCCGCACCCGGCCCGATATCAATAATATGGTCGGCTGCACGAATGGCGTCTTCATCGTGTTCAACAACTAATACCGTGTTGCCTAAATCACGTAAGCGAATGAGGGTTTGTAATAAACGATCATTATCGCGTTGATGCAAACCAATAGATGGTTCATCGAGTACATACATCACACCCATCAAACCTGCACCAATTTGTGAGGCTAAACGGATACGCTGTGCCTCACCACCCGATAAGGTTTCGGCAGAACGAGCTAAACTTAAATAGTTCAGACCAACACTCACCAAGAAGTGTAGACGCTCACGGATTTCTTTAAAGATTTTATCTGCGATTTCGCCTTTAGCACCTTCAAGGTTTAAATCTTGATAGTAGCTTTCTGCATCACCAATCGACATGCGGGTAATGTCGGCAATCGTTTTATCTTTTACACGAACATGACGTGAAATTTCATTTAGTCGTGAACCACCGCATGCATCACATGCTGCATTAGACAAATATTGAGCTAAATCATCACGTACGTAGTTACTTTCAGTTTCACGGTAACGGCGTTCAAGGTGCGGCAAAATCCCTTCAAAAGGTTGCACCCGTGTATGCTTGCGGCCACGCTCATCGATATAACTTAAATCGATTTTTTCTTTGCCAGTACCTTGTAGAAATTTCTTTTGAGTGTCTTTATCTAACTGGTTCCAAGGCGTATCAAGTTGAAAGCCAAAATGGTCGGCAACTTTTTGTAGCATTGAATAATAATAAGGACGCTGACGATCCCAACCACGAATAGCCCCTTCACTAATCGCAAGATCAGGATTTGGAATGAGCTTTTCAGAACTAAAATGACTGCGTGTACCTAATCCATCACAAACAGGGCAGGCACCGAATGGGTTGTTAAATGAAAATAAACGAGGCTCAAGCTCTGCGACTGCGCGATCACACTCAGGGCATGAATGCTTCGCAGAAAAAACACGATCTGGGTGTTCGCCATTCATCCATGATAAAACAGCAATATCGCCACCTAAACGCAGTGCGGTTTCAAATGATTCAGCAATACGGTTGCCTAAGTCATCACGTACTTTGAAACGGTCAACCACAACCTCAATAGTATGCTTTTTCTTTTTGTCGAGTTCTGGTGGCGTATCAATATCAATGATTTCACCATCAACACGCGCTCGTACAAAACCTTGACCCTGTAGTTGTTCGAACAGGTTACTGTATTCACCCTTACGCTCACGTACCACTGGAGCAAGCAACATAAGTGCTGTGCCTTCCTCAAGGTTTTTTACTGCATCGACCATTTCAGAAACAGTTTGCGCAACCATTGGTAAGTCGTGTTCAGGGCAGTAAGGGGTGCCGACACGTGCATAAAGCAAACGCAAATAGTCATAAATTTCGGTAATCGTACCCACCGTTGAACGTGGGTTATGACTGGTAGACTTTTGCTCAATGGCAATCGCTGGTGATAAACCTTCAATCGAGTCGACTTCAGGCTTTTCCATTTGCGATAAAAACTGGCGGGCATAGGCTGAAAGTGATTCGACGTAACGGCGTTGTCCTTCGGCGTACAAGGTATCAAAGGCAAGAGAAGATTTTCCTGAACCTGATAGCCCCGTAATCACCACAAATTTGTCGCGTGGAATATCGAGTGACACATTTTTTAAGTTATGTGTACGTGCGCCTCGAATACGGATATGACTTTGGCTCATAAAACATCTCAATTATGTATTGATGAAAATTTAGGTGTTGTTTGTTTAGTCACAGGGAGATATGGCTATTTATAAACAACAGACCCTATATGATAACGATTTAAAATTGTTCAAGTAGTACAAAATGATTTAAAGCGACAAATTGTGACGGTTAAACGACAATCGACAAAATTTGTTTAAATAAGCAGATTGTATTTTTAACATTCCTCACTCTACATTTCTACTCTCCGCATATTTTTACAAGCAACATAATTTTACTAGACGACTGGTCTAATAGTTGTTTATGATGTGTTCATGAAACGATTAAACAAAAGCGAAAGCACGCGACAACACATTTTAGATACCAGCTTTGAGCTGGTACTACGTAAAGGGTTTGTTGGTGTTGGTTTGCAAGAAATTTTAAAGACTTGTGACGTACCCAAAGGTTCGTTCTATCACTACTTTGCTTCGAAAGAGGCATTTGGTTGTGCCTTGCTAGAGCAATACATGGCCAATTATAAAGTTCGTATGGAACAACTTTGGCAGCACAGTGAACAAAGTGCGCATGCCCGTTTAATGGCGTTGTGGCAGGCGTGGATTGATGATCCCGTATATGGCAGCTGGGCTGAAAATTGCCTGATTGTGAAGTTGGCGGCAGAGGTTTCTGACTTGTCAGAAGATATGCGTCAAATTCTCAATGATGGTGTGTACAAATTAACGCAGCGTCTAGCTTTACTACTCAAAGAAGGGCAACAAGAAGGGTCAATTCCAAAACATATTGAGCCTTTGAAAACTGCGCAAGTCATGTATCAGTTATGGATAGGTGCAGCCTTACTCACAAAATTATCGCAAGACAAAGCACATTTATACCTAGCCTTAGAAACTACCCAACAGCTGTTAAAACCGATAGAGGAATAAAGCATGCGAAGTATTATCCATCGTAATTTTGGCGAACCTGTAGACGTTTTAGAGCAGGCGGATATGCCAAAGCCAGAACCAAAAGCAGGCGAAGTTCGTATTAAAACCATCATGTCTCCAATTCATAATCATGATGTATGGACAGTACGTGGAAGCTATGGCTACAAGCCAACTTTACCTGCGATTGGTGGTAGTGAAGGCGTTGGTATTGTCGATGCTTTGGGTGAAGGCGTTACCCATGTACAGGTAGGCCAGCGTATTGCGGTTGCATCTGTTCATGGTAGTTGGGCTGAATATTTTATTGCACCAGCTCAAGGGCTTATTCCACTCAATAATGAAATTGATGATGAAACAGCAGCGCAGCTGATTGGTATGCCCATTAGTGCGCTTATGCTATTGGACTTTGTAAATGTTCAACCAGGTCAATGGCTCATTCAAAACACAGCGAATGGTGCAGTCGGTAAAACAGTTGCCATGATTGCACAGGCACGTGGCTTACCTGTAATTAATTTAGTTCGTCGTACTGACGCGATTGCAGAGATGCAAGCACTAGGTATTCAGCACGTTGTTGCAACTGATCAGCCGAACTGGAAAGAGCAAGTTAAACAACTCCACGGTGACCAACCGCTGATTGCGGGTGTGGACTCAATTGGCGGAACTGCAAGTGGTGAAATGCTGAATTTACTCAGTGAAAATAGCTTGCTCGTTTCGTTTGGCAGTATGACTGGTGAAACCATGCAGATTTCATCGGGCGATTTGATTTTCAAACAAGCAACAGTAAAAGGTTTCTGGGCGAGTGTGGTCAATAAAGAAATGCCTGCAGAACGTAAAAAGGAACTGATTGTTGAGTTATTAACACTAGCGACTCAGAAAAAATTAATTCTACCTGTAGAAGGTGTGTTTGGTTTTGATGAGATTAAAACAGCTGCTCAAAAAGCAACGCAAGGTGCTCGACAAGGCAAAGTATTGTTAAAACCGTAAAACGTAAAAAGATCAGTCGAGAGACTGATCTTTTTTCATATCTTTAAAATAAAAAGGAAAACCGTATGGTCGGACAAATACTCATTGCGCTTATAGCCATATTACATGTCTATATTTTAGTGTTAGAAATGTTTTTATGGGACAAACCTTATGGCATGAAAGCCTTTGGAAATAATGCTGAAAAAGCAAAACTCACTAAAGTCATGGCACAAAATCAAGGGCTTTATAATGGCTTTTTAGCTGCGGGTTTATTTTGGTCTTTATTGGCTGATGCGCCGTTTGCCACATCAATTGCTAACTTCTTTTTAGGTTGTGTACTGATTGCAGGTATTTATGGTGGTCTAACTGCCAGTAAAAAGATTATTTATATTCAGGCAGTTCCAGCTTTTATTGCTTTAGTCGCTGTTAATTTTCTTTAAAAAGCGCACAATACAGCGTTTTGAGTTTGAATGACCAGATAGGATCAGCGCATGTGGGCGTTATTTTTAAAATGTATGTTGGGGGCAGGGGTTGTCCTCATTATTTCGATTTTATCGAAAAGTAAGGCATTTTATATTGCTGGTTTAGTCCCGCTTTTTCCTACCTTTGCTTTGATTGCTCATGTGATTGTCTATCAGCAAAAAGGGGCCGAGGCATTACAAAAAACGGCTCTGTTTGGTCTATGGTCACTTATTCCTTATGCCATTTATTTAGTGGCTGTTTATATGCTCGCAACACGCATGTCGATGTGGTCGTGTCTTGGGTTGGCAACCCTTTGTTGGGTGGTCGCTGCGGCAGGTTTAATTTATGGCTGGCAGCTATTTCAGCATTAAAAGATTAAGAGAAATCCCTTAATCTTTTAAATTGAAGCATTTTTTATGATTGCTCAACAATACGCGTTCTGAGCATGCCTTCGACTAAATTAATCATTTTTTTGCGGGAAAGAATGCGGGGCAATTGAGACGTTAAATAATTGCTACAACCCACCACAACCGTTGCTTTATTTTTATCTAACGCTCTAACTGTTGCAGAGACAACGTCATCTACCGTAGAGCTTTTCATACCGCTGGTATCGGCATTTGCGACTTGAGTAAAATTGGTTTCGGTATTGCCTGGGCAAACAGCGATAAACTTAACACCCGAAGAGCCATATTCCCCTGCAAGCGCTTCAGTAAACTGCAATACATAAGATTTAGTTGCGCCATAGACAGCAATATAAGGAAGAGGTTGAAAGGCACCTGTCGACGAAATATTAATCATGATGCCTTTTTTGTTCGAAAGCATATGTGGCAGAAATAAATAACACAAAGACGTTACACTGCTGATATTTAGCGTGATCATTTCTTGATAGGTAGAAATGGATTGATCTAGAAACTTAGTCCATTTCCCAAACCCTGCATTATTAATTAAAATTTCTACCGATAATTTTCTTGCCTGCACTTCATTAAATAAGGTCTGAGCTGAATCGGGTTGAGCTAAATCTAAAACGATCACCTCAACATTTACGCTATATTTTTTTCTAAGTTCATCTGCTAAGTCATTTAATTTTTGTTCGGAACGTGCCGTTAAAATCAGGTGGATTCCTAAAGATGCAATTTTTTTAGCATACGCTTTACCTATTCCTGAAGATGCTCCTGTTATTAATGCTGTTGAATTTTTAAATGTAGAAAGATGAGCGCTCATTTTATTTATCCGTAATACATGAAGTCCTTACGATAAACCTTGTCCCTAAGGGCAGAGTCAAGCGTTAAATTCAAAAGCTATTTTTAGATTTTTATGCATCATTTTAAGCAGAAATTTTACTGGTAATATAAGTTTCAATAATCTCATCTTCCAGTTGTTTTAAATCTACTTGCAAACGATTTAATGCTTCTTTTTGTTCAATAATTTGTTGATTCTTTTTTTGAATAAGCTGCTGCGCAATTTCTACCGGAAAGCGATTATTTTTATATTTTAAAGCTGATAACTCATAAAGCTCAGAAAGGCTAAATCCTACTGCTTGTGCAAGGCGAATCATCTTAACTGATTTGACATCAATCTCTTCATAAATACGATAATTACCTTTTCTTTTTGCGACTGGCAGTAAGCCTAATTTCTCATAATGCCGAATGGCTTTAGGAGTAGCTCCAGTTAAAGATGCTAATTCGCCGATATACATACTTATCTCGCATTTTATTGAGAATCGATCAGGTATGAAGCATCTGACCGATTCTTTTGAAGTTTTAAATATGGTCTAAACCTAACCATTGTCTTTGATGGTAGGCACTATCCCAAAATAACCACTCAAGTTTTGCACCCATGGTGTACGCGGCATGCATTTTCTCTAAAGTGTCTGCATCACAACGTGCGGCAACCTTGTCTACCGTCGCAATCACATTACGAACAGCGGTATGGAACTCTTCGCCTGCATAGGTATCAACCCATGCTTGGTAAGGATTATTAGCAACTGATTTGCTTACAATATCTTTACCAACTTCAGCGTAAATCCAGAAACAAGGTAAAAGTGCAGCAAGTACAACAGGGTAGCTTTCTGACCAAGCCGTTGCGGTTAAAAATGAAGTGTAATGATGGCCTGCTAAAGTTAATGGTGTATTTTTAAATTCTTCTTTGGTGACACCAAAGTTCTTCATGAAGTCATCATGCAAGCTGCGTTCAACCACAATTGCAATTTTAGCGGCATCTGAAAATTGCATAATATCGTCAGCTTCAAACGCCTTAGCTGCCGCAACAGCCAGTACGCGACCATAAGCTACGAGGTATTGAGCATCTTGAATGACATAATGACAAAAAGCTTCTTTATCTAAAGTACCGTTAGCAAGTTCCTGATTAAAAGGCAGGTCGAGAATTTTTTGATATAAATTTAAATTACGTTGCCAGAGTTCTTGAGAAAAAAGCATAAAATCATTCCATTTAAAATAAGACAGCTGAAGCGGATTTTAAATCAATTTTAAAATACAAAAATAATAATGGTAGATATATCGCAAGAAAATATTTAATACGATTAATAAGTTAATTAAATATTATAAATTTCTTTATTAAACATAGGGATAAAGTAAAGGTAATAACGGCATAAAACAACATCGTTTTGTGGTTAATTATCGATATAATAGCCGCGGTTTTTAAGAAAGATTAAATTTAGTTCTTGGTATAGGTCTGATCCATGAAGCATTTCCGATTTTCGATATTTTTTACGGTGGTGTGTTTAGCACTCGCCGCTTACTGGGGTTTTACCCATGGACCTGAAGCAGGCGTGTCTACCATGCTTAAAGCTTTAACCATTACTGCAATTTTAGCTGTAATGGAGGTTTCATTATCTTTTGACAATGCTGTCGTAAATGCATCGGTACTTCGTGGGTGGGATCATTTCTGGAAAATGATCTTTTTGACAGTCGGTATTTTAATCGCCGTTTTTGGTATGCGTTTGATTTTCCCTGTCTTGATCGTTTCTATGACTGCCGATATGGGCTTTATTGAAGTCGCTAAAATGGCACTCAATGATCCGAAAACTTACTCTGAACGTTTAATGGCTCACCACGCTGAAATTTCAGCTTTCGGTGGAACATTCTTATTGTTGGTTTTCTTAAACTTCTTCTTTGACGAAGAGAAAGAAACGCATTGGTTTAGATGGCTTGAAGTCAAATTATCTGACTTGGCTAACGTACCGGCAATGTCTGTTTTTATTGCACTCATCGCTTTAATTGTAATGGCTGGTTATGTTGAAGATCATGAGCGTTTAGCTGTAACCATGGCTGGTGTTTGGGGCATTGTGGTTTACATTGGTGTGCAAGTTCTTAGCCATTTATTGGGCGGCGAACCTGAAATTGATGAAGATGGTAATGCAGTCATGCAAGATGGTTCAGGCGCTGCTTCTGGTGTGATTAAAGCCGGTTTGGGCGGTTTCTTATACCTTGAAGTGTTAGATGCATCATTTAGTTTTGATGGTGTAATTGGTGCATTTGCCATTACCAGCGACGTTGTCGTGATTATGTTGGGTCTTGCAATTGGTGCGATGTTCGTTCGTTCAATGACGGTTTATCTTGTTGAAAAGGGCACATTAGACGCTTATGTGTTCTTAGAGCATGGTGCCCATTATGCGATTGGTGCTTTGGCTTTCATTATGATTGCAAGTGGTACAGGTTTACATATACCGGAAGTCGTGACAGGCCTCATTGGTGTTGCATTTATTGCATGGGCAGTGATTGCATCTATCCAATATGCGAAACGCGAACAAGAGTCGTCTTAAGCTAATTTTCAGTAAAGTTCGATAGAATAAAGAGGCTAAATGCCTCTTTATTTTTTTCAGCCGAAATCGTTATTTTAAATCATCTCTCCCGTATTTTTAGAAACGAATCGGCTTATAATTTGCCTAGTTTGATAACGTGTATTGATATGATGAATGCTTTGGAACGCCGCTCAACTTTTGCTTTAAGTAGTATTTTTGCGCTACGCATGTTGGGTTTGTTCATGATTATTCCTGTCTTCTCTGTAGTCGGGCAGTCATATCAATATGCGACTCCGGCACTTATTGGTTTGGCCGTAGGTGTATATGGTTTAAGTCAGGCGATTTTACAAATTCCATTTAGCTTGCTGGCTGACCGTTTTAGCCGTAAACCGCTTGTAGTCTTTGGCTTATTGCTGTTTGCTATTGGTGGTGCAATTGCGGGTTTATCTGACACGATTTATGGCGTCATTATTGGCCGTGCCATCGCTGGTGCTGGCGCTGTTTCAGCAGTGGTCATGGCACTTTTAGCCGATGTCACACGTGAAGAGCAGCGTACTAAAGCCATGGCTGCTATGGGCATGAGTATTGGTTTATCTTTTGTTGTCGCGTTTAGCCTTGGGCCTTGGCTCACAAGTCTTGTCGGTATTTCTGGTCTATTCTTTGTGACCACAATTATGGGCTTAATCGCGATTTCGATGCTATTGCTTGTACCTAAAGTGACCCGCCATCATCGTAATTATCAGCAAGGCTATATGGCGCAGCTTAAGCAAGTCATTCAAATGGGTGATTTAAACCGTTTACACGTTTCGGTTTTTGCATTGCATTTATTGCTGACAGCCATGTTTATTTATGTGCCTTCACAGCTGATCGAGTTTGCGCATATTCCTCTTGCGAGCCACGGCTTGGTGTATTTGCCACTGTTGGTGATTAGTTTATTTTTTGCATTTCCAAGCATTATCATCGCTGAAAAATATCGCAAAATGCGAGGCATTTTCTTAACGGCAATTACAGGCATTATTGTGGGGTTGCTGCTTCTCATATTTGGTTATCAGTCTAAATATGTCCTGCTTGCAGGCCTCGGTATTTTCTTTATTGCTTTTAATGTGATGGAAGCTTTATTGCCTTCTTGGTTGTCAAAGTCGGCTCCAATTCAGTCGAAGGCCACCGCTATGGGTGTAAATGCCAGTAGCCAGTTCTTAGGTGCTTTTTTTGGTGGCACGCTAGGTGGTCAATTATTGATGTTACATAATACTGCGATTGGATGGAGTGTCTTAGCAGGGATTGCTATAATATGGCTGCTAATTAGTTTTGGTTTAGCTCAGCCGCGGTATCTGTCATCTATTGTGTTGCCATTACCGCAAGTGCAACAGGTGAATGAGTGGACCACACAACTATTGGCAATTCGTGGTATCGAAGAAGTTGTGGTGATGCCTGACCAGCAAGTTGCTTATATTAAAGTCGATAAACAGTCTCTTGATGACGCTTCGCGACGTGATTTAACGCAGTTGTTCGGTAAAGAGGTAGCCATTTAAGCATAACTCTTATAAAGTAAAACATAGAAATGTATAGGATGAAGACAGCTAATGCGTGGTGTAAATAAGGTTATTTTGGTTGGTACTTTGGGTCGTGATCCTGAAACAAAAACTTTTCCAAATGGGGGCTCGTTGACCCAGTTTTCTATCGCAACAAGTGAAGTTTGGACCGATAAAAATACAGGTGAACGTAAAGAACAAACAGAATGGCACCGTATTGTTTTGCATAACCGTTTAGGGGAAATTGCTCAGCAGTTTTTACGTAAAGGTTCTAAGGTTTATATCGAAGGTTCATTACGTACACGTCAGTGGACAGACCAAAATGGTCAAGAACGTTACACTACAGAAATCCGTGGCGACCAGATGCAAATGTTAGATGCTCGTCAACAAGGTGAACAAGGTTTTGCTGGCGGTAATGATTTTAACCAACCACGTTTTAACGCGCCTCAACAAGGTGGCGGCTATCAAAATAACAACCAAGGTGGTGGCTACGGCCAAAACAATGGTGGTTATGGTGGCCAAGGCGGTTTCGGTAATGGTGGCAATAGCCCGCAAGGTGGTGGTTTCGCTCCTAAAGCGCCACAACAACCAGCATCTGCACCAGCTGATTTAGACGACGATTTACCGTTCTAATCAAAGTTTCAAAAAAGGCGAGTTTATCTCGCCTTTTTTATTATTCAATACCAAGTAAACGTACCAGTGCCGTGCCCGCAGCTGCCAAGCAAATCACCAATAAAAGCGGGGCTTTTTTCCAAACTAAGAAAAGTGCCAAACTCACCCCAAATATACGTGCGAAACCCGCGAAATGTTGGCCTTCAAAAAATGTAGTGGTCACAGCAATGGCACAGAGCAAAACGGTTGCGCCGTTTGAGAGTAAAACTTGGTATTTTTCAGAAAATGAAAACTTGGCACCTAAGTGAAAGCCAGCAAAACGAATACTGTACGTACCCAGTGCGAGTAGAGCTATTCCTACAATAATCAGTAACTGTTGACTCATTTTTTTCTACCCCATATCAAGCCAAAAAGTGAAATCAGAATCGGAAGTCCTGCGGCTAAAAAGGGTGTGGTTATCAACGCTAAAGTTGATCCGGCAAATGCAGCTTTTCGAGTGGTTTTATTCTTTAAAGCATTAAAAGTAAGTGCAATTAAAATCGCGGGGAAAATGGCATCTAAGCCGAATGTTTTTGGGTCTGGAATAGCGCTCCCAATAAAATAACCAGCAGTGACACCGAGCGGCCAACTGAGCATGATGCCTATACCACATAGCCAGTAAGCAGCCTTTTTGGTGTCGAAATCAGGCTGTGCCATACCAAACAAAACGCTTTCATCGTTCATGATATGAGACCCAAAATATTGAGAGAATTTGCCTCGAATCATTTCATTGACCGCTATGCCAAAAGGCAGATGTCTTAAATTGACGAGTAGTCCTGCAATTGCAGCCGCAATCGGGCTACCACCTACCGCCAAGAATCCAATAAAAATAAATTCAGCAGTTCCAGCGAGCACAAATATGGACAGGCAAAGTGGGATCCAAAGTGCTAAGCCATAACTTGCGGCGAGTGAACCTAAGGACATACCAACGACACTCGTTGCTAAGCACACAAAGAAAATCGAGCGAGTAGTATCTTTACTAAGTTTTTTAATAAGAGCGTATGTAGTCATAGCATGATATAGCGAACGATTTTCCATTATAATGAATAAGTCTGATTGTTTTGTCAAAACGAACGATCGTTTTTTTTATAGAACGGATAGAATGAATGTCTCAGCCAATCGAAATTATTGCCAAAGGTTTAACGCGTGAACGCCAAAGAGCAGGGCTTTCATTGGCAGAGGTTGCGCGCCGTGCAGGTGTTGCCAAATCTACACTTTCTCAATTAGAGGCAGGGCAAGGTAATCCAAGTATTGAAACCTTATGGGCACTTTGTGTTGCACTCAATATTCCATTTGCACGTTTGATGGAAGAACCGAGCAATCAAGTGCAAGTCATTCGCTGTGGCGATGGGCCAACGGTGAGTTCGGAGATTGCCAATTACAAAGCAATTTTGTTGGCGACCTGTCCACCCCATGCGCGCCGAGATGTGTATTTATTGATTGTTGAACCAGGCGAAGATCGACTTTCAGAACCACATCCAGTTGGTTCGGTAGAACATATTATTGTAGTGGAGGGGCGAGCTTTAGTGGGTTTAATTGATGAGGCGGTTGAGCTGGGTGTTGGAGACTATATTTGTTATCCCGCCGATCAAAAACATATATTTAGAGCTTTGGAAACTGGCACAAAAGCGTTATTAATTTCTGAACAAAACTAAAGAAATTCAATCTGATTAAAATAAAAACAAAAAGCCATTTACCAGCATCTTCTACAAAAAGGGCCAATTTTGCGTATAAATTTTGCAATTGGCTCTCTCTTTTATTACAAAAATGGCTCTCGTTTCTTGAGTGCCGAAACGACAAATTAAAGCCATTGGAAGTATGCATACGGAAGCGCCGGATAAGCTCAGTGAATTTTCTGTTTTAGGAATTGAGCAAAACGGCTAAATTTTTAGGGGATATTTTTTGGCTTCGGAGGATTTCCGAGTCTAGCCGATATCCTCCATATATTAAGGAAAATGATATGGCAGCTCATCAAAATGGTTCTGAAGCCAATCACTCCCAAAGTTTAAAACATGGACTTAAATCACGCCACTTGACCATGATCTCGATTGCAGGGGTTATTGGTGGCTCTCTCTTTGTTGGCTCAGGCAGTATCATCTACAACACAGGTCCTGTGGTTTTCTTAACCTATGCTTTAGGTGGACTACTCGTTTGGTTCATCATGCGTATGCTAGGCGAGATGGCCGTTTTAAATCCCGACAGTGGCTCTTTTTCAACATATGCTGACCGTGCGATTGGTCGTTGGGCAGGTTTCTCAATTGGCTGGTTGTATTGGTGTACGCTCGCAATGCTCATGGGCTGGGAAGCTTATGTGGCAGGTAAAATTTTAAATAATTGGTTCCCGTTTATACCGATTTGGGTCTATATGACCGTTGTGATTGGTGCACTGGTTGCAGTCAATTTGCAGAACGTAAAGAACTATGGTGAATTCGAGTTCTGGTTTGCACTCATCAAAGTGATTGCGATTGTGATCTTCTTGGTGATTGGTAGTTTAGCCATCATGCATTTGTGGCCTTGGGGCAATCCGGCTGCATCTGGTATCAGTAATTTAACCTCTCAAGGCTTTATGCCTAATGGTGGTTCATCCGTTATTACCGCCTTACTTGGGGTGATGTTCGCCTATATTGGCGCTGAAATTGTGACTGTAGCAGCGGCAGAGTCTGCAAATCCATCTAAAGAAATTCGTAAAGCTTCAAACTCGGTAGTTTGGCGAATTATTTTATTCTATGTAGGTTCAATGTTTGTGGCGGTATGTCTCATCCCTCACAACAATGAACTTTTGAAAGATTCGACTTGGGGAACTTATAGCGTTACGTTGTCTGCACTTGGTATTCCGGGTGCGCGCCATATCGTAAACTTTGTGGTTCTAACCTCGGTATGTAGCTGCTTTAACTCAGCGCTTTATACGTGTTCACGTATGTTGTTCTCATTATCTAAACGTGGTGATGCACCGAAAAGCTTTGGTTCTGTAAACAGTAAAAGCAGCCCGTGGGTGGGCGTGATTGTGTCATGCTTCTTCTCTGTAATTGCGGTAATTTTAACTGCAACCAAGAGTATGGATGTGTATGACTTTTTCATGCTAACAACAGGCGCGGCAACACTATATGTGTACTTAACCATTGCTTATTCTCAGCTTCGTATGCGTAAAAAGTTAGAAGCTGAAGGCGTGAAAATTGACTTTAAAATGTGGATGTTCCCTTACTTAACTTACGTGGTGATCTTTGCAATTATTGGTGCAATTCTTACCATGTTGATTGAAGGCACCTATTTTAAAGAAGTGATTTACACTACAGCTCTATTCGGCATTATTGTGTTCTTCGGTTTGCTGTCTGAAAAACTGGGATGGGGGAAAGAGCGTAGAGCGACTCATTTAACTCATAGCCATGAAGAAAAGTTAGTTTAAATTTTTAAATAAAAAAGAGCCTCACTGTGAGGCTCTTTTTGTTTGTCTTAATACGGAAGAATAGTTAATTCAGCGTAGGTACGCCTGCTTCACGTAAGCATTGAAGCAAGACACCGAAAGCCATCACCATATCTTTTTCATTTACACAGGCAAAGCCCATGAGCAGTCCACGCTCTGCATGTGCATGCGATTGCATATAGTACTGTGAAAGTGGTCGAACTTTGACACCACGTTCAAGTGCGGTTGCTGCAATCGCGACGTCATCGCAAGAGTTTGGTAGTTTTAAAACTAAGTGTAACCCTGCTGCTTCGTCATATTCATGAATAAATTCGGGGCCAAGATAGCGTTTAATCAGACTGACTAAATAATCGCGTCTCTTTCCATAAAGTAAACGCATACGACGAATATGCGCTTCGTAATGCCCTTCACGAATAAATTCTGCTAAGGCCTTTTGCTCAAGCAAATGTCCACCACGATACAGTTCGGCTGCAACAATACGTAGGGGGGAAAAGAGTGGTTTAGGTACCACCAAATACCCAATTCTTAAAGATGGATAAATGGTCTTACTAAACGTGCCCATGTACAGCACAGGCGCATCATTTTCTAAGCCTTGCAAAGATGGATAAGGCTGGCCTGAGAAACGGAACTCACTGTCGTAATCATCTTCGACAATCCAGCTATTGTGCTGACGTGCAATCTCAATCAGTTTACGTCGGCGGTTTAGGCTTAAATGAGAGCCAAGCGGATATTGGTGTGAAGGCGTGACAAAAATGAGTTTAGGAGGCTTGGCCGGATTTTCCTCAGGAATAATGCCTTCAGCATCGACAGGCATTGGCTGAATATCAAGGCCATTAATACGCAATGTATTACGCATTCCCCAATAAGCAGGATCTTCAATCCAGATTTTGTCTCCCATATCACTGAGCGCACGTGAGACTAAATCAATCGCTTGGTGAATGCCTTCGGTAATAATAATTTGGTCAGCATCGCACTGGACTGAACGCGCAACACGTAAGTAATCTGCCAATGCACTTCGAAGCTCGATACAGCCACCAGCATTGCTATAAATCAGGCGATTAATGTCGGGTTCGCGGCTCAAGCGTGCTTGAATACGACTAAAAATATGATGCGGAAACTCAGTCACATCTGGTGCTCCCGGCACAAAAGCTCCCCATTGATGCGGCGATGCTGCGGCATAGCCTAATAAGTTTGAGCCTCGATTTGAGAGCGCATAAGAGCTTTGAACTTTAGGGCTTGAAACCACTTTTTTCTTGTTTTGTGTATTTAAAAAACTCTCTGGTAATTTTTCGGCAACCCATGTGCCATGGCCTGTACGGGCTTCTAAATAGCCTTCAGCTTGTAGCTGTTCATAGGCAGTGAGCACTGTATTTCTTGAAACATGAATTTCACTGGCTAAATCGCGTGAAGCAGGTAGACGAGTCTTGGGCTGGATGACTCCATCAATAATGGCACCACGCAGGCAACGGAAAAGGCGTTGATGTAGTTTCCCTTCAGTGTCCTGTTGGAGTCGTTGCAGCAAATGATCTCCAAGTAAACTACGCAATTGGCTCTCTCCTACAGTTAAAAAGTGGCTCTCGTCAGTTGGCATCAGACGAGCGAAATTACATGCATAGGCAGTCGTTGTAAAGCACCCTGAAAATTAAGCACAGGATGCAAGAAACCAAAGCTGCAACTGATGATGAAAATATGAGGGAATCAAATGGATAATCAACATTCTGCACTTAACGCACGTAAACAGCAAGCAACTCCACGTGGCGTAGGCGTGATGTGTCAGTGGTATGCGGAAAAAGCTGAAAATGCCACGCTTTGGGACAAGGAAGGCAACCAATTTATCGACTTTGCTGGTGGTATCGCGGTTTTAAATACAGGCCATCGCCACCCTAAAGTGATTGCAGCAGTAACTGAGCAACTTACTAAATTTACTCACACTGCCTATCAAGTAACACCTTATGAAAGCTATGTGGCTTTGGCTGAACGTATTAATGAGCGCGCACCAATTGCTGGTCCTGCGAAGTCAGCGTTTTTCACAACAGGTGCAGAAGCAGTTGAAAATGCGGTGAAGATTGCTCGCTCTTATACAGGTCGTCACGGCATTATTACTTTTGGTAACGGTTTCCACGGTCGTTCATTTATGACGATGGCAATGACAGGTAAAACCGCACCTTACAAACGTGATTTTGGTGTAATGCCAGCGGGTGTATTCCACGCACGTTACCCTGTACCTGCTAAAGGTATTTCAGTAGACGCAGCAATTGAAAGCGTTGAAGATATTTTCAGTGAAGATATTGCACCACATGATGTTGCAGCAATTGTACTTGAGCCAGTACAAGGTGAAGGCGGTTTCAATGTGGTACCGGCTGAATTCTTAAAACGTTTACGCGCAATTTGCGATAAGCACGGCATTTTACTTGTAGCTGACGAAGTGCAATCTGGTTTTGCGCGTACTGGTAAATTGTTTGCAATGAACTATTACGAGACTAAAGCAGACCTTATCACGATGGCGAAAAGCTTGGGCGGTGGTTTCCCTATTTCGGGTGTTGTAGGCCGTGCAGAAGTCATGGATGCACCAAACCCAGGTGGTCTAGGCGGTACTTACGCAGGTAGCCCGATTGCGGTTGCAGCTGCGCACGCGGTAATTGATGCGATTGAAGAAGAAAACTTATGCGACCGTGCAAATGAATTAGGTGCTGAGTTAGTCGCTACCCTTAAAGATATTCAGCAAGCAACAGGCGACGTTGTAACTGATATTCGTGCTTTAGGTTCAATGGTTGCAGTAGAGCTTGAAACGGCTGAACAAGCAAAAGTTGTACAAAACTATGCAATGGAAAACGGGTTGTTACTTCTTACTTGTGGTAAATACGGTAATGTAATTCGTTTCTTATATCCATTAACCATTCCTGCTGAACAATTCCGTCAAGGCCTTGATATCTTAAAACAAGGTTTTGCAACTCTAAAAGCAGGTAGTGCAAAAGCAATGGAGCAATCTGCATGATTCAAAATAATTTGCAGTATTTATTAAAACATCCTGATATTTCATTAGAAGCACCTGCATCAAATGACTATATCGAGGTTAATGATGCTGCTACGGGTGAAACTTTGGCATGGGTAAAAACCTATGACCGTGCAGGGGTTGAAGCCGCAATTAATCGTTCAGCAAAAGCGCAAGCTGCTTGGAAAAAGCAAACTGCCTTGGCTCGTGCTGATGTGTTATTGGCATGGTACAACCTCATGCTTGAGCACAAAGAAAACCTGGCTCAGATTTTAACGGCTGAGCAAGGTAAGCCATTGGCAGAAGCACGTGGTGAAATTGGTTATGCAGCATCGTTCATACGCTGGTTTGCTGAGCAAGCGCGACGTATTGATGGTGAAGTCTTAACACCTACGTTACCAAACCAACGTTTGCTCGTGATTAAACAAGCGATTGGTGTTACTGCTGCCATTACGCCGTGGAACTTCCCAGCTGCCATGATTACGCGTAAAGCAGGTCCAGCGATTGCTGCGGGTTGTTCAATGTTGGTTAAACCAGCAGAGCAAACACCGTTAACTGCTTATGCACTTGAAGTATTGGCGTTACAGGCAGGCTTACCAGCTGATGTTTTAATTAATATTAGTGGTGATGCGGTTGAAGTTGGTAAAACTCTATGCGAAAGCGATATTGTTCGTAAGTTAAGCTTTACAGGTTCAACCCAAGTTGGCCGTATCTTGATGCAACAATGTGCGCCAACTATTAAAAAGCTTTCACTTGAACTCGGTGGTAATGCACCAGTTGTGGTATTTGACGATGCCAATCTTGAACAAGCTGTTCAGGGCATTATGGCAAGTAAATATCGTAACAGCGGTCAGACTTGTGTTTGTGCTAACCGTATTTATGTTCAAGACGGTATTTACGATGCGTTGGCAGAGCGTCTGGTTGAAGCTGTGTCTAAGCTGAAAGTTGGCGACGGCCGTCAAGAAGGTTCAACTCAAGGGCCTTTAATTGATGAAGATGCGATTGCAAAAGTTCAGTCTCATATTGCAGATGCAACTGAGAAAGGCGCAACAGTTCGTATTGGTGGTCAGCGTTCGGCACTTGGCGGTACATTCTTTGAGCCAACAGTTTTAACTGGGGTAACGCAAGACATGAAAGTGTCTAAAGAAGAAACTTTTGGTCCGCTTGCACCACTATTCCGCTTTAAAACTGAAGACGAAGCAGTGGCAATGGCAAACGACACAGAGTTTGGTTTAGCTGCTTATTTATTTACTCAAAGCACAGCGCGTCAATGGCGTGTGGGAGAAGCACTTGAGTACGGTATGGTCGGCATTAACACGGGCGCGATTTCAAACGAAGTTGCTCCGTTTGGTGGCGTAAAACAGTCAGGTCTAGGTCGTGAAGGTTCAAAATTCGGCATCGAAGAATATGTCGAAATGAAATACCTCTGCGTAGACTTATCTGAGTAAGGAACAAAGCGAGTTCGTTTTGTTCTGAACGAAAACATGCAGTTATGCTGTATGTGATGTTTCACAAAAACCGGTCATGCCCATTCATGACCGGTTTTTTATTTAAGTCGGCAAATATCCTTCATGGCTTTCGGGTAAACGCCTGAGTTCTCCTATCAGCGTTTCAATGAGTTTCTCGACCACCAGACGTTGGCCTTTTCTAGACACATAAACCAGTTGTAGCATGCCAATATTCGACTTCCAGTCAGGAAGAATATGAACCAGTGTGCCTTTACGAATTTCCGATTCAACAGTTAAAAAGGGAAGGTCGGCAATGCCTAATCCGTCCATCACTGCATAGTAAACACCTGCCAAGTCATTACTTTTGATTCGTGGTTGATAAGGCACATCAACCGATTCGCCGTTACGAATATTGCATAAATGCCAAATATAATTTTGCTTTTGAGTGCCTAAGCTAATACTTGGAAAGTCTTGTAATTCAGAATAATGTTCAATAGTTCGGCCTTGCAATAATTCAGGCGAAGCCACTAGACAGTGATCGGTTTTAATCACATCCCGAACAATTAAATTCGAATCTTCATTCGGTTCGAAATTGGTTCGAATCACAAGGTCTATGTCATCATGCAAGATATCTACTCGACGGCTGGTCAGCTCAAGCGATATTTCAACTTTAGGATAAGTTTTTAAAAACTGATTTAAAATTTTTCTAATTTGAAAATGCATCATTAAAGGTGGGCAGCTTACTTTTACTAGTCCTTGAGGCTCACTTTTTTGTTTTAACAAAACATTTTCTGCGCATTCAACTTGAGCAATGACTTTGCAGCATTCCTCGTAAAACTCTTGACCTAAGTCGGTCACTTTAAAATGGCGGGTTGTTCTTTGAATCAGGCTGACATTAAATTTATTTTCAAGGTCAATAATGCGTCGGCTGAGCTTGGATTTACTAATATTTTCAGCTTCACTGGCCGCACTAAAGCCGCCGTGCTTTACGACCAAATAGAAATAATAAAAATCATCAAAAGAGCTTATCAATGTCAGATCAATCCATTTAAATTCAAGATTAGAGCGCTTAAGCACTCTAATCTTGGCAATTCAGCTTATTTTTGCGATGTATTAAAGCTATAGCTGGTCATCAGGTTGCGGTAATCAGGAATATGATTTGAGAAGAGAGCACCTAAGCCTTCTACGTCATTACGCCAGTCGCGGTGTAACTCACATGCCATACCGAACCAAGTCATCAGCTGAGCACCTGCTTTTGACATACGGTCCCAAGCAGCATCACGTGTTAATTCATTGAAAGTACCAGATGCATCAGTAATTACAAACACTTCAAAGCCTTCTGCGAGTGCAGATAGTGCAGGGAATGCCACACAAACTTCAGTTACCACACCTGCAATAATCAGTTGTTTTTTACCTGTCGCTTTGACCGCTTTTACGAAGTCTTCATTGTCCCAAGCGTTGATTTGACCAGGACGTGGAATAAATGGTGCATCTGGGAAAAGTTCTTTTAGTTCTGGAACTAAAGGACCGTTTGGACCATTTTCAAAACTGGTCGTTAAAATAGTCGGTAAGTTAAAATATTTTGCTGCATCTGCAAGCGCTAAAACGTTATTTTTAAATTTATCAGGATCGATATCTCGAACTAAAGAAAGTAAACCAGCTTGGTGGTCAACTAAAAGAACCGCAGCATTATCCTTGTCTAAACGTACGTAATCTTGAGCCATTTTTATATCCTCATGTTATCAAAATAAATAATCAAAAATTATTAAGTAGGTCGTTAGTGCCTAAAATTATGCTAGTTGAGTTTGTTGTCGTGATTAAGTCTAAAAAATAGGATTAAGAATTTTAAAAATAGGACGATCTTTTAAAGAGTACCTCAAACTTTAAGATTGTCTCATATATGAAATAATGTGTTGCTAAACCTGATCTATAAACTGCAATTATTGAGGCGTAAAATCAATCTCAGTTCAAGAAAATCCTACATATATAGGAGAGATCAGATGAAGAAATTTCTTGGTGCATATCAAAATAACCACATGCATTGGGTTGGTGATGGTTTCCCTGTATATAACCTGTTCTCTTATGACCGTTTAGGCCAAACCCTAAGCCCATTTTTGTTACTGGATTATGCAGCGCCTTATAACTTCTCACCAACCACCGAACAACAAGGTGTAGGTTCGCATCCTCACCGTGGCTTTGAAACTGTGACGATTGCCTATCAAGGTGAAGTAACACATAAAGACTCAAGTGGCGGCGGCGGAACCATTAAAACCGGTGACGTACAATGGATGACTGCGGGTGCAGGGGTGTTACATGAAGAGTTCCATTCTCCTGAATTTGCAGAGCATGGCGGTCTGTTTGAAATGGTGCAATTGTGGGTAAATTTACCTTCACATTCAAAAATGACTCCTGGAAAATATCAAGCGATTGAAGCCAAAGATATTCCAGACATCGCGCTAGACGAGCACGGTAGTCATTTACGTGTGATTGCAGGTGAATATGCAGATGCAAAAGGTGCAGCAACGACCTTTAGCCCATTAAACGTGTGGGATGGTAAATTGGCTAAAGGCCAAAAACATACCCTGTATGTGCCTGAAGGACATACCACACTTGTGGTGGTGTTAGAGGGTGCGGTTGTGATTAATGATACAAACCGTCTTGAAGGTAAAACTGTTGCGATTTTGTCTCGTGAAGGTGTTGAGTTTAGTCTAAATGCTGAAGAAGATACTAAATTCCTAGTGTTGACTGGCCAACCACTGAATGAGCCAATCGAAGGTTATGGTCCATTTGTCATGAATACCAAAGCCGAGATTATGGAAGCGATTGATGACTTTAATCGTGGAAAATTCGGTTCAATCATGCAAGAAGCATAAATTGCTAAGCTGCGCTTAATGAACCTTTAAAACAAAGTAATAAAAAGCCCGCTATCAAGTGTGAATAGCGGGCTTTTTCGCTGTAAAGTTTCTAGTTTTATGATGGACATCGTTATTGTGTCGGCATTGTTTTGTGTGATTTAGTTCTCATTATTATGACCCCATGATACCGCAAAAAGTTTTTCTTGTAAAACGAATGATATAAATATAGTTAAATTATCTTATTTTATTTAAAAGAATTTTTTTAAATTTTTAAAAAATATAGATTTTTATACACTTATCCTCTTTTGTAAAATTTTATGAAAATCATTTGCACGCGTTCTTTAAATTTTTTCTATATAAATTGATGCAAAAAATAAAAATCTGGTAGTTTTTAATACGGTGTTTTTTTAGGGTATGAGTGATAATCAAAAAAATTCTCGAAAAATGGGACATCATTTTGGATATCGCAATTATTGGCAGTGGAATGGCAGGACTTGCAGCAGCAAGAATTCTGAAAGATGCAGGACATACAATCACGATATTTGAAGCACTTCCTGGCCGGGGAATGGATAGCCATAGCATTGAGTTCGATGGTGGGATTATTGATGCGCCATTGCGTGTTATGAACCCGCATCTATGGAAAAATACACTCAGCCTTGCTGCACACTTAGGTATTAAAACTTTCCCAGTTCGTACCTATATGTCTTGTAGCTGGTTATTTGAAGATCGTACTGAAACATGGTTAACCACATCTCGTAGCCGTATTGGTAATTTTCCAATTATCAATAACCGTAAAGGCATCCAGCAGTATGGCTGGCGTCTTGTGAAAGGGATGTTGCAATTAAAAACTGCGATTCACCAGTTTTTCAAATCTAAAAATCAAGATATTACTCTCGCTGAATTTATTAATCAGAACGACATAGAAGAAGTATTCTGGCATGGCGTAGTTATGCCAGTGCTCTATACCATTTGTACATGTAACCCAAAAACAATTGGTGACTGGCCTGCAAAAAACCTTCTTGAGTTTTTGCGTCATTTAACTGATGGCGACATGCTATTGCGTATGAAAGGCGGTACACCTGCATTTGTAGACAGCTTAATTAAAGGCATTGATATCCATAGCGGTTCGGCAATTAAGAAAGTTGAGCAACAAGGCGAAAAAGTACTGGTTGAAAATGCGCAGGGCGATAAGGGCTCATTTGACCGCGTTATTGTGGCGACACCAACATCTAAGATTGAAGAGTTCTTAAACCCTGAGCAGTTTGCAGATGATATGAATTTGCTTAAACAGTTCCGTTTTGAGCAAGGTGACTTGGTTATTCATACAGATGCGACAGTCATGCCACCACGCCGTAAGGATTGGTCAGTGCTGAGCTATATGATGGATCGTAAGTTTACTCGTCAGCAGTTTACGGTTTGGATGAACGCTGTTGAGCCATCACTTGTGGGCAAAAATCCAGTATTCCAAACTTGGCGTCCAGTGACTGATATTGACCCTAAAAAAATCATTTCAAAAGTGACCTTAACGCGTGCAGTTGTAGACTCGCAAACAATTGCTCTAAACAAAGAGTTACAGCAACGCCATTTAGAACCAAACCGTAAAGTATTTTACTGCGGTTCATGGTCATGTGATGGTTTGCCAATTTTAGAGTCAGCCGTGACTTCTGCAATGCACATTGCTGAAATTTTAGGTGCTCCTTTACCATTTGTAGGTTTAAAACCTCAGGTTGAAGTTGCCCCAGAACTCGGTTACTAAAATTGTGAAAACAAAAGTTCGAGCAGCTCTTTCTCGACTCATTCCTCATAAATATGCCATTGATGCATCAAGTTTGGGGGATGATGGAGAGCTAGCTTGGACAAATTTGGGTTTTTGGAAAAATACCCAAAACTACCCTGAAGCTTGTCGCCAATTGGCCGACCATTTGGCACAAGCTGTCAATTTAAATTCAAAAGATTATTTACTCGATTTAGGTTGTGGACAGGGCGCAAGTTTATTGCACTGGTTACAACACTATCAGCCCAAAAGTATGAGTGCCGTTGAGCTACAAGCTCAATGTGTGAATAAAATTCAAAAACTTATTCCTGAAATAAGCCAGATTTTTTGTGGTTCATTTTTAAATTTAAAACAATTTGAATTCAAACAACCATTCGATGTGGTGTTGTGTATTGATGCGGCTTATCACAGTCATTTAAATTCATTTCTAGATTCGGTCACCCCAGTTTTAAATTCAAAAGGTCGATTAGGTTTTCATTACTTAATGCGTGCAGAGTCATGCCAAAACATGACCATGCTACAAGAACAAAAGCATCGTTATTTACTCAAAGCAGCCGATGTCACTTGGGATGCGGTACCAACTGAACAAACTATAAGAACGACTTTGCAACAGCAAGGTTATGCAGATATTCAAATTGAAGATTTATCTGAACAAGTATTATTAGGTTTTTCAGAGTATATTCAAAAACAGCAAGGACAATTTCAGAGCCGAGGGTTGGCAAATTTTAAAATTCAAATGACTGCAAAGTTATGCCAGCAACTCTACCAAAGTGGATATGTACGTTATATTCAAATAACAGCAATAAAAAAATAGGATGAGCCATGTCAGCCAAATATCAGGGATCGTGTTTATGTGGAGCGGTGAGCTACCAAAGCGAAGTAGAGCCACGTTATAGCTTTAATTGCCATTGCCGTGATTGCCAAAAGGCAACAGGTTCGGCCTATGCACCAATCGCTTTTTTTCACCAATCTGAATTAAAAATAACGGGCGAACTTAAATATTTTGAGACCCTAGGTTCTTCTGGCCGAGCAATTAAAAGAGCCTTTTGTCCAACGTGTGGATCCCAGCTTTTTGGTTTACCTGAAATTGCCCCTGAAATGATTTCAATACGTGCAGGTACGCTGGATGACCCAAGTCTTTATCAACCTAAAGCGGAAGTCTTTGTAAGCCAAGCCTATGCTTGGGATATGCTAAACCCGAACCTTAAACACTTTGAAAAAATGATAGAAAAGAGCAAGAAATAAGGCTTAATTAAAGAAGCTAAATATTGCTAAAGCACAGATTAAAGTAAGACTGCCAAGGGCTAAAAATAATATAGTTTTTCTAAATTTTAGCTGAGGCATTTTACTTACAATGATAATAAGGCATGCAAGTATGATCACTAAAGGTTGAAAAAGATTTGATGGTAGAGTAGACATCTCGTTCCTTGTTATTTTTAAATATATTTTAGAAGTAAATTAATAGATTCATTATAGTGTTTTCTTATTTAATTGATAAACTGAACTTCTTCATAAATTCATATTTTCTTTTTTTATTTTCAAATATAGGCAAATTAAGCTTTAAATTTAAAAGCACTATGTACGCTTTTTCGTACAGACATTCGGGAAATTGGCGTCTTTTTAGAACTCTATTAATTACCTATGATGAACTCATCAGGAACAGGAAGTTCCGAAACGTAAAACAACAATAATAAGTTTAAGCATCAGGACGTGAGGTATTACAGGATGTATACCTAGTAACGAAATACGAAAAAAGCCCAACAGGATGTTGGGCTTTTTTCATTTCTTATTAACGAATTTCTTTTCCGCCTAAGGCAGCACAATCAAATGGTGTATTCCATTTTACCGCAATACCTGTAAGTACTGGACGAACAATACGCCATGGCCAGAAACCAAATCTTTGTCTCTGCTCATAATCAATCACTACATCTGCACCATATTTACGTGCTGCGTTTGCTAATTTAGGTTTTACTTCTTCAAAACCACCATAGGTTCCTTTCGCGGCTTTAATTCGTTTAATAGATTTATAGTGCTCTGCTGAAGGAGTCCCCTCAATTAAGCAAATGGGTGGGTTTGCAGTAGTTTGCATTTGAGCTTGAGGTGTAGTGTCTTGAGCATATGTTGTTAAAGGCAACGTTAGAAATAAAGCAGGTAAAATAAAACGAAGTTTCATACTTTTCCGTATTGGTATCTTAATGAATTAAAGTTTATAAAATAGGGCTTATTATCATGACCTTATTTGGGGGCGCATTATAATCGTATCTTGTTAATATTTCTTATTTTTAAATCTATTTTTTAAAAAAATTAAGAAAGTAAGATTTGTGTTTTGGAGGAAATAAATTCGTTTAATAAAATCATTTTGAAGCTCAGGTTTATAATAGCTTTTATTAAAATTAAAAAAAATTATCTTTGACTAGATACTATTTGAAATTTCATGTATTCGGCACATGATTAAGAAGGAATTCACTTCTTGATTGCAAGAAAATATCAAAACTTTGGCTCATTAAGGGATCAATTTGGCTTTGTATCTTAAAAATAGGAGAAAGTTGTTTAATGTAGTAATTCATCCAGTCAGTTTTACTTGAAAAAACTGAATAATCTTTAAGGCCTACATATAATGATTGTAGATTACTTGCGATCACATCAATGTTGTGGTGAGCAAGCCAAATAATAATTTCATTAGATTCTAAGGGTATAGAAAAATAATCTTGTTGGGTCGAAAATTTTTCAATTTTATAGAGTTGTGCTCCATTGTCATTATAGCTTGAACATAGCAGTTTACTATTCTCTACTTGATAGAGATCATTTCCGATTTCTGATTCTCTAATAATTTTAGAAATAACTAAGCAATGTGGCAGATCTTCTATTGAGGGAGTGGGTAGGTTTTTAAAAAGATTAACAGCTCGGCTTATAACTTGATATTCACCAGACCCTGTAATTATTCCATTTTGCCATGAATGCATTTTCAAGATTTTTTCAGGTGAAAATTTAATTATTCCATCTTTTTGTTGGCTAACTTTTTTATTATCTGATGCAACAATAATGCTATCGTTTAATTGAATAGCAACAATAAAAGTCATGTGTAAATAAGTTAAACAGTTTAAAATATTAATTTAATTATAGATTAGTTTTCATAAAATAATAGGTAAATCATGGCTGGTGGTTCACAAATCATTATTAATAAGAGTGGTATTACGGTTATTACACCCGCAAAGTTCGAAGTAAAAGCGGGACAGCATATCTTTAAAGGTGGTGCAGAAGTGGGAGTAAATCTGCAAGGTTTGCCTGCTTATGAAAAGTATGATGAAAAGTTTAATTTATTCCTCCCTTCTGGCAAGCCTTTAACTAATGTGAGTTATAACATTCAATCTAACAATCAAAGCTTTATGTCAGAAACTGATGTGAAAGGGAAAACTAAAAGGATAAATACCAAAGAAGCTGAACAACTTGATGTTGATTTAAATTGGTTGCATTTTGAACCTGACGAAAATGACCCTGTGAAATAACTATTTCTTATTCATCATTTAAAAGGATAAATTTTAAAATGGCTGGTTCTCTTGATTGGTCTGGGACAACAAATAATATTGAAAATAGTTGTAAATCAGTAAATTGCGACTGTACTACGATATGGGAATATTACCAACAGATGGCAATGACCCTATTATCTAATAAAAAAGATAATCAAAATTACCGTATAGAACCTGGTTATGAGGCCCGTGCTAGACGAATTGCATCGATTTACGCTCGTATTTATTTAGAAATGTTTCCTTTTACATCAAATCAATCTGTTACTGCAGCAACCTATAGTGGGCGTTTCTATTGGATGGGCTTAGGTGCTTTTGCATCAAAAACAGTTGCTGCTGTATTTGATCATATTGTTTCTAAGACTGGGTCAAATGCAGATGCTTTAATTAAATCGATTAGTTCTGATCGTTTTAATTTAAATGGTATTGGCGTTGCCGGTATTCATACCTTTGCAAAAGGTAATCTATGGCTCTATATGGATATTAGTGTCTGGCATTTTGTTTGGGCCAAGTCTTCTGAAGATTTTAAAATTTGCGTAGGTAGCAGAGATACAGCAACTTATAAAAAAGTTAAAAGCTCTTTATATAATTTTCCATGGTCTAATTGCTTAACAACAGTGAGTAATTTGCAAGCGACAGACGAAATTCGTAATGCTTTTAGAATATTACCTGATATAGAAAAAATATTTAAAGCGAATACAAATAAGAATAATAAATTCAAGAAAGCATCTAATCTTTTATTAGAACATCTTTTGCAAATTGCAAATCAAGAACAAATCAACATCTTGCAAAAAATCGTATGGAATGATCCTATTGTGCGAAATGGTGCAGATGTTCAACGTAAGGCTGGAATTCCGAAGGCTGAACTGATTCTCTCCAGTGAATATGATGGAACAATAAAAAAAATACATGCTGTTCGTGGCAATGTTTATTCGTATGAAACCGAATTTGGAAAAAAGATAAAATCTTTACCTGAATCTCCAATCAGTACACCACCGAGTGGTACCCAAGTTGAGAATCAAGATAGCCGTATGCGTTGGATTAATTTAGCAGCTCAAAAGTATCATCGTTTGATGTTGAGTGAAGTTGGACGACCTTATTTAGAAAAAGAGTTACATACAATTGCTGGATGGAATACTAGTAAATGGGATGATGGTCTAAGTCGATTCGATAAGTTATTTATTAAAATAGGAAAAGAGTCAAATGATGGAAAAGGTGGTTAGTTATATATTCCTAATTTTTATTTTTTTAAATTTACAGGCCTGTCATGCCCAGCAAAAGGAACAAAAAATGTCTTCTCAACCTGAACTTTACACATTGAATTTTGGTGTAGAGGGTGAAAAAAAGTTTAAATCTTATATGCAAACAGATGTAGACCAGCAACCAGCGGGGATGTCTTTTTTTGACCTTACGTGGGAACCTCCGCATTTAGCAAATATAAAAATAGATTTAGGTGAGAATAGTTTTGTTATTAAGAATGTATTTTCGGCAATGGGAACGCGGATTGACTATGCTCAGCAAAATGAAGGTATCCAAATTATTGATGTGACAGCAGGCTTGAATAAAGAAGAGTTTGTTAGTGAAGAGCAGGCTTATAACGCTTACAAGGAATTATTTGAACAGTTACAAAATGCAGGATGGAAAGTATACTTTTATCCATCAGATACTCGTTTTAATAAAAAAGATAATCTTAAAGTTATGCAAGAAGATGGAGTTATTATTGATCCTTATAATTTCTTAACTTTAAAACAATGGAAAGAATATTTTGATAGTAAATCGCTAGCGGTAATTAGAGTATATACAAATGGTATATTAGCAGAATTAAGTATGTCGAGAACAAAATCTAAAGAAGATCAAAAACAGTATTTGTTAAGATTTTCTGTACAAACAATTAGATACGTAACAAAAAACTCAATTGAAAATGGATATAAATTAACAGGGCCTGAGTTAAAAAGAGCTTTCGATGAAATGGTATTAGTAGATCAAAAGGAAAGAAGCAAAGCTGAAATTAAAGCCAAAAAAGAAGGTTACTATATTGATGAGTCATATCAGGACCCAGATGTTTGGCAGTATGTAAGATAATCAGATTGCTGAATTTAAATCTATAAAACTAAAATCTGGATTTTCTAGTTGATGAAAAAAATAGTTAGTTATTTCTTTTTATTTTTTATTCTTTTAAATTTACAAGGATGTAATACTGATACAAACAATAAAAAAGTATTTTCTCAACCTGAACTTTACACATTGGATTTTGGTGTAGAGGGTGAAAAAAAGTTTAAATCTTATATGCAAACAGGGGTAGATCAGCAACCAGCGGGGATGTCTTTTTTTGACCTTACGTGGGAACCTCCACATTTAGCAAATATAAAAATAGATTTAGGTGAGAATAGTTTTGTTATTAAGAATGCATTCTCGGCAATGGGTACGCGGATTGACTATGCACAGCAAAATGAAGGTATCCAAATTATTGATGTGACAGCAGGGTTGAATAAAGAAGAGTTTGTTAGTCAAGAACAGGCTTATATGGCTTATAAAGAGCTATTTGGTCAGCTACAAAAAGCAGGGTGGGAACAGTATTTTTATCCAAGTACTGCTCGAATTGCAAAACAAGATAACATTAAGTCTATGATTGAAGATGGCCTTATTATAGACCCTTATAATTATTTAACACTTACAGAGTGGAGTGATTTTTTTAATAAAAGACCAACAGTAGCAGTGCGCTTATATACTCATGGTATATCTTTAGAAATTAGTATAGATAAAACAAAATCAGAAAATGATAAAAAACAATATATACTTAGATATTCTATTGAGATGATTCGTTATAGTACAAAAAATTCAATTAAAGATGGTTATAAACTATCAGGTCAAGAACTTAAAACTACCTTTGCTGAAAGAATTAAATACACTGAAAAGCAAAGAGCTAAAGTTGAAAACCAAGCTAAAAAAGAAGGTTTCCATATTGATGAGTCATATCAGGATCCAGATGTTTGGCAGTATGTAAAATAAATCTTAAGCAAAAAATACTTAATCGTTTTTAAACTTAAGTTTTATTCATTTTTGAATTGCTATAGAGATAATATCGCTATAGCACTTTTTATTTTTAGACAAAATTTTGCCATTCAAAATATACAGACAACAAAAAACCCCATAAATCAAATATTCATGAGGTTTAATGATGGTGCCGACACACGGATTCGAACTGTGGACCTACTGATTACAAGTCAGTTGCTCTACCAACTGAGCTATGTCGGCTATATGGAATGAATTTTACAGTTTCTTAAAAAAAACACAAGCCAAAAAATGAGCAGTTAAATTTTTTCTCTCAAATTTTAAATACTCATCTAGTTAAGCTCTAGAAATAACTTAAGGTTTCAGCGTATAAATAAATGAATCAATACGTTCACCGCTATTTAGAGTGACTTGTACATGCACTCTTTCATATTCTTCGCCTTCAAAGTCATCAAGTAATTTCCAGTTAGCATTTAAATGTTCTGAGCTAAAAACAAAGCCTTGAACTTGATTGGTACTTTCATCAAGCACAATTCCCGGATAGCCTAAATCAGCTCCCCAACCTTGATTATGTAAGGTTCCGTTGACCCAACCTTCTGCCCATTGTCCGCCAATATTTTCAAGTATATGTGCATTAGGACGACCTGGGCCTAAAGTGCCATAAACAAATAAACTCGACATGTGATTTTCCTTTAACTTAAAAATTAATGAGCTTTTGCGTGGGATGTATAAACGACTAAAAATATTCCAAGTAACGACAGTACAACGGTTAAGCCTACAATCGCACTCCAGCCGCCGTGTAACCAGAACCATCCGCCCGCTGAGCCAACAATACTTGACCCCATGTAGTAAAACAGTAAGTACAGGGAACTGGCGTGAGCTTTGGCTTGTTTGCTTTCGGCGCCAACGGAACTACTGGTAAGTGAATGGGTAATAAAGAAACCCGTGGTAATAAATGCAATACCAATAATAATGCCGAAAAGAGAGCTGAGCAGGGTCATGAGACTACCCACAATCATGAGCGCGAAACCACTCATCATCATGGTTTTTTTACCAAAGCGATCGGCTAAGCTACCTGCCAACGATGAAGACACCATACCGAAGCTATACGACAAGAAAATAAGGCTAATTTGTGTTTGGCTCAGTGAATAAGGCGCGCCGCTTAAACGGAAAGTCGCGTAGTTAAATAAGGTCACAAATACACTGGTGAGCAAGAACCCAATAGCAAACAGGCGTAATAATTTAGTATTGCTTAAATGAGCACGCCACATTTGCATGTGAAAGCCTAAATTGAGCCCTTTTTTCTGGACAAAATTACGCGAAGCAGGGAGTAAGTTTAAAAAGGCAATTGAGCAAATAAAACAGATTGCTCCGAGCAAGCCTAAAGCTGTGCGCCAAGAAAAATATTCAACCAAAATACCCATGCCGACACGGCCCATCATGCCACCAAAGGCTGTACCTGCAATATACAACCCCATGGTTTTACCGAGGTGTTCCGGTGCAATTTCTTCAGCAATCCAAGCCATCGTCACTGCGGGTACGCCACCAAGCAGTAAACCTTCTAACGCACGCGCCATGAGTAAACTGTGCCAGTTAGGAGTAAACATCGAGACAATATTAAGAACTGCTGCACATAGCATAGATGTAAAGATTACACCGCGACGGCCAATGGCTTGTGAAAACGCGCTTGATAGCACAATCGAAATCGCTAAAAAAGCAGTCGTTAACGACAGTGCCAAAGAGCTACTCGCTGGGCTAATCTGGAAACTTTGGCTAAATGCAGGCAACAGCGGCTGTACACAATAAATGAGGGAGAAACTGGCAAAACCTACGAGGAATAAGGCGAAACCTGCATGTTTATAGGCTTTAGTTCCTTTGTGAATCCACTCGCGGGAAAGCACAGAAGTTGCTTCAGTGTTTAAAGTGTTGGGTGTAGATGAAGAGCTCATATCATGACCATGACAGAAAGAAAGAGCAGTGCTTTGGGGCATACTGCATCGAGAAAATTCGATAAATTAAAATTAGCAATTTAGAGGGTATTTTTCTAATATATTTAACAATAGGTCATAATATGTTTTATATATAGCAATGGAACTCAGACATATACGCTACTTTCTAGCGGTAGCAGAAGAAAAAAATTTTACTAAAGCGGCGCATCGTTTAAACATGAGCCAGCCGCCTTTAAGTATGCAAATACGTGACTTAGAAGAAGAATTAGGCGCAGATTTATTTATTCGTTCACCACATGGGGTGGAGCTGACCGAAGCGGGGCTTGCCTTTTTAAATGCGATTCAGCCAGTACAGCAGCGTGTAGAAGATGCAGCAAACCTTGTTAAGCAAGTGGCAAATGGTGAAGTTGGTCAATTACGATTGGGTTTTACAGGCACTTCAATGCTGAACCCTCTCATTCCTAAATGCGTTCGCTATTTTCAGCAGCAATATCCTAAAGTGGATTTAAAACTTGAAGAAGCGAACACCTTGCTGCTCATCGATTTATTACTCGAAGACCGTTTGGATGTTGCGATTATAAGGTCACCACGCAATATTCCAGACAGTTTAATTATTCAAAAGTTATTGGCTGAACCACTCATTGCAGCTTTGCCTTCTGAGTCTTTTAATTTAGATGATTCAACGCAAGAAATTGATTTAACGGCACTGCGAGAACTTGATTTTATTGTCTCGCCACCTTCAATTAGCGCAGGGCTTTTCGATGCGATTAAACAAGCCTGTCATGAGCGTGGTTTTGAACCAAAAATTGGACAAAATGCACCGCAAATTGTATCAATTTTATCGTTAGTCTCTGCAAATTTAGGGGTGTCTTTAGTGCCGGAGTCGACCAAGCAATTGCAAATACAAGGTGTAGCTTATCGTTCTTTGAAAGCACCTGTACCTACGGTGGGTTTAGGGCTTGCTTATAAAAAACATGCCCCTTCACAAATGGCAATTAATTTTGCCAGTGTGGTGCAAGTGGCTTGTCATTTTGATAATCGGCAACTGGAGTTTTAAAGAGAAGTATTGATCGTTTTATATATTTTAGAAATACTTAAACCCTAATTTTACAAACCATTAAAAAGCACAAATAGAAAAATCTATTTGTGCTTTTAAGCTATAAATTTTTAGTTCTATCGAGCTAAATAAACCTAGCTTTTCACTCGAAACCACGCAGCATACAGTGCTGGGACAAAGAATAAAGTAAGTACCGTTGCTACTGCTAAACCACCCATAATTGCAATTGCCATTGGGCCCCATAATGTGGAAAGTGTAAGAGGAATCATTGCTAAAATTGCGGCTAAAGCTGTCAATAGAACAGGACGAGTACGACCTACAGTGGCTTGAATAATCGCTTGTTCTGGAGTTTGACCGGTAGAAATATTTCTATCTATCTGATCAACTAAAATAACCGAATTACGCATAATCATACCAGCTAGAGCAATTACTCCTAATGTGGCCACAAAACCGAATGGTGCACGAGTAATCAATAAGGCTAGGCTTACTCCGATCATGCCAAGTGGAGCTGTTAATACCACCATAAACATGCGACTGAAGCTTTGCAGTTGTAACATCAAGAATATTGCCCAAAGTAATAACATCACCGGCATAACAGATTGAATAGCTGCATCTGCTTTAGCACTTTCTTCAATAGTTCCTCCAGTTTCAATACTGTAGCCAATGGGTAACATTTTACGAAGATCATTTAGCATCGGTTCTATTTGCTTTGAGACATCTGGTGCTTGAGCACCAGACACGTCAGCACGGACGCTGAGAGTTGGTAAACGGTTACGTATCCAGATTCCTCCTTCTTCTAATACAGGTCTGAGTTCAGCGACTTGATCTAGAGGAATATTTTTTCCATTTGATGCACGAATCGTAATTTGGCCCATTTGAGCTGTATCAAGCCGATTATCTGCTTTGGCTCTTGCTACAACATCAATTAACTCTGTGCCTTCTCGTATCTGGGTAACTGTATAACCACTTAATAACATTTGTAAGGTACGTGAAATATCTTGCGAGCTTACTCCTAAACTACGGGCACGTTCCTGATTAATGATAAATCTGATGGCTTTACTACGTTCGTTCCATTGAAAATTGACATCACGTACATTTGGATGCTGACGCATAATGTCGCGAACCTCAGCAGCAATTTCACGAACTTTTTCAGGATCTTTACCACGTACCCTAAACTGTACAGGGTAACCAACAGTGGGACCTAGCTCTAAACGATAAACCCGTGTTCGAATATGAGGGAATTGCTGAATGAGACGATTATGTAAATCAGAAGTTAATTGACTCGCTTGTTCAATATCTTTTGGATAAACAATTAACTGTGCATAATTATTTTTAGGTGTTTCTGGATCAAGAGATAGATAAAAACGAGGAGAACCACTTCCTACATAAGCTGTGTAATCTCGGACCCGTTGATCACTGGAAAGTAATTTTTCAACCTGTTTCGTTGCGTTTAGCGTTGCCGTGTAACTAGCACCTTCTTCGAGCTGTACATCAATTAGAATTTCTGCACGCGGTGAATCTGGAAAGAATTGTTTAGGAACGAATTGAAATGCAACTAAAGCGAGAACAAAGCTGAGAACAGTGGTCAGTAAAACCCATTTCCTCTTTTTGACGCACCATGCAATTTTGCGACTAAACCATTGAGAAAGCTTATCTCTGTATGAGTTTTTCGAGGAATGAGAATGATGTGGCTGTACTTTGGGAAGTAAAATTGTGCCTAAAAAAGGAGTAAACAGTACTGCTACAAACCAAGATACAATTAAAGAAATCCCAACCACCCAAAAAATTGATCCGGTAAACTCACTTGTTGAAGATAAGGCAAAGCCAACTGGAACAAAGCCCGCCGCTGTAATTAAAGTACCTGTTAGCATGGGAAAAGCTGTATTACTCCATGCAAAACTCGCAGCTTTAAAACGGTTCAGACCTTCTTCCATTTTGACTTGCATCATTTCAACAGCAATAATCGCGTCATCGACTAACAAGCCTAAGGCAATAATAAGTGCACCTAAGGAGATTCTTTGTAAGTTGATATCTAGGCGCCACATAAAGAAAAAGGTAATACCCAAAACTAGAGGAACAGATAAAGCAACAACAATCCCTGTCCGCACGCCTAAAGCAAATAAACTGACGGCAAGAACAATGCCTAAAGCTAGAATAAAGTGTCCGAGAAATTCATTAACTGAATGCTCAACGAGACTAGGTTGATCCACTACTTTTTCAATAAAAATACCCGCAGGTAAGTTTTCTTGTACCTCTTTAATACGTTGATCTAGATGTTTGCCCAAAGAAAGAATATCGCCTTTTTCTGTCATTGAAACAGCAAGACCAGTGACTCGTTCACCATTTCGTCTCATAGACATTTGTGGGGGATCGATAAACCCTTTATCAATATGAGCAACATCCCCTAAATGAATATTGTGTGTTCCGACTTGAACCACGATATTTTTTAAGTCTTGTACGCTTTTTACATCTCCATCAACACGAGCATATATACGGGCATGAGGACCTTCAAAAGTTCCTGCTGGTTCGACTGCATTTTGTTTTTGTAATTCATTAACTAAGTCTAAGGAAGAAATACCCAATTGAGCTAACTTGGCATAATTGAATTCAATATAAAAGCGAGGTTCTTGAACACCTAATAGAATGACTTTGGAAACATCGGGAACCTGAAGTAAATGGTCTCTTGTAGAAAGAAGAACCTGCTTCATTTGGACATCATCAAATCCATCAGCATGAAATGCGTAAATAGACCCAAAGGTATCTCCAAAGTCATCATTAAAAAATGGTCCTTGGATATCTTTAGGCAAATTTTGCCGTATGTCATTTACTCGTTTACGTGCTTGATACCAACTTTCTTCAATTTGACTTTTACGTGTCCAGTCTTTCAGAACTAAAAAGATGGTTGCTTGTCCTGGGCGTACATAACTTTGTACATAATCATAATTAGGTACTTCTTGAAGTGTACGCTGAATTTTTTCAACAACCTGTTGTTCTAAATCTCGTGTAGTAGCGCCTGGCCAATTTACATCTATTGTCATGACCTTTATCGTTAAATTTGGATCTTCAGCGCGCCCTAATTTAAAATAAGCTACAGTACCTAAAAGAAGAGAAAGTAGCATCGCGAAAATAATTAATGTTCGATGCTGGAGTCCCCAACTGGATAAGTTAAATCCTTTCACGGTAACCTCCCATCCCATGCTTTTACAGTCATCTTGCTATCGAGACGATGTACACCAGCCGTAACAATTTGTTCACCCACCTGAATACCATTGGCAACCGTAATAGTTTCAGTATTGATTTTGCTAAGTTTAACTGGACGAAGCTGAAGATTTTTTGCACCGTGGGGTAATATCCAAACGGCTGTTTGCTGTCCTTTTTGAAAGAGAGCACCAATAGGTAAAATAATCTGTTGATCTATATTCTTATTTAAAAAATGGACCGTTGCTGTCATACCTAATTTAGCTGCAGCCGGTAAATTTGATATAGAGATTCGAACACGATAAGTACGACTATTTGGATCTGCAACAGTCGCTATTTCACGAACATGACCCGTAAAAGTATGGTCAGATAAGCTAAGTAATTTGATGCTGACCGGTTGGTCTATTTTGATTTCATTAATCTGGCTTTCAGGAACATCTATTTGTACTTCATTTTCACCATTTTGAGCTAATTTAAATATAGGGGTGCCAGCTGAAACAACCTGTCCACTTTCTGCTTGAACTTCTGCAATTGTTCCTACTGCTGGGGAACGTAAAGTCGTATAACTTAAATCGTTTTGTGCCCGATCAAGGCGACTTTGTGCTGCATTTACTTGCGCTTGAGTGTTTTGATATAAGTTTTCAAGACTATCAAAATCGGATCGCGAAATAGCGCCTATGTTAACCAGACTACGATTACGTTGAAGATCTCTTTGTAGTCTTGTGAGAGTGCTTTGTGCTTGATGCAATTCAGCAGATGCTTCCTGAATACTAAGTCTAAACGGAGTATCGTCTAACTGGGCCAAGGCTTGATTTTTTGTAATAGAAGCTCCTGTATCTACTAGACGTTTAATGATACGACCTGCTACCCGAAAAGAAAGTTGGCTTTCAACTCTAGGTACAATATTTCCTGAAAAAGATAAATTAGAGAGCTCACTGGCAGGATGGGCTGTGGCGAGTTGAACAGCAATAACCTTTTCTGACTCTTCGGTTTTATTACTACAACCAACTAGGGGGAGAATACTTACAAGAAATAAAATTATAAAAATCATGTAGATATTTATTTCTAATGATTTTAATTGATTTTTAAACTCAATCGGAGGCATTTCGTAGATCCTTAAAGGGATTTTTAAACAATTAAAGTTTTCAGAGGAATATTTTTGTACTGGTTCGCAAAATATTTGAATTTTGTACTGTTTTGTATAAAATAGTCAATAAATTTTTTATGGAGATCGCAAATGGAAATTAAATCTCGAGGCAGACCGCGCTCTTATGACCCTGAGCAAGTATTAGAGCGGGCATTACATGCATTTTGGAAAGGTGGATTTTCAGGAACTTCTCTTGATACTTTGGCTTTGGCCACAGGTTTAAATCGACCAAGTCTTTATGCTGGCTTAGGAGATAAACGCACAATCTATATTAAAGCGATGCATTATTTCCAAAAATATGCCCAGACAGAATTTGGCAAAGCATTGGAACATAAAGATACGGATAGGTCGTTTGCCGATGTTATTTTGAGATATTTGCGAACAGCTCTCGAAGTAGATGGATATCATGAAGATATCGATTTGAGTGGATGTGCAGTTATATCAACAGCCATGGCTGATGCATTGGCTGATAATGAAATCCAAGCTGTATTAAAAGAAGTTTTAACAGAAATGAATGAACAGCTTTATCAACGATTGAGTCTAGCTAAACAAAATCTAGAATTGCCTCATAATACTGATATTGATGCATTAGCTTTCTTAATGACTTCTGCCGCGCATAGTATTGGAATTCGTGCTAGGGCAGGTTTAGACTTACAGCAAATCGAAATATTACTACTTTCTGTGTCTAAAATTCTTTGCCCAACTTAAAGTAGAACTGTGTCTAAATTAAATAAAGCTCTCTAAAGTTTCTCAATTATATTTTTCAAAATAGATAAATTGGGTTTTAAAGAGAGCTTAGATTTTGTTCCATTATCAAAATTAAATTTGCACTAGGCTTTAGGTGCTTTATTCATTAAAAAGATGCCTGAAATAATAAAAATCGCACCATATAAAAACGATAAAGTTGGCTGTTCATGAATAAAAACCCAAGCCATAAGCGCTGCAAAAATAGGTTCTGAAAGCTCGGTCACTTGTACCTTTGCGGCACTCATATAAGACAACGCTTTGGTGGTACAGAAAAAGCCGAGTATGGTCGGTAGAACAGCTAAACCAATCAAACCTAAAATGATGTCACTATTAAAATTAATGCTGTGCAAGTTTACTAAAAACGGAACTGCAAGATAAACACTACCAAACAGCAGTAAGTATTTAGTCAGAAACAGCCCGCCATTTAATTTGAACTTTTTCACTAAAACCGAAAATAAGCCATAACCCGTACCGGCAATAGAGGCATTAATCAGCATTAAAAGGCTATTTTCACCTTTCCACGAAATAATGCTAATCCCAGCAACCGCCAATAATGTTCCAATAAGCGAATGAATGTAGATACTTTCTTTTAAAATGAATCGACCAAAAAATAGGGCAGAGATGGCAGCCGAAGCCATGAGTACCACTACCACATTGGCCGCAGCGCCGTGGTTATAGGCAATAGTCTCAAAAAAGAATAGCGAGAAAATTCCTAAAAAAGCACATATGGCAATTTGAGCAAAAACGCTGAGTTTACTTGGCGTGCTGCTAATAAAAGCAATCTTTTGGCTAACAGGCACTTTAAATAAAAACACACTTAAAAAGAAAAAGGCGATAATGGTTTTTAAAAAGGCAATGTCTTGCGGGTTTAAACCACTGTGCATGAGTAATTTACTAATTACACCAATAGATGCATTTAAAGCCGCTGCACACAGTGCAAATAGGGTTCCAATAATTAAATTATTCACTCTTATAATTTTTCCTAATTTTTACGCATGCAGTCTACATTATTTTTTGGTTGAATATTCAATTAAAATAACCGGTTAAGGTTCAATATTTTCAAAAATTTATTTTGTATGGATTTAACTATTTTTATAAAAACCTAAACTCTTCTAATAGACTTTTGTTTCAGAGAATTGTGATTTATAGCGCCAGCTCATATTATATAATTAGTTAATTATTAAAGAATTTTAAAATGATTAAATCGATTATTTCAGGTTGCGCGGTTCTTACACTTTCAGCTTTGGCGGTGGCCCATGCAGAGTTTTCTTATGAACAAGAATTACAACAAGGCTGTAATAAAGTGAAGCAATACGCGAGCTTAGGTAAGAAATTCTACGATCAAAAACAATATAAAAAAGCGCTCGAAAATTTCCAAAACCAAGCCTCTTGGACTGCTTTTTGTAAGGCCAATGCAGACGAAACCACAGTTAAATTTACCGACCGTGATATTGAAGTTGCCAACAATAACGTGGGCTTAGCCTATGCCAAATTGGGTCAGCCACTTTGGGCAAGAGCATGGTTTATGCTCGATGAAAAATCAAAATCTAGTCAATTTAACCTTAAGCAGTTGCCTCAACCTAAAGCATCAAATGATTTGTCGGGTGAGTACGTCCGTTACTCAGGTTTTGGTGAGTGGGATCACATCACGGTAAGTCGTAAACAGGGCCAATATGCCATTGGCTATTCGGGCGTTTACATGGGACTTAGAAGCTTAATTTACGGTCCAAATATGGGTGAGTTTGACACCAAAATGCCGTCTAATAAAAAGCAAACGGTTTATAAAAATGAAGACTGCCGTATTCAGCTCGATTTTAAAACCAATGAGAAGTTAGGCAATTATATTCAGGTCAAACAAAGCGAAGGTGAGTCGGGTTGTGGCTTTGGACATAACGTTTATGCCGATGGAACGTATTTAAAAGTTGAGTCTGGAAAATAATCTTAAAAATTATAGGAATACAATAATGAAAAATATATTTGCATCTTTACTGCTTGTTTCTACGGTTATTTTTTCTGCTCACATTTATGCAGAGCCGACTAGCACCTGTAAGGAAGTAAAATTCCAAAAGGCCGATCAGGCGTGGAGTGGGCACTATTATTTACATGGTGTGATGGAAGTCGGTTCAGAGCTTTTACTTCAGCCAGATGGCAAGTTTCAATGGATGCTTGCTGTGGGTGCTTTAGACCAATATGCCGAAGGCACATGGTGGAAAAATGGAGACTGTATTGGCTTAAAACCAGAGGCTAAATTTAAAAAGGATTTAAGCATTTTCCCTGAAAGCCTAACGATTTCAGATAAATCCTTAGATGTAATCTGGGAAGGTGGACGCCAGCAAGGCACATATAGCAAAGACTAAATAAAAAAGTCCGACACTGAGTCGGACTTTTTTATGGCCTATATTTTAGTGGTTGACCGCAGCAAGTTGCTGAGCGTTATAGCGTGCGCCCAAGTTTGGATATCTTGCAATAATCGCTTCAATTTCTGCTAAATCTGCCGTTGTTAAATGAAGGTCTACAGCACCCACATTTTCTATAAGTCGCTCGATTTTACGCGTACCCGGAATTGGAATAATGTCGTCACCTTGTGCCAAAATCCAAGCCAAAGCCAGTTGAGCCGCTGTTGCATTTTTACTTTGAGCAAACTCGCTAAATGCTTGCGCCAAGCTTTGGTTATTTTTCCAGTTATCGCCCTGATAACGTGGTAACTGGCGACGGAAATCATTTTCATCTAGGTTATTCACATCAAGCGTATTGGTAATTAAACCACGTGATAACGGAGAATACGGCACAAGGCTAATACCTAACTCACGAATGGTTTGCAAATGGGTTTGCTCAAACTCACGGGTAAGTAGCGAATATTCATGTTGAACCGCTGCAATCGGGTGTATTGCATGGGCTTTACGAATAGTTTCAGCCGACGCTTCACTGAGCCCTAAATAACGCACTTTACCTTGTTTGACCAAGTCCGCCATTGCACCAATGGTATCTTCAACCGGAACATTTGGGTCTATGCGGTGCGCATAATACAAATCAATCACATCTGTATTTAAGCGTCTTAAACTGTTTTCGACCGCGACTTTAATCCACTCAGGTGAGCCGTCGATATAAGACTCTAACGAGTTTTGTGGGTTAAGGTTGTCTTCTTTATAACGAAAGCCAAATTTGGTCGCCAAGAACACTTTGTCGCGATGTTTTTCTAAAACTTTTGAAAGCAAAACTTCGTTTGCGCCGTTGCCGTACATGTCGGCGGTGTCCCAAAAGTTAATGCCGAGGTCTAAGGCCTTTTCTAGAGTTGCAATGCTTTGTGTGTCGTCTGAGGCACCATAGGCAAAGCTCATTCCCATGCAACCTAAACCAAGTGCTGATACTTTTTCGCCTGTTTGTCCTAAAGTTCTATATTTCATTTTTCACACTCTTTTTGCAAAATCACTTGAGTAGAAAAACTATAAAATGCTTTGGCTCAAACTGACGTATAACATTCAAACCAATAATTATAAAATTCAAACAATCTGTTTTTAAGCTACACAGTCTTCGCGGAATTTTTTAGGCGAAAATCCGGTATTTTTCTTAAAGAAATTGGTGAAATATGCTGAATATTCAAAGCCTAAACTATAGGCAATTTCGGAAATATTCCAACTGGTGTGTTGTAGCAGGGCTTTGGCTTCTTGCGTAATGCGCGAGCTAATATGTTCAGACGTAGTTTTACCTGTGGCTTCTTTTACAGCGCGGTTTAAATGGTTCACATGTACCGACAAGCCATAGGCAAAATCATTTGCAGTTTTGAGTTTAAGCTGAAAATGTGGCGAGTCGATTGGGAACTGGCGCTCTAATAATTCAAAGAACAAATGGCAAATGCGCACCGAAGCATTACTATGTTTTTCAAACTGTTGGGTCGGTTGCATTTTCATGGCTTCATGCACAATCAGGTGCAAATAATTTCTTAAAACATTGTATTTATGAATGTAGTCTGAATTTATTTCACTCATCATCTTTTTGAAAATAAATGAAATTTCTTCAACCTGTTGTTTGTTTAAAAAATATAGCGGGTCGCCGTCGACTTTAAATAGCGGTGAGTCTTTTAAAAAGCTTTGTCGCGATTCTTGGTTTACAAACTCTTCGGTAAATAGACAAAACCAGCCTGCCTGTTCGGGCGAATTAATTTCCCATGCGTAGGGAACCATTGGGTTTGAAAACAGTAAAGCAGGGCGGTCGACTCGTATCCAGCGGTTAGCATAGTGAAGTTCACCTGTGCCTAAAACCAGTGAAATTTTATAATAATCGCGGCGGCTATAAGGTGTGAGGAACGAGCAGGCATCGCGTTGGAACACGTTAAAATGTCCAAACGAAGTCGATGGAACCGAGTAATCGCTATCTCTGGTTAAAGAAAAGCGGCGATAAAAATCATGTATGGTTTCCATGTCTTTGCCTGCATGCGTTATCAATTTATTTAAAGTTATAAAATTCAAACTTTATTTACTGTAGCTTTTATTTATAGCGGGATCAATCTGTTCATTTAGGCGGTTTGAAAATGAATAATTTTTTATAAATACTCTGGGTAAGCAATGTAAGACGACTCTACGCATTCAAAACCCATTTGGCGGTAAAGGGTAACCGCTGGGGTGTTATCAACGTCGACAATTAAGTGGGCAATTCGTCCCGTTGCAACAATCTGGTTAACTGCAAATTTTAAGATGCGTTCGGCAAAACCTTTTCGACGATAACCAGGGAAGGTATATGTGCCACCAATAGAAACGAGTCGAGCAGTTTCTATGCCTAAACGCACAACCGAAACGATCTGTTGTTCTGCTTCAAGCACAATAATTTTTTCTTGCTGAATTAGAGATGCCCAGTCAGGTGTTTCATTTACGGATCGCTCTTTATTGTATTGATGTTGATATTCATTAAGGCGGGCAATATCCGAAATTTCAGCCAAGCGGTCTTGAGCTTCAGAAAATTGGCGTGAGCAAATCATGATCCATTGATCATATTCTCTTAAAATGCGTCCTTTTTGTTTTATCTCGGCATGTAATAAGTCCCGCCCAATTGCGGTCGTTACGATCCGACGCGGTTGAAGCTGTAAAATTGATGTACACAGTAATGATCCAGATGATGCCTCTGATGGAACCCAAAAACAGGTACTGCCAGCAATGATGACAGCGACTCCTAGCAGTTGCTTGGCGTTTTGCGAATCATACAACCGCAAGAGTTGCCACTCGGCATTCGTAGGTTGTGTTTGAGTAAGAAAGGCCATCGCCCCAATAGAATAATTGGACCGTTCATCAAGCCATTGAAAGATAAGTTGGTATTCTTCTGAACTGGTGGGAGGTCCCTTTATTATCATTATTAATTACCTATTCAAATCATGAACTCAATCATAATTCACTATCCTATATTTTTATTATCATGACATCGTTAAATTTAAGTTGAAGGTCTTTTTAGCTTAAATATCTAATTGAATAAACAACAATAATTATTTAACCAATTTCTATTCAACCTTACATTGACACCCAAAAAAACGCGGATTATCCTTTGCCTGCTGGCCCACATTGCCAGCCGGTTGTAGCAGGCCGAGTACACATACAGCGCATCAGATTTGCTCCTTCTGAGGGGGAGATCTATGTGTAAAAAAACCACCGTCCCCCTCACGTTGCGGTAGGGCGGAAGGGGGACACCTTCGGGTGTGCTGGTTCTGTATGTCCAGTCTGCTAACCTCTTTTCGTCCTGCCACCATTATTTAGCAGTAATTGTGGTAGAGCTTCTAATACATACAGGAGTTCGCACATGCGTACTATTTCATCTCTCTGGTTGGCAACCTTCGCCAAAATCTTTGACTCTATACCCAACTGGTCTTTAAAACGGTTTAACCGACTCTAGGTTTTAAGCCATAGGTCATTACGACTAAAAAATCATAGCAACAATAAAACCTGAGATAGGCGAGCACACCATTTTGTGCGGCTTTTGCATGCCTGTTTTTAGCGCTCAATTTAAGAGCGACGGCATTTCTATCTCTTTTATTTACAACAAAAAATTATTTTAAGCGGTATATATGAAAAATTTAGAAGCTTCACGTAGAGCATTACACGTGATTGATACAGCAACAGATTTATTTAAACAATATGGCTTTAATAAGGTCGGGGTAGACCAAATTATTGCCGAATCTCAAATAAATAAAGGCACCTTTTACAACTACTTTCACTCTAAAGAAAGATTTATTGAACGGTGTTTGGTCACGCAAAAAGAGCAGTTACAAGAAAAAGTGAGTGTGGTGAGTGAGCTTTACCAAAATGCAGATTTGTCTGATCAACTCAGGCAAATTTATCTTTTACATGCTGACTTAAAAAGCACTTATTACTTGTTGTTTAAGGCGATTTTTGAAATTAAAAAGCTTTATCCAAATGCGTACCAAACTGCTCTCAGATATAGGCGGTGGCTTAAAAATGAAATTTTCTGCTTGCTTATGGAAACCAAAAAAACGGTTTCCTATTCAGAAGCGGAGATATTTGTATTTATGATGGATGGTGCAATTCTGGGCCTGTTAAGTTCAGATGAAGAAAGGGAAAGAGATGCTTTGCTTGAGTATTTTTTAAAAAGGGTTTGATGGGGGGAGGCCTACCTTTAGGCCTTTTTTAAACTTAAAAATTTGAATGCTCAAGCATATATTTCATGGGGCTTAATCGCCTAAAGTAATTCGAAGTCTGTTTAATGCCCCCATTAAAGAAATACTCGCCGTTAAATCTACAATCTCTTTTTCACTAAAATGCTGAGCCAAACTTTCTCGAGTCACCTCAATTTGTTTCGGGTCATTTAAAGAGGTAATTGCAGATGCAAATTCCAGTACGACTTTTTGTTTTTCAGAGAAAGCTTTTGAATGTTTATACCCCGGTATTTGGTCGATAACCTCTTGAGCTATGCCAAAGTCTCTTAACTCCTTGGAATGAAAAGCACAACAATACGCACAACCATTGATTTGAGATACATACAACTCGGCTAAAGCAGTCAGTTTTGGGTCTAAATCTGAAGATCTAATAGAAGAATGAGCTGAATATAAATGCCCGATAGTTTTCTTTGAAATTTCTTTATATTCCACAGTAAATATCCGTGATTAGTTAGATAGAAGCATTATTTATAATTAGGTATAGGTTGTAAATTAGGCATTTTTTTGTTATGTAGGTATATTTATTATACTTAGTAATCATCTATGAAAGATAACATTTCAGGCTGTACAGTCGAAGAAGCCATGACTGTTTTAGGTGGTCGTTGGCGCATGCTCATTATTTCTTTTTTATTAGAAAGAACCATGCGTTTTAATGAGTTACGCAGAGCAATTCCTAATATTTCTCAAAGAATGCTGACTTTTGAGCTACGTTTCTTAGAAGAAGAAGGCTTTATTTTAAGAGAAGTCTATGCACAAGTTCCTGTTAAGGTTGAATATTCTTTAACTGAGGAAGGCCGAAAACTAGAAAAATTAGTAGATGTATTAAAAGAAATTGGTGGATGGCTTAAATCGAGATAATTTTATTTGGTGTAAGAGGATGATTGTTTATTTTAAGGTGGGGAGCTCATGATTCGATAATTTTGAGCCAACTCATGAGCTAAATTTAGAATATATTTTTCAGGATTCTTTTTAATAATTTCATCAAAAAAATTAGGACTATTTTTAGAATTTCAGACACCTGAGTTGTGTCAGACTGACGTTGTAGAGCTAATAAAATAGTTAGTAATTCATATGTATAGTCTGGTTGAGCGTCATTTTTAAGAAGCTTTATAACATGGGAAGAAAATTCAAAAGCTTCTGCGGCTGATAGTGAATAAACTTTTTCATCAATGAAAGTAGATAAATACCATTCATCCAATTCTTCTTTTGAGGCTAATTTTTCAAGAAAACTAGATAAAGCATTTATAAACATGTTTATTCTTTCAATTTTTATAAACTAACATAATATACTGTTCTGGTTTATCTATCATGTTTGATAACTAATCAAAGCTTATTGTTTTCTAAAAGTTATATTCTATCTTTGGAACAGAAGTAAAAGTATTTTGCTTTCTCCTTAAAAGGAAAGTTTGTAATGAAACACAAGTTAATATTTATTTTTTCAATTATTCTTATACTTACAGGTTGTGGGAAAAAATATACGATTACTCCAGAGGAATTACCAGTTGCATATATTAATAAAGAATATCAAAAAATTATTAAGATTTCTGGTGGCAAGGTTGTCGACCAGTACGCTAAATTAGAAACTGATATTCCTGAAGATCTAGGCGTAATAGTCAAGCCTAATGATTTAGATGGCTACAATGTTATACAAATCAAAGGTATTCCCAAGCACAAAGGAGAATATACCATTCATATCAGGGCCGATTTTTTTGGAGGGGGTGGTGCTGAAATTGACAAGATATATAACCTTATTGTCCAGGATTAAAATTAATTCAGGGTTTAGCTAAGGTATTTAAAATATTTTCATTTAATGTAAAGAATCCTTAGAAAAGAACTAAAAAATATCGCAGAGTAGGGAAATGGCAAAGTAGAGAAGATTGTAATGATGGAAAAATTTAGACAACATTTCTTAATTGTTATTTTTGGATTATTACTATCGGCTTGTCAGCCAACATTAGAACATAATGAGAATTTGATTATGAATCAGCAGGCCTACACTTTGTATATGGGTGAAAAAGGTATTCAAAATTTTTCAAATTATAATGATGGCAATGTCGATAATCACCCAGCTGGCGTTAGCTTTAGAGAACTTCAGTTTTCTCCTCCTAACTTAGGAAAATTAACTATAGATAATGGTCCTAACAGTTTGCTAATTGAGCATGTTTTTTCTGTATTAGGTACTCAATATGATAAGAATGAAGGTATTCAAGTTTTAGATATAGATGCTGGCTTAACAAAAGAAGAATTTAATACTCCAGAACAAGCTTATCAAAACTATGTGGCTTTAATGAAACGTATTAATCAGGCTGGTTGGAAAAACTATTTCTTCACAGATGCTCCGCGTATCGCTAAAGAAGATAATATTAAGCATCTATCGAAAAGTCGTGATGTTATTGATCCAAGCTATATTTTTAGTTTTGAAGAATGGAAAAATATAATAAATAATATTCCTACAAAATCATTAGGATATCGTCTATATGCTAATGGAGTTATTTTAGATATAAGTTTAAAAAGAACAGCTAAAAATGAGCGGAATGAAGAGCAATATATGCTTAGATTTAGCTTTCAGAGTGTTCGTTACAATGAAAGAGACTCAATTCCTGACTCTGATAAAATGACACCTGATGAATTCGAGCAAGCATTTAAAAAGAGAGTAATTGAAAATCAAAAATATCGGGAAAAGGAAGAGAGAAAAGCTAAGACTGAGGGCTATCATATCGATGAAGAATATACAGATCCTGATGTTTGGCCATATGTTAAGTAAATGCTTTTAAAATAATAAAAAGGCTTAAACTATTTAAATTTAAGCCTTTTCGAATAACTCTAATTATTGTTCACTCAAAACCAATTCTTTAATCTTCACAGCTTTCTCAAAGTGATCTAATTTATGCTCCATAATCCACCAATGCGCTGCTTCCATGAGTAGCTCAGGGTTATCATTCTTATTTTTAAAAAAAGCATAAAAAGATAGACCGACATTGTCTCCCTTCTTTTCAATTTTATCGTCGCATCCCTTAATAAAAATTTCTCTTAATTCATTTCTCATATTTAGTATCACTTCAAGTCTATAAAACTAAGACGGCTTATTTTGCTCGCCCCATTGGCACATCATATCTAATAAAGGAATTAAAGATTGCCCTTTTTCTGAAAGTCGATACTCAACCTTTGGCGGAATTTGAGGATATTCCTTGCGGGTAATCAGTCCATCTCTTTCCAATTCTTTAAGTGTATTGCTGAGTGTTCTAAATGAAATATTGCCAATGCAGCGTTGCATCTCATTAAAACGCATGACATTTTTTTCATACAGCCAATACATAATAATCATTTTATATTTGCCATTAATCAAAGAAAGGGTGTAGCCAAAACCCGTATCTTCTAATGAAGTATTTGATGGTACGCATTCATCCATTTTTAAAATCTACACTATCTTTTAGTATAGTATATAACACAAATTACCGTACTTATATTTAGGAAAGCACACTTCTATAATCGATTTATCAACTTCCTGATAAGAGTGTTTTCATAATGAAAAAGACATTAGTCATTGTTACCCATCCTCACATAGACCAGTCTGTTGTAAATAAAAGATGGGTAGAAGAATTAGAAAAACACCCAGACCAATTTACGGTTCACCAAATTTATCAAGCCTACCCAGATGGGGTGATTGATGTTGCCAAAGAACAAGCACTGGTCGAAGAGCACGAAAATCTAGTATTTCAATTTCCAGTGTATTGGTTTAACTGTCCGCCGCTATTGAAACAATGGCTTGATGAAGTTTTAACATATGGTTGGGCTTATGGTTCAACAGGTGACAAGCTTAAAAATAAGAAATTTATGTTAGCTGTGTCTGCTGGTGTGAAAGAAAAAGTTTATTCAGAGTATGGTGAATATAAGCTTTCTTTAGAGCAAATTTTTACTCCATTTAAGCTAACAGCTTTATATGTTGGGGCAGACTATCAACCGCTTCATGCATTTTATGGTATAGACACAAATCCTTCTGAAGATGATGATGTTCCGACTCAACAAGACGTAGCAAATAATGCGATTGAGTATGTTCAGAAGTTATTAGCGTTGTCTGAATAGCTTTAAAGATAGAAAGGCCTAAATCGATATGATTTAGGCCTTTAAATAATTTCCTTCATACGAGAATGAAGCAATTTATTGGGTGTACTTTATATTGAATGCTTAAACTTCCTAGTTTCATTGACATAGTCATCTACAGTATGTAGCTGCCCTACCAAATGATATTTATAGGTCATTAAGCCTTCTATTGCGACTGGTCCCCGTGGCAAAATTTTATTAGTGCTTATTCCTACTTCTGCTCCAAAGCCATAACGATAACCATCGGCAAAGCGGGTTGAACAGTTGTGATACACATTTGCGGAATCTACTTGCTGCATAAAAATTTCAGCATTTTGAGCATTCTTTGTAATGATTGAATCGGTGTGGTGTGAACCATATTGATTGATATGAGTAATAGCCTCATCCAGATTGTTTACAATCTTCAAATTGATACTATGGTCGCCATATTCAATTGACCACGACTCAGGTGAAGGAAAATCCCTGTTTAAAATTCTGGAAATCTGTTGAGATGCATAAATATTTACCTGAAGCTGATCTAGTCTTAAAGCTAAAAGAGGAAGAAACTCAGCAGCAATAGATCGGTTAATTAGAACAGTCTCTACAGCATTGCATGCTGCTGGATATTGAACTTTAGAGTCTATGATCATTTTTAATGATTGCTCAATATCACCAATCTCATCAACATAAATATGACAAACTCCATCTGCATGGCCCATAACAGGGATGTTTGTATTTTTTTGAATATATTCAACTAATGTTTTCGAGCCTCTAGGAATAATCAAATCAATATATTCATCCTCTTTCAATAAAATATCTATTTGAGATCTTGCATGCAAAAGGGTGAGCATTTCTAGAGGAATCTGTCTTTTTGAAAGAATTTGGTGAACAATTGACATTAGATAGTTACATGTACTCTGTGCTTCTACACCAGGTTTTATAATCATAAAATTATTGGTTTTAATGCCGATGCCAATAATCTGCAAAAAAGCATCAGGTCTGGCTTCCAGAATGACCCCTATGACTCCAATTGGGTAAGTTTTTTTAATGAGAAGAAGATCATCATCTAATTCTTTAGCAAACTCAATTTGTCCAACTGGATCATCAAGATTTATTAATTTTTCTAAGCCATGAATACAGCTTTGTATCTTATTCTCATTTAACTCTAAGCGGTCTAATAAGGACTCGTTTATGCCTTGTGCTTTGGCTTGTTCATAATCATCTTTACTAAGATCAATAATTGTCTGTCTTTCTATCTGAATTGCCTCAGCAATTTTTTTTAATATTAGGTTTCTGTCCTCAATACTTAGAACTGTTTTTTTTGACAGGAAATTAATCTTTTTTATTAAATCGGGTAAACCATCATTTATAAATTTCATAATGGTTTTTTCTCATTATTTGATGATTCTACAAAGTTATCTGAATCATAAATATCACAAACGAGTGTGTCATCATTACCATTGTCTGAGACTTCTCTGTAATCATAATCTTGTTTTTTTATAAGTGGTTTATTTAGATCTGTGGACAGTACTAGAGAATCATATTTTTTAATTAACTGATTTAAGCATCTGTTCACGGGATTTGGATTTTTTACAACTTTCATCATAATTACACTTCCTTCAAATAAAGAAATTACATCTTCAGCAAAAATATTCTTTGAATGGTTATTGATAGTTTCATCCATTGAATTGATTAAAAATTCTTTCCAACTTTCAAAAAAGGCAAGAACTTTAGTCTGTGCAGAGGCAGGAAGATTTTCTGATAAAAGATTGGCCATTAAACAAGCCTCTTCCTTAATAAAAAAATCTGCTGTTCTTATTAAAATTTCATAAATTTTTTTAGAATTTTTTATTTGAATATATTCAAAAAAATTTAATTCAACTGTAGCGATAACTTCTAATAATATCTCCTCTTTGCTTGCAAAGTGAGTGTATAAACTTCCCTTTAGAAGTCCAGTTGCAGTAGCAATATCTCCAACAGTTGTTGCATTAAATCCTTTATTTTTAAAGATAGAGGTTGATTCTGAAATAATTCTATCGGCGCTTTTACCCATAACATTACCTAATATAAAAAACAAACAAACGTTTGTTTTTTATATTAGGTAATGTTAGATGAAATTTCAACAATATCTTTATTTAAGTTAGTCTATTAAAAATTTTAGAGATATAAATCAAGAGTAATTGATGAATTTTGAAAAAATGAAGTAACAAATTCTCTATATTACATAGAGAAAATAAATATATTAAGTGATTAATTTTATTTATAAATTTAATATTTTTAAGATTAAAAGGAAGCCAAATGCTAAAGTCTAGAATCTTTATAACTATCGGACTACTTCTTGCAGGATTATGTTTATTTGCAGCCTTTAAGGCATACGAGAAAAAGGTTAATTCTGAAAAAGAACAAGCGAGTCGAGTGGCTATTTCCTTTTTTAATTCACTTTCTAATGGAGATTTAGCCACAGCATATAAACATGTTTGGTCCGGTGAGAACTTAAATATTCGAAGTGCTGAAATAGCTAAGGTCTATAAAGACTCAAAAATTTTAGAAGTGCTAAAAGTTCGTTACGACTCAGCAAAAAATAGACCTGACTACTATCAACAATTTTATAAAATGATTTCACTTACCATAAAGATAAAAACAGTACATGCGGATCTTGCTGGTAACCCTGCGGGAACCTATATTGTGTTTGTAACTGTTGTAAAAAAGGATCCAAAATCTAATTGGTTAGTCACTGAGTTAGGTAGTGGGGCCTAATAAATAATTATTTTTAAATCCTTTGCAAAACCCAATTTTGTCTATAAGTTGAAAATACAATAATGCATCTTTGGAAAAACTATGAATATCGCGCCTTTTCCATTTCAAATTACAAACTGGGAAGAAATAGAAGTTACTGAGTATAGCGGTGAAACAGGAAAAGCTTATTGGAAAACCCAATTTTTTGGTGAAGAAACAAATAAAATTAGAGTAAGACTTGTCGAGTACTCAGCAAACTATTTAGCAGACCATTGGTGTGAAAAAGGACACATATTATTTTGCCTAGCAGGTGAGCTAGAAAGCAGATTGAAAGACGGGCGAACATTTACTTTAACCTCAGGCATGAGTTATCAAGTAGGTGATAACTCGGAACCCCATCAGTCTTTTAGCTTGAATGGTGCGAAGTTACTTATCGTTGATTAGATTTAAAGAACGCAATCAAATAAAGGGATAGCTATTTCTATCCCTCATCAAACATCTTAATTTGCTAAAGCTGTCATGGCATCAATCAAGCTTGTAATTCCTGTATAGATATCCTTTAAATGGGCTTGGTCATCCATATAGGCAGGGGTAGTAACAAATAAATTTTGTTGATCGACCACACATTCTGAGGTTTGACAGACGTGATGAATCGAGCCTGTTTTTTCAATTTCCTTAGCAATGTTAAAGTCAGACCCTAACGTAATAGTTGGGTGTAACTCTCCAAACATAAGCGCTAAAAGCGCAGGGGATATACAGATTGCCCCAATCGGTTTTTTGTTCTGATGAAACGCTTTTAAAATTGAAGCTACCGTACCATGTACACGTGCCTCTGCGCCTTTAAACGCAAAAGTTGATAAGTTTTTTGCGACACCAAAGCCACCCGGCAAAATAAGACCATCAAATTCATTTGCATCGAGTTTATGAAGTAGTGAAATTTCACCTCGGGCAATTCTTGCCGCTTCTTGTAAAACATTTCTCTGTTCAGTCATGTTTATTTCGCCGCTTACATGGTCAATAACATGGAACAAAGGCTCATCGGGTGCAAAAATTTGATATTCAATATTTGCTGTATCTAAGGCTAACAGGGTTAAAACAGACTCTCTAATTTCAGAACCATCTAAATAACCACAACCCGATAAAATTACTGCTACTTTTTTCATTTACTTTCTTAACGACCTTTTAAAGTGTGCAAAAGATCTTAAGTTTTCTTCTAAAAGTTTTTTATACGCAGATTTGCCATATATTCGCCCTAAGTGAGCATTTTGGTTTTGCGTAGCTCACGTGGGGTAATCCCAAACAAGTTTTTAAATTGTTCAGTAAATCGGGATTGAGATTGATAGCCACATTCAAAAGCAATATTTCCAATGCTGTCATTGGTGGTTTGAAGTAAGTGTAATCCGTGTCCCAGCCTTACTCTATTTCGAATGTCTTGAATGCTGTTTCCTTCGCTTTTTAGTTTTCTTCGTAGCGTCGATGAACTCATAAAAAGTTGAGCCGCGATAAATTCAGCGGTGAGTTCTGTAGACAAATGATCAGAAATGAAAGCCTGAACTTTTTCACTCAAGCTTGTATTCATATTGAGTTTAGCAATATCGGTATAGCCCGAATAATAAATAAGCTCTAAAAGCTCCCTTTTTCTAAATTTAAACGCAGAAGGAGGGGCAACTAAAGAGAAGGCTATAAACTGATACAGGGCACTTTCTAAAAGAGAATTAAGCTGGCCTTGAACATAGTTTCGAGAAGCTCTCGCGTTTTGAGGCAAGTCATTAAAATCTTCAAAATCAAATTCGATAAGAAGAGCGAAATATTCTTCCTGATCTGGAATATTACGCATATCAATGCTGGAGCTGTTGGCTAAAAAAATAAAAGAACCAGCATCACACTTAATATTTTCAGTTTTTCCAAGTTCTTTGTATCCACTTAATACAATAATGAGTAAGGGTTTAGAAATCGGAACGTTTGTGATTTTTTGCTCTTGGTAAGCTGAATAGACCGCAAAAGGCAGGTTTAAGTTGCTATGTTCGAGCAGGCTTTTTTTAGCTAAAGAAATAAGATTCTTCATTGAATTTAAATGCTTAATAAAATTTAGGCGTTGTCATGGATGTAAAAATTATCAATATTTTTTGGGCTATTTTTTAATGTTTGAGCCAATAAAAAAGCTTAAACCGATTAAGTTTAAGCTTTTTTAAATTTGAATTCTGGCGGTGAGAGAGGGATTCGAACCCTCGATACGCGCAAACGTATACACACTTTCCAGGCGTGCTCCTTCAGCCACTCGGACACCTCACCAAGGCGTGCGATAGTAACTAAAAAATCAGGTTCTGCCAAGATTTAAGACGAGCATTACAGAAAAAAAATAATAGAGGTGATAAGATTGCGCTAAAAATCTATTGGTTTAATTACACAATGCAAAATACGGCCAAAAAAGCGACCTTGCCTGCCACGGCTTTGGCAGCTCTTGGGGTGGTCTTTGGAGACATCGGAACGAGTCCGCTCTATGCCTTGAAAGAGTCCTTCCATGCTGCCCATGGTTTGGGAATTCAGCCTGAAAACGTATTAGGAATTTTATCCATTATTTTTTGGTGCTTAATGCTGATCATCAGCATCAAGTATGTCGCAATTGTCATGCGTGCAGACAACAATGGCGAAGGCGGTATTATGGCCTTACTCGCATTGAATTTGCGTAAAGCAAAAATTGCCGACAACAAAAAAATCTACATGATTGCCATTGGTTTTATTGGGGCATCACTGTTCTTTGGTGACGGTATTATTACCCCTGCAATTTCGGTATTGTCTGCGGTCGAAGGGTTGTCCATTGCAACCAACGTTTTTGACCCGTTCATTATGCCAATTGCAATTGCCATTATCATCACGCTATTTTTAGTGCAAAAACATGGTACGGCCTTTGTAGGTAAGTTCTTTGGTCCTATTACGCTTGTGTGGTTTATCTCGTTAGGCGCATTAGGCCTTCATAGCGTTATTCAAACACCAATTGTACTCGGCATGTTTAGCCCGCATTGGGCAATTCAGTTTATCTACCATCATCCAGTCATGACGTTTTTTGTGATGGGTGCTGTGGTGTTAACCGTGACAGGTGGTGAAGCACTTTATGCCGACATGGGACATTTTGGACCAGTTCCGATTCGTCTTGCGTGGTTCTTTGTGGTGTTGCCATGCCTAGTTTTAAACTATGCAGGACAGGGCGCATTGTTACTACGCGACCCTGCGGCAATTGAAAACCCGTTCTATTTACTGGTTCCTCAGTGGGCACTTTACCCAATGATTATTATGGCGACTATGGCAACAGTGATTGCCTCTCAAGCCGTAATTTCTGGGGTATTCTCTCTTGCTCGTCAAGCGATTCAATTGGGTTATTTACCACGTTTAAGTATTAAACATACCTCTGAGTCTGAAGAAGGTCAGATCTATGTACCGTTCTTAAACTGGTTACTTTTAATCGCAATTATTATCTTAATTCTGATTTTCAAAACCAGCTCAAACTTGGCAAGTGCTTATGGTTTAGCAGTAACTTTAACCATGCTCTGTGACACGATTTTGGTTTCCATCTTTATCTACTCAGCGTGGAAATGGAGCTGGCCAAAAGTGGTGTTACTGATTATTCCATTCTTCATTCTAGAATCGGTTTTAGTCGCAGCAACTTCACTTAAAGTGTTATCAGGTGGTTGGGTGCCGTTACTCATTGGTGGTATTGCGGTTACCATCTTAATGACATGGAAACGTGGTCGTGAGCTTACTTTTGCCAAACTTGAACATGACACTTTAGCTTTAGATTTGTTTGTGAAAAGTATTGGTAATAGCGTGCACTGGGTGCCGGGTGATGCCGTGTTTATGACAGGTACACCAAACGTTGTGCCACATGCCATGCTGCATAACATTAAGCACAACAAAGTGCTGCATCAGCGTAATATCTTGGTGACTGTGGTGATTGAAGATGTGCCATTCGTTCCACCAGAAGAGCGTATTACGACAGAAGCTTTAGCTGAACATTTCTACCGTATTAAAATTTTCTACGGCTTTAAAGATGAAATGAATGTGCCAAAAGCGCTTATGCAAGCTTATGAGCAGTTAGGTCTTGAATATGACTTAATGCATATCAGCTTCTTTATTTCTCGTGACCGTATTGTTCACTCGGTGGGTGATGGTATGTCGCCGTGGAGAGAAAAGCTGTTTATTTCGATGCAGCGTAACACCAGTCCGGTGAGCGACTTCTACCAAATTCCAACCAATCGTGTGGTGGAGTTAGGTAGTCAAATCGAAATATAAAAATTTGATGTAATAAAAAAAACCAAGACATAAGTCTTGGTTTTTTTATGGCTCTGATTATTGAGCTTGTGACATCGGTGCATCTGCTGGCAATGCGCCATCTTTTGCCATTGGGTCTGCTGACTGATTTGGGTCAGCTGGTGGCGGTGGTGTATTTGGGTCTTGTGGCGCTGGAGCAGCCATTTCACCGCCCGCAGGAGGTGCTGGTGGTACATCTGCTGGAGGAGCAGGAGGGACATCAGCTGGAATAGGGGCACCAGTAGGGGCTGCACCTGTTGGCGGAGCAGAAACGGGTTGTACTTTCCCACTATTCACTAAATCACTAATAGAGCCAGGTTGCCCATTGACGGTTGTAGTGACTTTTACTTTAGACAAACTTTCTAAAGTTTCACCTGGTTGAACAGCAGGTTCAGCTAGGGCTGCCATACTGCACAGTCCAGCAATTACGCCAATACCAATAATCTTTGAATGGATCATTAAATGGACTCCGTTTATATTTTTATCCAAATTTGTGGAGCTAACCATGTCATAAGGCATGAGGGCTTTTCAATGAAAGATACGCAATTAACCCAATTCAATAGTGAAAGTTCCTCACAATGCCAACAAACTGTTACCGAACAAGAAATGGAGTTACAAAAAAGATGACCATGTTTTAACCATTTGAAAGATAAGCGATATACTTAAAAAAGCAGGATTGTTAAGCTGCGTGTGGACAGTGGTATTGATAGAAACATGGCTAGTAAAAAAAGTAGTTCAGGCATCTTCGGTGATTTTTCTTTAAGTGAGCATTTTGGCAAAATTGTACTTGCCGGAGTGGCAGCAGGAAGTTTTGCCTTCGCTTTTGGCGGTGAAAAAATTTCACAGTGGTTTTCGCCTTTAAGCACCAACTCGACTTGTCTAAACCAGTTTTATCGCGAAATTCCACCTGCTTTAAATAAAGACAGCTTAAAAAAAGACAGTTATCCGCTGTGCTTTAATGGTTTCAATGTCTTGTACTCGGGTATGTCTAAAACGCCGTTATGGTCAGCTGAATATCTAAGTCCAGAACGTTTAAGCACTAAAATTAAACGTGAAGATAATTTCCACGAAGAAACTCGCGTTCCTGAGCGTCACCGTTCACTGTTAAGCGATTATCGTGGTTCAGGCTATGACCGCGGGCACATGTCACCAAATGGTGATATGCCGACTAAGGACTCTCAGTACGATAGCTTCTCGCTCAGTAATATGGTTCCGCAGGCACCTAAAAATAATCAGGAAGTTTGGCGTAAGCTTGAAGATGCTACGCGCGCTGTGGTTACTAAGCAAAAGCAAGATGCTTATATCGTGACGGGACCAATTTTCGAAGGTCAACGACTCAAAACGATTGGTCGTGGTGTCCTCGTTCCAAGCGCAGTGTATAAGGCTGTTTATTATCCTAAAACTGGCGCAATTGGCGCTTACTACGCACCAAATAACAACTCGCAGCAGGTTAAGGTCGTGAGTGTTTGTTATTTAGAAGAAAAGCTGGGAATTAACCTATTCCCTCAACTCACCGAACAACAAAAGCGTAATGTCTATCGTCTGCCGTTAACATCTAGCCAAGTTAAGCCAAACCAGAAGCTAGATTATTTACACTGGGATGGAGAAAGCCAGTGTGAACGAGACTTAAGTACAGATCAGATTCACGCATTACAAGACCAGTTTAAAAAGCAGAAAAGTACTTCTTCTGAACCTATGGAATCAAAAGTTCCAAGTATTGATGAAGAAACCAGAAAAGCCATTGTGAAACAATTGGTAGAAGCTTTGGTGAACTATTTCTTGCAAATCATTAAATAAGTATTTGTAGGAAGTATTGCGCAGTTCTTATTCAATACAATAAGATGAATATACAGATCTGTCTGTTCATCTTATTCAAATAAGGACAATAACAATGTTTGCCTCGATGTTTCTTTTTTCTTTTGCCATGTCTATTACTCCAGGTCCCGTCAATACCGTTATTTTATCGACCAGCTTAAATCACGGTCTAAAAAGATCGCTTCCCTATATTTCAGGTGCCACCATTGGCTTTACCTTGCTTTTGATTTTTATGGCATTTGGCCTGCAAAGTGTATTAACTCAATTTCCAGTTGTCTTAAAAATTCTTGCAGTTTGTGGAACGCTATTTGTTTGCTATATCGGGATTAAAATTATTCTTTCTGCTGCAAATATTTCTATTTCCAGTGTTCCTGTAGAACAGATGATTATTCCCAATTTTAAAGATGGGTTCTTGTTACAGTGGCTGAACCCTAAAGCATGGTTGGCTTGTGTATCGGGTATTACCATGTTTACCAGTATTGAAAACCCGCAGGCATTACCAGTCTTTATTGTTATTTATTTTTTCACCTGTTATGTATGTTTGTTCTTTTGGGGATTTTGCGGCGATAAATTTTCAGTGGTGCTAAACCAAGGCAACCGTTTGAAATATTTTAATATCTTGATGGGCGCTTTTTTAATTTTATCGGCACTTTTAATTTTGATTGATTTTTTTTAAATTGATCGTATTACACTGTGAAGATATAACAACGAGACCATACTTATGTTTAAGCCATTTGAAAAGGGTACAGAGTCTTCTTCAATTGAAGATTTAACATTAGAAAATGATGTCGATTGCGTGAGCATTTATGGCAATTTGCAAATTACCAAAGACAAAGTCGGCTTAGAGCAAGCAAAGGCACTACAGAGCTTTTTAAACGATGTGGTTGCAGCTTTGGAAAAAGAAGAATTGCCTGAGAAAATTGAACGACCAGCTGAACAAGAAGTGAATAATCCGTTTTTATAATTTATGTATGCTATACATGATATTTAGCATGATCATGCTGCCATACAGTCTTTAATACCACGTTGAATTTTATTGAATGTGTATAGACATTTTTTACTTTTGAAAGCCCAAAAGTAAACAAAAGGCTTTGTTGATCAGAGGGTACATCCATGTACCCCTGCTCAACAGGTGACATCCATGTCACCCTCCGCGATAGTAGATTACATCTAGGTAAAGTTAATCCTTATCCCCAGCAACCCCCTTATAAATAATTGCCCCAATCACAGCACCTAAAATCGGCGCTACCCAGAACAACCACAACTGACTTAAAGCACCAGTTTGAGCAAAGAATGCAACACCTGTACTACGTGCAGGGTTCACCGAAGTATTTGTCACTGGAATACTGATTAAGTGAATAAGCGTTAATGCAAGACCAATCGCAATAGGTGCAAAACCAGCAGGTGCACGACCATGTGTTGATCCTAAAATAATGATTAAGAAGAACGCAGTAAGTACCACTTCAATAATAAAAGCAGAACCTAGACCAAATTTATTTGGAGATAAATCACCAAAACCATTTGAAGCAAAACCGCCCACACCAGTAAAGCCAGCTTGACCTTGAGCGATAATATAGAGAACAAATGCAGCAGCAGTTGCACCAACCACTTGTGCAACAATATAAGGAATTAAATCTTTAATATCGAAACGGCCGCCGACCCAAAGACCGACACTGACCGCGGGGTTAAAATGGCCACCAGAGATATGCCCGAGAGCATAAGCACCAGTGAGTACGGTTAAACCAAAGGCAAGGGCTACACCTGCAAAGCCAATACCAAGTTCAGGGAAAGCTGCGGCTAACACTGCGCTACCACAACCACCAAAGACTAGCCAAAACGTACCTAAGAATTCAGCAAAATATTTATTCATTGTGATTACTCATCTATTGATCTATTTTTTAATTAATGTGAAATATGTCACAAAAAATTAAGCATGTGACTATATGAAATTTTTGTTTTCAGTGTTGTTTTAATCAAGAAAAGATTTGTAAGTTTTGGTTGGTTATTCTTTGTCTAAAAATTGAACTCGCCATTGTTGGGGTGTTTGATTGGTCCAATGTTTAAATGCTCTTTGAAAAGCACTTTGTTCTGAGTAACACAGTAAAAGTGCAATCTCTTGCAAGCTTAAATGCGGGTCTTTTAGATACTCGGTTGCGAGCATAAAGCGCACTTGTTGCACGCGTTCCTGAAAGGTGGTGTTTTGCTGTTGTAAATGGCGTTGGAGTTGGCGAACAGATAGGCCTAATTGAGCAGCAATATATTCAATGTGATATTGATTCTTTTGTAAGCCAGTTAAAATGGAGTGCTGTAAACGCTGATCGAGTTGAGTCGAATTTGGTAATTGTTCTAACAGTGCTTGGGCTTGCTGAACCAATAACTGTTGTAGAGTGTGGTCAGCGCTGCTAAGTGGTTTATGAATTTCGGTAATTGGAATAAGTAACTCTGTACGCGGCTGGCTAAAACGAACAGGACATTGAAAATATTGTTCATAAACCCTGATATTTTTAGGGGCAGTATTTAAGAAATGTACCTCATGTACATGTACATCTTCATGAGACATAAAAAGACGTAAGAATTGAATTACCAGGGCAATTGCGATTTCATCAGTAAGCTGAGTAGGGTGTAGTTCAGTCGCCTCCCAGCGAATAGAAGCATATTGTTCATATAGCTCAACCACTAATGGGCTACCGTCATAAATCAGACGGTGAAAGTCATGATAGCGAATTAAGGCTTCACCTAGGTTATCGCAAGAGAGCGCTAGATAAGCAATAATTCCTAAGTGTTTGGGTTGCACATATTTGGCAATTTCTAGGCCTAATCCCGGCTTAGGGTCCAGTTTATAAATCACTTCTAACAAGTCACGCCAAACCACATAGTCAAAGCGTTCCAGATTTTGAATTTGTTCTAATTGCTCAGGAATAGTTAACTGGTTGGCTTCACAATAAGCTTTTAATAGATGTCCCAGTCCTCCATACACCGAGCCTGTATAATTTTTTAGTTGTGGCATCCGTGACCACCTCTTTCTTGTCGTGATTTGTCAATGAAACCATAAATTCTGGTCAATACCTAGCATAACGAATTTTATATGCTCAATAAAAAGAAAAAGGAGTTAGGTGATGTTAAAAGGTTTTATTGCCGGAATTGCGGTTGCAAATGCATTTGAATGGGTGGCACACAAATATATTTTACATGGGGTACACCGTTCTGGACAACCGCGCTATAGCCCAGTGCCAAGAAGCATGGAGTCACATTGGGCACACCATCGTGAAGTCCGTAAACAGCAATTTCATGATGATTGCTATGTGGAAGGTGTTGGAAACTGGCGAACTAAAAATGAGTTAATTTCACTGGCAGTCGTGGCAACAGTCTCAAGTGCAATTTTTTACCCGTTTTCAAAAGGTATGGCTCTCGCAGCTTGGTACAGTGCAGGAAATTATTATTATATTCATCGCCGTGCGCATTTAGAGCCCGACTGGGCAAAGCGTAAAATTCCGTGGCACTACGACCACCACATGAACTCTAATCAAGACGCCAATTGGTGTGTGACTAAGCCTTGGTTTGATTATGTGATGGGAACACGCGTGGTGTCTTCGGCAGATTTAAAAGAACAAAACCCTTTGGGTATACGGTTACCTACTGCGCTTGCTAGACCACTGTCTCAAGCAGTAGAGAAAATCTTTCCTGCAAAATGGGTCGAGAAAAAAGAAAAACCTCAACTGGTTAACGACTTAAATTCGGTCGATGGCGCTGCATAAAAAATTAAGGGGCATATTGCCCCTTTAAATATCAATAAGCTTATAAGCGCATTTCGATGCCTTGTTCAGCTAAATATTGTTTAGCCTCTGGAATCGTATATTGGCCAAAGTGGAAAATACTTGCAGCCAATACCGCATCTGCACCACCTTGTAAAATACCGTCTGCAAGATGTTGTAAGTTGCCCACACCACCCGAAGCAATCGTTGGAATGGTCACGCGGTCATTAATGGCACGCATTAAGGCAATATCGTAACCTGCTTTAGTACCGTCGGCATCCATACTGGTAATGAGTAACTCACCCGCACCGTAGTCAGCCATTTTCACAGCCCATTCAATGGCATCAATACCCGTTGGTTTACGACCACCGTGAGTAAAGATTTCCCATTTGTTATCACCAGTTTTTTTGGCATCAATCGCAACCACAATACATTGTGCGCCAAAGTGTTGAGAAGCTTCTTGAACAAATTCAGGGTTAAATACGGCAGCCGAGTTAATACTCACTTTGTCTGCACCTGCATTTAATAACGCACGAATATCTTCAACCTTACGTACACCACCACCAACAGTTAATGGCACAAATACAGTCTCGGCCATACGTTCAACAGTACGGTAAGTAGTGTCGCGTCCATGATGTGTAGCGGTAATGTCTAAGAAAGTAATTTCGTCTGCACCTTGTTCGTTATAGCGACGTGCCACTTCAACAGGGTCGCCCGCATCACGAATATCGAGGAATTGAACGCCTTTAACTACGCGTCCGTTATCAACGTCTAGGCAAGGAATAATACGTTTAGCAAGCATAGCTTTTTCCAAAAATAATCGCCGTTGGTGAAAGTTCCTACACAGGCGCTACACCTTCATGGAGGGAAGAGGTATTCTATCAAACTTCACAGATGTTTTTTGCAGGTTTTCCATGTCGGTTTATACCCCGTTGAGTTTAGATGAAGTTCGCACCTTTGCTGCACCTTATGGATTAGAGGTGTTGGAGCTGAACCCAATTCAGGGAGGTATTCAAAACACCAATTATTTTTTGGTTGATGTAAACCGCAAACAGTATGTACTCACCGTGTTTGAAGAGTTAGATGCACAAGGGGCAGGCGAACTTATTCCTGTACTTGAACAATTGGGCACTCATGATGTACCTGTTGCTGTACCGTTAAAACACAGTGGACAAGCGGTTCACGTGATTGCAGATAAACCTGCACAGATTGCACCACGTCTCATGGGTGACCATCCCATGCAAACCACAGTAGCGCAAGTTGCCGCAATTGCAGACGCACAGGCGAAACTGCATGTGGCTTTACAAGACTTTCCGCTTGAGCGTGAATATCGACGCGATCATCAATACTGGACAGGTGTTGCAGAACAGCTTAAGCCAAATATGTCTAAAGATGATCAAGCTTTACTTGAGCAGGTCTATCAAGCTTTTAATGCTAAAACAGCGCAGTATTCAAATCGACCAACAGGTTTTATTCACTCTGATTTGTTCCGTGACAATACGCTGTTTGAAGGTGAGCAATTACAAGGTATTTTAGATTTTTACGAGTTAAATCAAGATGAGTTGCTGTTTGATATTGCGATTACCATCAATGATTTTTGTACCGAATATCCAGAAGCACATTTAAACTCAGACAAAGTGGCAGCTTACTTAGCGGCATACCAAAAAGTTCGTGTGCTTACTTCAGATGAACTTGAGTGTTTAGATGTATTCTTAGCAATGGCAGCATGCCGTTTTTGGTCAATGCGCTTGCAAGTTGCTCAAAAAAATAAAGAAGAAGGACGTACTGGCGACGACATTTTGCAAAAAGACCCGCAAGAAATGCGAACAATGATGCAAGACCGTTTAAGTCATGTAAAAGCATAAAAGGAATAAAGATGCGAGATCAGGGGCGTTTAGTCGAATGGTTCGACGAAAAAGGTTATGGCTTTATTCAGCCGGACGATGCTGAAAAAGAGCGAGTCTTTTTGCATATCAAAGATTTTGCACGCCCCGGACCTCGGCCAATTATTGGTTGTGCACTAGAGTATTTGGTCATTTTAGATGAGCGAGGTCGCTTCCGTGCCCAGCAGGTCACCTATTTAAAAGCATCACAAACGCGTAAAGCTTCAAAGTCAGCAAAAACAGAATCTTCATTTCAGGCAAAACCATGGTCTGCCATGCAAATGGGGATCGTATTTTATTTTGTTTTAATGGGCATTATGAGTTTCATTCATACTTTACCAGCCTATACTTTGTTGTTTGTTTTAATGATGAATGCCTTAAGTTATTGGCTATATTCACAAGATAAAGAGGCTGCACAACTAGGCAATCGCCGTGTGCCTGAACAAACTTTACACATTGTAAGTTTTTTAGGAGGCTGGCCTGCTGCATGGTGGGCACAACAAAAACTGAGACATAAAACACAAAAACAACCATTCCGTAAGATTTATTTTTGTACCATATTCTTTCATTTACTTTTGATTTTGTGGCTAATTTCTCCCTTAAATGTTCTGCGGGGCTTATAAAAGTAAATTGTTTTATTACACTTGAGAGGTATAAAAATGAATAGTTCTATCGACCAAGATCCAAATCGTACTTTAACACTTATTTTATATGTACTTTATATTGTTGCCATTTTTACAGGCGGCTTACTTGCGGTTATTGCTTTAATTATTAACTACGTAAAACGTTCCGATGTACAAGGTTCAATTTTTGCGAGCCACTTTACATGGCAAATCAGAACATTCTGGTGGTATCTCGCTTGGAATATTATTGCCTTTTTACCATTTATTTTCTTGTTCTTTACAGGTGAAAATACCGATTTATTTGCAGGCGTTGCGATCTCTTCGACTGTATTCTGTGTAGGCGTGATTACAGCGGCATGGATCTGGATTGTATATCGTGCCATTCGTGGATTGATTGCTTTAAATGATAACCGTCCGATGTATCAATAAATCATGATTATTGAACATGTGCATTTGAGTATAAAGTCTGGGCAAAGTGAAGCATTTCTTGAGGCTTTTGAGCAGGCGAAACATATTGTTTCTCCAATGGAGGGCTTCAATGCTGTCCAACTCATTAAGCATGCAACTGACCCACATCATTATATTCTAATGATCTCTTGGGATGAGATTGAGCATCATACCGAAGGGTTTAGAAAGTCTGAGGCTTATCAGGAATGGAAGGCATTGCTCCATCCATTCTATGATCCCATGCCTACGGTTGAGTACTACCAGCCTTGTATTTCATTGAAGAAAAAATAATAGATAAAAAAGAGAGCATTAAGCTCTCTTTTTTATTCTCGAATTCTTTTAGTTTTTTTAATTGGCAACTTAAGTTTTAACTCACTCACTAAAACACCTAATACCACTAAAGCACCACCCAAAAGAGCAATAACTGGTAAACGCTCACCCGCAATTCGACCAATAATTCCTGCCCAAACAGGTTCTCCTGCATAAATAATCGCAGCACGTGAAGGATCAACCATACGCTGAGCCCAGTTCATCACAAATTGAATCAGTGCGCTTGCTAAACCTAATGTAACAGCTGTAAGTACAAGCGGCCATGAAAATGCCGGAATCGTATGTTCGCCCACCACAGGCATAACGGCAAACGAAAGTAGAGACGCGACAGCAAGTTGGATAATGGTCACACGGCGTAAATTTACCTTTCCAGCAAAGTAGCTAATAAAAATAATTTCTAAAGCAATTGCAACTGAGCCAAGTACTGTTAAAAGTTGTCCAAAATTTAAAGAGATTTGCTCAAAACCATTACCTGTTAATAAAACAAGACCAGCAAAAGCCAAAGCTGCTCCTACCCAAGTCATGACATGTGGTGTCTTTCTAAAGATGAGCCACATTAAAATAGGAACAAGTGGAACATAAAGCGCCGTTAAAAAAGCCGACTCACTACTCGGAATAGTTTGCAGACCAATTGTTTGAGTTCCATAACCGCCTACAATGACTACACCAATTGCAGTACCAGCACCTAAGTCTTTTAACGTAACGCCTTTCATACTCTTGAATGAAATAAGCAATAACGTTAGTGCTGCTACAGCAAAGCGGCAGCCTACAAAAAACATAGGCGATGTAAAATTCAGTGCATATTGCACTGTAAGAAATGTTCCGCCCCAAATCATAGTAATCAAAACGAGTGCTAACTGGAGGGCTTTGCTTGAACTCAAAGAAATTGGTGACATACTCAAATTTAGAATAAATTGTGCAATATACTGCACATGTTGCGCTATTCTTCCATTTTGTGCAATATATTGCTCAAATTTTCTTTACTAACCTATTCTATGAGCCAGTCGAGTACCGTTTTACAGCATGTCGGCACAAATATCCGTTCATTAAGAGATGAGCGAGGTTTAAGCCAACAGGACTTGGCAGATCAGGCGGGTGTTAGTAGACGAACGATTGCTGCTTTAGAAACAGGACAAGTCAATATCAGCCTAGCTAAACTCGACGCAATTGCGGCAGTGTTGGGGGTAGACTTTAGAACGATTGTGAGCGCACCCGAGCATAAAGAACAAGCCTTGGTTAATGTACTTGCTTGGCAGGGTGAAAAAGAAGAAAGCAGAGCGACTTTTTTGACTTCAGTTCCATCGCGTTCGCAAGTTGAGCTTTGGACATGGTCGTTAGCAGTAGGGGAGTCTTATGTTGCTGAAGCAGACCCGGAAGGATGGCAAGAGCTTATTTATGTATTAGAAGGTGAGTTGACCATACAATTTGCGGATAGCTCAAAAACTATCGTTGCTGGTTCTTCATTTATATATGCTAGTTCAGTGACTTACACCTATATCAATAGTGGTAACCAAGTACTTAAGTTTATTCGTAATGTGGTGTATTGATTAGGAATGTATTTGTCATATCAGCAATAAAAAAGAGCCTAAACAGGCTCTTTTTTTACATCTTAAAAATTAAAGACGGTTTTCATCTAACAGAAGCTGAGCTTCACGAAGGTTTAAAGTACCTTCATAAATTGCACGACCTGTGATTGCACCTAAAATGCCCGGTTTGCCTTTTAAGTTACGAACGTCATCAAGGTTAGTTACGCCACCTGAAGCAATCACTGGTAAGCCTGAGTATTGAGCCAAGTTTACAGTCTGCTCAACGTTTACCCCTTGCATCATGCCGTCACGCGCAATGTCTGTATAAACAATGCTAGACACGCCTGCATCTGCAAAACGTTTTGCTAAATCAGTTGCTTTAACATCAGTAACGTTTGCCCAGCCGTCAGTTGCAACCATACCATTCATGGCATCAATACCAACAATGATGTGGCCAGCAAAGCGCTTACAAGCTTCTTCTACAAATTCAGGCTCTTGAACTGCTTTAGTACCAATAATGACAAAAGTCACACCAGCTTCTAAGTAGTGTTCAATTGTTTCTAATGAGCGAATACCACCACCAATTTGAATTGGTAATTCTGGCTGAGCTTTAGCAATTGCTTCAACAACAGGTTTATGAATTGGAGTACCTGCGAAAGCGCCATTCAAATCAACCAAATGTAAACGACGTGCGCCTTCATTTACCCAATGCTGGGCAGTTGCAACTGGATCGTCAGAGAAAACGGTATCGTCTTCCATACGCCCTTGTTTTAAACGCACACATTTACCATCTTTCAGGTCAATTGCTGGAATGATTAGCATGCTTTCGCTCCTTGCTTCATCATGTTTATGAAATTGTGCACATCTTAGCAAAGTATTGATCAATCGCTAAGCCTTAGAAAAGACTTTTATAACTTTACGCGTGAAGTGCGGTTTGAATCGTTTGTGAAATGTGAGTCGGTAATAGGTTTTGTTTACGAAGCTCTAAAAATACCAGTAGAGCTGCATAAGCATCGGCAGCGGCATAACTGATTTGTTGTGAGTTAAGTGGCTTTTGTGCCCAATTTGATGTTCCGATTTTCTTTGACTTCGAAAGATACTGTCCAAACAACAGTGCTACAGCTTTTTGTACACCCATTTGCTGGGTAAAACCAAAGTGACTAAAACCTTTAGCAAGGTCAATGCAGCTTTCAAGCTCTATGCCTTTTTTGTGAAAAATATGCTTATCATTTTTAAGGCCAAAACCGACTTTAAGTTGTTTTGGATTGGACAAAATAGGCTGCAAAAATTTTAAAGTCGATGAATTGACATGAAATAAATAGACTTTATGTTCAGCGGCAAGCTGAATCAGATGTGGACCTGTCGAAACTTCACCCACCCGAAATGTCGGTTTAGATTCCGAATCAAATCCTAAAAAGATCGTTGCTTTTAATTCTTCTTCAATAGTTTTGCATTGCTCAGTATTTTCAATCACCACAATATTTTGGTGGTTAAGATTTTTAAAAGGTGGAAGCTGCTGAATAGAGGCTTTATCAAGGAGGGAAGGGACTTCGGACATATTTAACAGCGTACAAATAAATTGAGCTATTAGCTTTATATATGAATAAAGCCTAGAGAACTAGGCTTTATACGCGACTTTAAAAATTATTGAGACTGAGACGGTGTACCAATGACAACGCTTTCGCTTTTTTCAATATAACCTTCATAGGTAGGAGCCATCATTGTGGCAACAATAGCAAAAACTACTGCAAGCGGAATAAGTGCAATATAAATCCAGCCTAAAACACGTTCCCAGCTTGGCGTTGGACGCTTCGGTCCATAATCATTAGGACCTTCTGTTCCTTTTGCACAGAATAAATAAATGGCAAGGCCAATATTCACGATTGGTACGAGCATGAGTAAAGATAGCCACCCTGTATTATTGCGATCATGCAAACGGCGGATGGTAAATACGAAGCTAATATAAATACCGATGATATAGAGAATGGCAATCGAGACTAAGCCCGGCGCAGTAAAGCCTGGAGCGCCCTCATTTTGTGTAAGTCCGAAAGTAAAAATAATAAGTAGAACAACAGCAGCGAGGGTTAGTGTAAATAGGAAGGTCCAAGCAGCGTAAGAGAGTCGTCCAAAACGCCCATTTGCCTTAAAGGGCGAATCTTGCTGAAGTGGCTGATTTTCAAAAGGTGAATTCATTGTGTTTATCCTGATCATTTGGTTTTATTTAAAAGTATGAATATTCAATATTTTGTTGAATAAAATATCATTCTATAAATGATTAGTAGTTATTATAAATAAAAAAAAAGATCAGGCCATCTAGACCTGATCTGTTTAAAGCTTTCGTGAAATTAAATATTCCATTCCACAAAGTTTTTAAGTAGCTGTAAACCCGCAGTATGGCTTTTCTCTGGGTGAAATTGAGTCGCAAATAAATTATCTTTGTGAATTGCCGTACAGAAGTTCACGCCATATTCGCATGTTGCAGCCACAAGGTTTTCATCTTTAGGTTCAACATAGTAGCTGTGTACAAAGTAGAAGCGAGCATCTTGTTCAATGTTATTCCACATTGGATGGCTTGGATCCATTTGGTGAACTTGGTTCCAGCCCATGTGTGGGACTTTTAAACCTTCCATTTGAGGGAAGTGTTTTACTACACCGTCAAAAATACCTAGTGCATCTACACCGCCATTTTCTTCAGAGCTTTGTAGAAGCGCTTGCATGCCTACACAAATTGCAAGAACAGGTTTATTAAAAGCAGCGTTGCGTACGACTTCATCAATACCTGCTTCACGCATGCCTTGCATACAGTCACGCATTGCCCCAACACCTGGGAAAACAATTTTGTCGGCTTGTGCAATTAATTTGGGGTCGTTAGTTACATCGACTGTAGCGCCTACATGCTCAAGTGCTTTAGCAGCTGAGTGTAGATTGCCCATGCCATAATCAAGTAACGCGATACGTGTCATTAGAGGCTACCTTTTGTCGATGCAATCGTGTTTTCAGCACGTGGATCAATTTCACATGCCATACGTAAAGCACGCGCTAGTGCTTTAAATACACTCTCGATTTGATGGTGGCTATTTTTACCCTTCAAGTTATCAATATGTAAGGTCATAAGCGCGTGGTTTACGAAACCTTGGAAAAACTCGGAAAATAAATCCACATCAAATGTACCGATACGTGCGCGAGTAAATGGAATATCCATAAATAAACCTGGACGACCAGATAAATCTACAACGACACGAGATAAAGCTTCGTCTAATGGTGCATAAAAATGACCATAACGACGTAAACCTTTTTTATCACCTAAAGCTTGTGCAAAAGCCTGTCCAAGCGTGATACCGCAGTCCTCTACGGTATGATGATCGTCAATCTCGAGGTCTCCATCACAATGAATATCGATATCAAATAAGCCATGTCGCTTGATTTGATCAATCATATGGTCTAAAAATGGAACTCCGGTGTTTAGTGTGCCTTGACCAGTACCATCGAGATTTAAACGAACTCGAATTTTGGTTTCATTGGTATTTCTAACCACTTCACTGATACGTTGCGTCATGGACACGTTCCTCAAAAAACGTCAAAAATGATTGGATGTTAACGATAATTTCGCTGTGACGAATTCGTGACAGCATCATAGTTTGCTCAGGAGGGTTAATCAATGCCTATTACCGTACATGCTTATAGTTCTCTGGATAATTCAGAGATCCGCGATCAGCTTGAGCGACTGTATGATACAAGTCCGGAGTTTGGTGACGGGCACGATGCGATTGAACAACTTGAACAAGATTTACAGCAGTATACCACGCTATACACTGCCGAATTTAACACCAAAATTATAGGTGCAATCTGGTGTTCAGGACAAGGCGAAAGCAAGGTACTTGAATATATTGTGGTGCACCCTGCGAACCGTGGTCGTGGGGTAGCTGAGCGCTTGGTAGAAGAAGCTTGTCGTATAGAAGAATCAAAAGGCGTTAAAATTTTTGAGCCAGGCTGTGGTGCTATTCATCGCTGCTTAGCGCATATTGGTAAATTACATAGCTAAAATCCTATTTTTACTGTACTTGTGATTTAAAATTAAACACTTGTTACAAAAAATACGGAAGTTGCTTGACGTCTTCTTATAAACATTGTTTAATACGCCCACTTCGGCGTGATAGCTCAGTAGGTAGAGCAACGGATTGAAAATCCGTGTGTCCCCAGTTCGATCCTGGGTCTCGCCACCATTATTTGTGTTTTCAATCCCTGATCCCATCAGGGATTTTTTTTAAGTATAAAAAATACTCATTTAAATCAGAAACTCAGGATAATTGTTGACTATTGTTCTGAGATACGGCTTAATACAGGCCATCGGCGTGATAGCTCAGTAGGTAGAGCAACGGATTGAAAATCCGTGTGTCCCCAGTTCGATCCTGGGTCTCGCCACCATATTCGAAAAAGCCTCATACTTTAAAGTATGGGGCTTTTTTCATGCCTATTTACTTAATAAAAAATATTAAGACTTCACTTGTGTATAAATCTCATTTTATCCACAAGCAGACAGGGTTATCCCCAATATTGCCTTCACTTTCTAAAAATGGCTCAACTGAAAACTTGTCTCTAATCGTGAGGACTATCATTAATGAGTCGTTTGCCTAAACACACAGCTTCTACTTCGTCGTAACCGAGTTGTTCATAAAAGTTCAACACATTCAAATTATCTTTACGCACTAATAATTGAAGCTTTGGGCAACCACGAGCGATGAGGCGCTTCTCAAGCTGTTGTACAAGCGCTGTAGCGATTCCTAAGCGTTGTTGATGGGGATGAACAGCCAAATAGTTAATCCAGCCTCTATGGCCGTCGTAGCCGCCCATAAGTGTGCCAATCAGTTGCTCATCTTTAATAGCAACTAAAAATAAATCATCCTGTTGTGAAACTTTTCTAAAAATATCCGTTTCAGGGTTATTCCAAGGGCGGGTTAGGTCACAGCTTTCCCATAAATTGACCACATCATCCAGATCTGCATTTGTAAATTGGCGAATAATGAACATATGGATTTCTACTTTTTGTTTTGATGTATTGAAAAGATAAAATAAAAATACGCAATTGAGCAGTAGTTTTGAATAATTTAAACAAATAAAAAAAGCACCCCCGAAGGAGTGCTTGAATTAAAACCAGTGATTTAAGCTGATTTTGCAACAGGTGCTGCTTGAAGCATTTGACCTGTTTCTTCGAAGTTTGCATGCCAAGACAATGCTTCACGAAGTAAATGAGGAGTATGACCACCTTTAGCACATGCACGGTCGAAATAGTCGTTCAATGCATCACGGTAAAGCGGATGTACACAGTTATCAATAATAGCGCGAGCACGTTCACGAGGTGCTAAACCGCGTAAGTCAGCTAGACCTTGCTCTGTTACTAAAATATCAACGTCGTGTTCGCTGTGGTCAACATGGCTCACCATTGGTACGATAGAAGAAATATCGCCGCCTTTAGCAATTGATTTGGTCACAAAGATTGCCAAGTGCGCGTTACGAGCGAAGTCGCCTGAACCACCAATACCGTTCATCATTTTAGTACCGCACACGTGAGTTGAGTTTACGTTGCCGTAAATATCAAACTCAAGTGCAGTGTTAATGCCGATAATCCCTAAACGACGTACAAGTTCAGGGTGGTTAGAAATTTCTTGTGGACGAAGCACTAATTTGTCTTTATAAGCTTCGATATTGCCAAAAACTTTTTCGCCACATTTAGCTGAAAGGGTAATTGAGCTACCAGAAGCAAATTTCATTTTGCCTGCATCAATGAGTTCAAAAGTACAGTCTTGTAGAACTTCTGAGTACATGATGAGGTCTTCAAAATCAGAATCTTTTAAACCTGTTAATACAGCGTTAGCAATTGAACCAATCCCTGCTTGTAATGGACCAAGGTTCTTTGGTAAACGGCCTTCAGCAACTTCTTTATTAAAGAAAGCAATGAGGTGGTTTGCAATGCCTTGAGTCTCATCATCTGGAGGAGTGACTGTTGATGGTGAGTCATGTGTGTCGTTAAAGACAATACCAACAATTTTTGCAGGATCAATTTGGATTGCCGTTGTACCAATACGCTCATCCACTTTTGTTAATGGAATTGGAGTACGTGTTGGGCGATAAGTCGGAATATAGATGTCGTGCAAACCTTCAAAGCTTTCGCTTAAAGAGGTGTTGATTTCAACAATAACTTTTTCGGCAAAAATAGCAAAGCTTGCAGAGTTACCCACAGAAGTTGTTGGAATAATGCCGCCATCTTCAGTAATCGCAATTGCTTCAATCACCGCAACGTCTGGACGTTTAAGTTGCTGGTTACGCATTTGCTCAACAGTTTCTGACAAGTGTTGGTCAATAAACATAACTTCGCCGTTGTTAATCGCACGACGTAAAGTGTTGTCTACCTGAAATGGCATACGACGAGATAAAACACCTGCTTCCGTGAGTTGTTTGTCTAAGTCATTACCTAAGCTAGCACCCGTAATTAACGTGATTTTTAACGGATTTTTCTTTGCGTGCTCTACAAGTGCTTGTGGAACAGCTTTAGCTTCACCAGCACGAGTAAAACCACTCATACCAACGGTCATTCCATTTTCGATGAATTGCGCAGCTTGTTCAGCACTGATGACCTTGTCATGAAGAGAAGCTAGGCGAATACGACTTAAAGACATTGGACATCCTCAATATTGTCAAAACATACGGGATTTTAGCTATGAAAAAATGAAAAGTGCATAGGTGTTAGGCTAAGGTCTAATTTTTTAAATAAATGTGGGTATAAATTTATTTTATGATTTTTAATATGTTGATTTATTTGGTATTTAATAAATTTTAAAATAGCGCTTTAAATGATCGGTTGATCAAATTAGAAGCGCTCACTTAAAGTTTGTTTAATTTTTTCCAAAGGATTTGGCGTTGTATTTTCTTCAGCCGCTGGTTTTGGAATAGGTAGTGAAATAACAACCTCTAAACCACCTTGTTCACGGTTATGAATTTGGATTTCACCTTGATGAATGTCGACAATACGCTTAACAATGGCAAGACCTAAACCACTTCCCTGGATGGTTCTAGCAGAGTCGCCTCTCACAAATGGTTGCATTAATTCTTCAATTTGATCTTCTGGAATACCTTCACCGTGGTCGGCAACGGTAATCAAAATATGTTCATTTTCAACTTTTGCACTGAGTTCGATTGGCTCCGCACCATAACGTTTTGCGTTATTAATAAGGTTAGCAATGAGTCGTTTTAAAGAGAGACTACGCGCAGGAATAATCGGAACATCTTGCACCTCAAAACGAATATCGAGCGGTTTAAACTGAATAATTAATTCTTGCAGTAATATATTGATATTGGTGTCTTTTAATTCTTCATCAGAACCATCCCGCATATATGAAATGAACTGATTCAAAATTGCATCCATATCGTCTACGTCATAGACCAAGCCTTCACGCAGAAATTCATCAGGTAGCATTTCTGCGGTTAAACGAATACGTGTAAGGGGAGTTCTTAGATCATGTGAAATACCCGCTAGCATGATTCGTCTTTCACGCTCGGCTTGTTCAAGCGTATAGACCATGCGGTTAAAGGCTTGGTTAACTTGGCGAATTTCTAGAGGGCCATGGTTGGTATCTAAATAAGGTGCAGTTCCAGACTTACTATATTCATTGGCAGCATTTTGCAAACGACGCAAGGGGCGGTTCATTTGTCTAACCAAAATTAAAATAATGATGGCTGACACTAAAGGAACACCCACAACCCAACCAATTAATAGCTCAGGGCTATAGTTTGCATAGGTTTTTAAAGGTTCACGAACCCAGTTGCCATGCATTTCAGGAGTTTGAATCCAGATACGTGGGCTAGGTTTAAACTGGAAGTAAACGGTAACGTCTTTTGCACCAATTTCATTGGCTAGTTTTTGCTCAACTTGGTTGGTAAAAATCTCGGCAATTACTTTATCGCGAACGCTTGGATACTCTTTAGGGTCGGTTATGTATTCAATACCAACCCGATTACGTAACCAAGTATCGACATCAACTTCGCTATCACGATGAAAAATACGAATATTAGGGTTGTTGACCAGTTCGAGTTCAACTGCCAGATAACGGGCATGTTGTTGAATCTCAGGTAGATAGAGAGTTCGCCAAAAAAACCACAAAGACATAAAGAGGCTAAAGAACACCACCAGCAGTACCAAAATTGTGGTACGCATGGCAGCAGAACGTGGCTTAATTTTGTCGAGAAAACGTTCCCATCTCGTCCGTTTACGCTCTGAATACGCAATGTAGTCGGTAAAGCTTTGCGGTGATATTGGCTCTAAACTCACTCTATTTTATCTCAAGCTTATTCAGCACCATCTGGAACAAATACATAACCTACGCCCCACACAGTTTGAATATAGCGTGCGCGCGCTGGGTTATCTTCAATTAAACGACGTAGACGAGACACTTGAACGTCAATTGAGCGCTCCATTGCACCCCATTCACGGCCACGAGCCAAGTTCATAAGTTTATCGCGTGTTAAAGGTTCACGTGGATGCTGTACCAATGCTTTTAATACGGCAAATTCACCCGTTGTTAAGGTAACAATCTGTCCTTCACGAGTTAACGTACGTGTAGATAAGTCTAAAGACCATGGACCGAAGCTAACCACTTCAACTTGTTGGCTTGGAGCGCCCGGAACTTCACGAACCTGACGACGTAATACTGCACGAATACGTGCTAATAGCTCATTTGGGTTGAATGGTTTTGGTAGATAGTCATCTGCACCGGCTTCAAGACCAGCAATACGGTCTGAGTCACTACCACGTGCAGTTAGCATAATAATTGGTGTATCAATGTTTGACTGACGTAAACGACGACAAATACTTAAACCATCTTCAACGGGCAACATAAAGTCGAGCACGATAAGTGAAAATAACTCACGTTGTAATAAACGATCCATTTGTGAGGCATCGTGGGCAGTTTTTACAACAAAGCCTTTATCTTCCAAAAAACGTTGCAAGAGGGTACGTAAACGCACATCGTCATCGACCACTAAAATGCGCTCGACACGATCCGTTTCGTTATGTACGGTTTCAGGATGTTCAGCAGGTACAACTAAACTCATGATGTACTCCCTTTTAAAGTCATAATTTATATATTATTGGATCGGTTAGGCTTATTGCCAACAAGCCCTCAGTATAATGCCGATGTTCTTGTTAAGACTATGTATCAATTTGCTCAAAATTACAATTTTCGTAGGGGCTTGAAACCAAAAAACAACATCTTATGCCCATAATTTAGCAAAGCCTTAAAGAAAAAACCAAGCATTCGCTCATTTGTTAAATTCTATTCGATTAAATTTTAATAAATAATTGTTTCAAATAAATTATTTTAAAAATTAGCGCTACTTTTCAAAGCTTATTTTCTAAAAGGTCGATAAGCCATTTAGATATTAAAGCTTAATAATTTATTTAGACAGATAAGAAAAACTATATTTTTGCTCATTTTAGTACTGTATCAATATGTTCATTTTCTCGTAATTTATATTAAAAATTTCATTTTGCTTAAGGGTTATCCTATAAATTTCAGATTTTTTAAACAGTAAAATATGAGTTTAAAGGCCAAAATACGTAGCACAGAGCACTTTTTATGAAGTGAAGAATGCGAAAAATTCACAGTCAATACAAAAAAACGTTTTGAATACGCAAACAAGTGTGGATTTTATAGTCTTGGTCTTTATAATCAGTGCTTTTAAACTTTATCCTTGTGGGATCAAACACGATGACTGACTTAGTTCAGCAGTTGGCAAGTGAGCTTGCCGTACGTCCAAACCAAGTAGAAGCTGCCATCCGCTTAATTGACGAAGGTGCCAGTGTTCCATTCATTGCCCGTTACCGTAAAGAAGTAACACAAGGTTTAGATGATACGCAGTTACGCCAATTAGATACTCGTTTAGCGTATTTACGTGATTTATATGAGCGCCGTGAAAAGGTCATTCAGTCATTGCAAGAACAGAATAAATTGAATGATGACTTGTTGGCGCGGGTGAATGCAGCCGAAACAAAAAATGCTTTAGAAGAAATTTATGCGCCGTACCGTCCTAAACGTACGAGCAAGTCTTTCAAGGCGAAAGAAGCGGGTCTGGGGCCAATTGCCGAAAAAATTATTGCAGAACAAATTGATCCGACAGAAGCATTAGCTGGTTTTAGCCATGAAGACTATCCAGATGTTGAAAGTCAGTTAGATGCAATCCAGCATATTTTAATTGATGACTGGGCACAAAATATTGCGCTGACTACAGAATTAAAAGCGACTTTTGCAAAAACAGCAGTGTTAAAAAGTACTGTTGCTTCTGAAGAAAAGAAAGAAGTGGGCAAAAAGTTCCGTGATTACTTTGAATTCTCTGAAGGCTTAAATAAATTACCTTCTCATCGTTTATTGGCAATGTTACGTGGTCGTCAAGAAAACGTACTTGGTTTAAAAGTAGATGGTGAAGATGATGCACCGTTGGCTCATATTGAAACTGAATACAACCTAGATCAAGTTCAGCCACAAGCTCGCCAAGATTTCTTAAAGCAAACTGCAAAATTATTCTGGTTAGGTAAGGTTCGTCCTCAAATCGAGCATTCATTACTAACAGAAAAACGACTTGCTGCCGAAGCAGAAGCAATGCAGGTATTTGCTGAAAACCTTCGTCATTTATTGTTATCTGCACCAGCGGGTAGCCGTACAACTTTGGGTGTTGACCCTGGTATTCGTACTGGTGTGAAACTGGCTGTAGTAAGCGATGCTGGTGATGTACTTGCTCACAGCACGATTTACCCATTTGCGCCTAAAGAAGACAAAGAAGGCTCTATTGCTGAGCTTGCACGTTTATGCCGTGAATATAACGTAGAGCTTATTGCGATTGGTAACGGTACTGCGAGCCGTGAAACAGAAGCTGTAGTTGCAGAAATGATGGCTGCAAATACAGATCTTAAATTAACGCGTGTGACTGTAAGCGAAGCAGGTGCATCTGTTTACTCTGCAAGTGAACTTGCTGCAGCAGAACTTCCAGAGCTTGATGTTTCAATTCGTGGCGCAGTATCTATTGCGCGCCGTTTACAAGACCCACTTGCTGAACTTGTGAAGATTGATCCGAAATCGATTGGTGTAGGTCAATATCAACACGACGTAAACCAAACTGGTTTGGCAAAAACGCTTGATGCAGTGGTAGAAGACTGTGTGAATGCTGTCGGTGTTGATGTAAATACTGCTTCACCAGCAATCTTGGCTTACATTGCGGGTTTAAACAAAGCGATTGCTCAGCAAATCGTTGAATACCGTAAAGAGCATGGTCGTTTTGATAACCGTCAAGCGTTGAAAAGCGTACCACGTTTAGGCGAGCGTACTTTTGAACAAGCAGCTGGTTTCTTACGTATCCAAAATGGTTCTGAACCTTTAGATGCTTCTGCTGTTCACCCTGAAAGTTATGGTCTTGTCGAGAAAATTGTTGCAGCAAAAGCGACAACTGTTAAAGACATCATTGGTAATACTGAAATTATTCGTCAGGTAAAAGCTGAAGAGTTTGTTGATGACAAATTCGGTTTGCCGACTATTCAGGATGTTTTATCAGAATTGGAAAAACCGGGTCGTGACCCACGTCCAGAATTCCGCACAGCTAAATTCCGTGAAGATATTACTGAAGTTGCACAGTTGACTGAAGGCATGCAACTTGAAGGCGTTGTAACGAATGTGACGAATTTTGGTGCTTTTGTTGATATTGGCGTACACCAAGATGGTTTAGTTCATATTTCTGAATTAGCGAATGAATTTGTTTCTGACCCACATAAGGTGGTAAAACCAGGTCAAATCGTACAAGTGCGTGTGATGCAAGTTGATGCTGAGCGTAATCGTGTGAACTTGAGTATGCGTGCAGAAGGTGCAGCTCCTGTTAAGGCACAGCGTCCACCGCGTCGTGAGCAAAATAACGAACAGCGTTCTGAGCGTAAGCCGCAAGGTAAGCGTCCTCAGCAACCACGTAAAGATCAGGTTGAACGTCCACAACGTAGCAAACAAGAAAAACCACAAGAGCAAAAAATTGGTGGTTTTGGTGCATTGTTACTACAAGCAGGAATTAAGGGTTCTAAATAAACTACTGGATTAAAAATTTGATTAAAGAAGCCTATCTCGATAGGCTTCTTTTTTATGTGGAAATAATAGGATAAGTAATGATTAAATATAAAAAAATTCGTGGAGAAAAAAGACGTATTAGAAAAATTAAACAGTGGACTGATGATCATCTTAACCTTGATATTGCATATTTAAAGCGATATCAGTGTGAATATGTAAAGTTTTGGGTAGACCCATGGGATAGGTTGTCTCTTACAAATAGTCAGTATCCACAGCCTCAAGGTATATATAAGGAATTATTTTTTAATGGTTTGCTCCAAATATACATGTCATGGAAAAAACAATTAGATTTCTTAGATCAACCTTATTATTTAAAAATATGGTTATTTGAAAATGATTTGAAGCGGTCACAGGTTGTTTGCGCAATTGGTGAAAAAATTGAACATTATCAACATCTTTTTGAAAAACCATTAGATGAAACTTCTTTAAGTATAGTCGAGTGGCAAGAAATGAACGATATGATGAAGAAAGTCAATTGGGAGAAGAAAATAGAAATAACGTTATATGAAAAAGATTGGCTTGGTAGTCCTGATGACTATAAGACTCAAAAAAATTATGAAGATACAAAAAAATGGTTTAATAACAATGTAATTGAGAAATATCGAGAAGTAAAAAGAATTGATGGGGATGAATATTATATTGTTGAAACAGATAATGTTTGGATAGGCTATATTTTATAAATCTAAAATAAAAATTATCTAATAAAGCTTAATGTACTTAAGCATTTTCGTATCTTATTCAACTTTCCAAATCTATAAATTGTTGTACCAGTTATATTTACGGATAGTTAATCATGAGTATTTATTAAAAAATCGCAGTGGTAAAGATGAGGTGAATCTTAAGATCAACAAAAACGGTGTGAAATCTACAATCAACTATACAACGTTATAGCATAACTCAACTTTAACCCTTTCCCGATGTCAGACAATATCGATAAAGCCTTGAAGTAAGTTCCTCACTTTCAGGCAGTTACATTAAAAATTGATTGTTTTTTTATATTATAAATGGTTGTTTTTATGCCGGCTTTAGAACTGAAAAATAGATTTCATTTAAACGATCTCCTTTCGGGAGTGGTCGTATTTCTCGTGGCTTTACCCTTATGTTTGGGTATCGCCTTAGCCTCAGGCGCTCCAATCATTTCTGGCATTATTGCCGGAATTGTTGGTGGAATTATTGTTGGCCTGCTGAGTGGTTCTCACATCAGTGTCTCTGGTCCAGCAGCAGGATTGACTGCGGTCATCCTTGTACAGTTAGATCAATTAGGCGGCAATTATGCCGCCTTTTTATTATGTATTGTATTTGCAGGAATTTTACAAATTTTATTTGGAATATTTAAGTTAGGTTTCTTTGCCAACTTCATTCCAAACAATGTCATTTTAGGATTATTGGCTGCTATTGGGGCCATTCTTATTGTGACGCAGCTGCCATATTTATTTGGGTTGACTGACTTTTCATGGGGAAAAGTTTGGACTGCCACGCCTGATACTTTTCTTCAGCATTTCGATGCGGGTGCGGCGTTTATTGGGGTACTGAGTTTATTTCTAATTTTAGCTTGGGATAGCAGCCCACTTAAAAAGTTAGCCATACCTTCGGCTTTAATTGCTGTGGTCATTGCAGCAGTTTTAAATTTTGTTTTGATGAATATTGGCTCGCCTTGGGCAGTACAAACCAATAATTTGATTCAACTACCAAATATATTGCAAGCACCGCAAGAGGTATTGGTTTTTCCTGACTTTAGCTATCTGGCTGAACCATTAATTTATACCGGAGCAATTACACTCGCGATTGTGGCATCTTTAGAGACATTATTAAACTTAGAAGCTGCAGACAAACTTGACCCTCAAAAGCGTTCATCTCCACCTAATCGTGAACTGTGGGCGCAAGGTGCGGGGAATATTGTTTCAGGCTTAATTGGCGGAATGCCAGTGACTTCGGTCATTGTCCGTAGTTCTGTAAATGCAAATACAGGCGCACGTAGTAAATATTCAACGATCATTCACGGCATATTATTGCTGCTAGCAGTTTTATTTTTTGTTCAACTCATGAACATGATTCCATTGTCTGCACTCGCAGCGATTTTAATTGTGACTGGTTTTAAACTGACTCATCCAAAGTTATTTAAACAGCTGTATCAAAAAGGCTGGAAACAGTTTTTACCTTTCATTATCACACTCGTTGCAATCTTACTGACAGACTTGTTAACCGGAATTTTGGTGGGTTTATTTACCAGTAGTGCGTTTATTTTATATGGCAACTTCAATAAAGGTGTTCGCGTATATAAAGAAAAGCATTTACATGGAATTGTGACGCGTATTGAGCTTCCATCACAAGTGACTTTTCTTAATCGTTCAGCGCTCATTTCTGCATTGGAGCATGTTCATAAAGATCAGCAGTTGATTATTGATGCCACTCAATGCGACTCGATTGATCCCGATATTTATCAGGTCATTCAAGATTATCAGAATGAAACTGCAGTTAAGCGTCAGGTTGATCTGAAACTCATTGGGTTTAAGCAGCACTATGAAGAGGTAGATGATGCGGTGCTTGATATTTACATTAGTACCAGAGATTTACAGCGTAAATTAAGTCCGCAGCAGGTGGTTACCTTACTTAAGGAAGGTAATGAACGCTTTGTAAAAAATGAACGTTTACAACGTGATATTTACCGTCAAATTCGTGTCACCGCAGATGAAGGCCAACATCCGATTGCGGCTGTTTTAGGATGTATGGACTCTCGTGCACCTACTGAAATGATTTTTGATGTAGGTATTGGTGATCTATTTAGTTTAAGAATTGCAGGCAATATTGCAGGTCAAAAAGTACTAGGTTCGCTTGAGTTTGCCTGTCAGGCCAAAGGTTCAAAAGTCATTTTAGTTCTAGGTCATACTGACTGTGGTGCAGTGACCAGTGCATGTCAGTTACGGCTACAGCAAAAACAAGTTTCTGATGTCAAAGAAATGCCGCATATTCAATATGTGCTGGGGCCACTCATGCGTTCGGTAGAAAGCGTATATGACATTATGCAACCGCGCGAGTTAAACAAAGCTTTTATTAATCAGGTAACAGCGATGAATGTTCACTACAACATCCAATACATTATTAATAATAGTACAGTACTTAAAGACCTGCTAGACCGTGGTGAGATTGCAATTATTGGTGCGATTTACGATGTAAAAACAGGACATGTTGAATTTTTAGATAATTAAATAGCATGAAATAAAAAAGCGCTTCGTCAGAAGCGCTTTTTTATAGTTAATTCAACTTAATATGTCGAATTACCAATGCTCACCTGGGAAAATGCGTGCATAAGCTTTTTGTGCCCAGTTCAATTTCTCAGCTTTTTGGCCTTTTGCTGCATCAGAACTTGGGAACAGGCGGAAACCAATCGACATAAACATGTTGTTGATGCCTGGCGCGACTGAATACGTCATAGACGCCAAACGGCCTAAGTTAGTTGCAATACGTTTCGGACGCTTCACAATTGCATAAGCAATTAAATCTGCTGCTTGCTCTGGTGAAAGAGTCGGTACGTATTTATAAATTTTGGTTGGCGCGATCATTGGGGTACGCACTAAAGGCATATAAATTGATGTAATCGCAATTTTATGTGCATGAACTTCGGCAGAAAGACAGCGGCTAAATGCATCAAGCGCAGCTTTAGAGGCAACATAAGCCGAGAAGCGTGTTGCATTTGCTAATACACCAATCGAGCTAATATTAATAATTTGCCCATCTTTACGCTGAATCATATGCGGCAAAATATTAAGAACCAAACGTACAGCGCCAAAGTAGTTTAATTGCATGGTGCGTTCAAAGTCATGGAAACGATCATAAGACTCATGAACAGCACGACGAATAGAGCGACCAGCGTTATTAATTAAAATATCAATATGATCAACAGAAGCTAAAATCTCTTTAGAAACCTGATCAATCATTTCCATGTCGTTAAGATCACATGGAAAAATTGATGCCTGACCGCCACGGCTTTCAATATCTGCTTTAACTTCTTCTAATGTTTCTTGAGTACGGGCAACCAGTAAAACATGCGCACCGGCGTCAGCAAGTTTGTTTGAAATCGTTAAACCGATTCCACTTGAGGCGCCTGTCACTAAAATGACTTTACCTTGTACCTTTTCCTGGAACAGAGCTTCTAATTTTTTATTCACAGCATTTTACCTAAGTAGGGGCAGGGGCTATTTATTCCGGTATGTAATTTTTATTTTTACAACCGTTGGTTCATCCTGATGAACTCCTAAATATTGCCCTATCTTAATAGATGTTTAAAAATTGTCTAGTGTGTAAATATATGAAATTTAACAATTTATTTAGAGTAAAAACTCTAAAATGTAGATTGAGATATTATTTTATTTACTCTAATCTTCTGAATAATATGATAATTGTTTAATAGATTTTTACTGCTTAAAGAATGAACAGTAATGTTATGGCTTAATAATCGCAAGAACGATGATTGAAATAGTACAGATGAGGATAATCAATGTTGCTTGTTTTTTTCTTACATTTATACCATTTGCGATCTGCCGTAAAAGCTTAGCTTGGAATCCATGAATACCTGCCAAAATAAGTACGAATACAATTTTTGCAGGTAGCCACTTAGAGCTGAACCATTGACCATGAATTGCTATGATTAAACCCGAGGCAAAAGTAATAAAGAGCGCTGGGGTCGTCATAATTTGATCCCATCGATACTCACGCTGAGCCCAAACAGGAATATGGATATTTTCAGTAATATCCAGATCTATTTTAAATGAAAACGAAGCAGCAAGAACGCCACTTATAAAAATGGTCATTGATACTATATGTATAGCTTTAAGCCATGGGTTTAATGTCGTAAAAAGCTCGATCATGATGATTGAGCTTCGCCTACATTAGTCATTTTATTTTTTATAAATGATAGATTAAAGTAAACACCGAACGGAATAAGTGTAACTACCACTAATCTTAATAGTTCTAATGGTGTCCATTTGCTCTCGGTTATAGTTTGTACCGCGAACCATAAATAGACAAAAAATGTAAGCCCATGGATAGGCCCCATAAAATGAACACCTGTATCCCATCCATTGAAATATTTTAAAGGCACTGCAACAACAACCAATAACAGCAAAGAAATTGTCTCTAATAGTGAAAAAAATTTCAATTTTTGAAATTGAGTAATATTTTGTGCTTTCGGATTAGCCATATTTATTGATCCGTATCTAGCCCATTTGAAGATTTAATTTATCGATACTAAGAATGGGGGGAGATAGCTATTCATTCTATATTTTGAAAATAGACAAGCTGTGCTGAGAGAATAGTGTTTCCATTCATAGTTTTGACATAAAAATTACTACGGATAATTTTGTCAGTATTAACCTATTGTTATGAGTGGCAGAAATGACAATAACCGTTCATTTACTGCCAATTTGATTTCTGCCAAGATAGGAAAAGTTTTTAATTGAGCTCTCACCAATGCATACGGTAGCCATTTTAGCTTTACATGATTTCATTCCATTTGATTTGGGTATTCCATGCGAAGTCTTTGGTTTTGTACGGTTATTAAATGGTGAAATGGGCTATTGTGTAAAAGTTTGTGGCGAAGCTGAGTATGTAAATACAGGAGCGTTTACGCTTCAGGCACATTTGGGGCTTGATCATCTTATTGATGCAGACACCATTATTATTCCTGGTATTAAAGATCCTAAACAGCCCCTTAATCCAAAAGTAAAAACTGCAATTCTTAAAGCGTGGCAAAAAGGAGCAAGAATTGCTTCAATTTGTTCGGGAGCGTTTGTTTTAGCAGAAACGGGCCTTCTTGATGGATATCGGGCCACTACCCATTGGATGCTTGCAGAGGAGCTGGCTACTCGATATCCCAAGATTAAGGTCGATCCCAAAGTATTGTTCGTTGATGAAGAGCGTCTTATAACTTCAGCTGGGGCTTCATCTGGACTGGATATGTGTTTACATCTTGTGCGTCGGGATTATGGGCAAAGCGTGGCTGCTCAGGCTGCAAAGCTTGCTGTCGCTCCATTAAATCGTGATGGGGGACAAGCGCAGTTTATCCAATATGAAATACCAGAGACACGTGATAGCTTAGCGACGCTATTGGAGTGGATGAACACTCATCTGGATGACGAGATTGATATTAAATTACTTGCTTGTAAAGCAAATATGAGCCCAAGAACATTTGCCCGACGTTTCCGTGAACAGATTGGAACTACACCATTACAGTGGTTGCTCACCATGCGCATACAACGAGCTCAGGAATTACTTGAAACTTCTTCACAGTCGATTGAAGAAATTGCCTTATGCTGTGGTTTTAATTCTCCTGTCACTTTTCGAACTCGATTTAAAAATAGTGTAGGTGTTAGTCCTAGCACCTATCGGGCTAAATTTATTTCTTATCTTTCATCTTGAATTAATTGTTTTGTATGAATAGATCAATTAGCTATTTCAAGTGAATATAGATTTAAATTGAATTTAATATAGCCATAAAAAAGCCTCTATTTCCAGAGGCTTGATAAATAGTTTAAAAGTTATACAGCTGAAAGTGCTTGTTCTAAATCGGCAATTAAGTCATCAATATGCTCAATTCCAATGGAAAGACGAACCATATCTTCACTTACGCCAGCAGCTTTAAGTTCTTGTTCATTGAGTTGGCGGTGAGTTGTGGTTGCAGGGTGGCAAGCCAAACTTTTCGCATCACCGATGTTCACAAGTCGGGTAAATAACTGTAGGGCATCAATGAAGCGGGTACCGCCTTCACGACCATCTTGAACACCAAAAGATAAAATTGCAGAAGGTTTACCTTTTACATATTTTTGCGCAAGTTGATGCTGTGGGTGATCTTTTAAGCCTGCGTAATTGACCCATTTTACTTTCGGATGATTTTGCAAATATTCCGCAACTTTCTGAGCATTTTCAGTATGACGTTCGATACGTAAATTAAGCGTTTCTAGACCCTGTAAAATTAAGAAAACACTGAGCGGGCTAATAGCTGCGCCTGTATTACGTAATGGCACCACGCGTGCACGTGCTATATAAGCTGCCTCGCCTAATGCTTCGACATAGTTCACGCCATGATAGCTTGGGTCTGGTGTATTCAAAACTTTAAAACGTTCTGGATATTTACCCCAAGGAAATTTACCGCTATCGACAATCGCACCGCCAATACTATTACCATGACCACCAATATATTTAGTAAGCGAATGGATAACGATATCAGCCCCATATTGAAATGGTTTTAATAAAGCAGGGGTAGCGACTGTATTATCAACAACGACAGGCACGCCATATTCATGAGCGATTTTTGAAATTTCTTCTAAATCGATGATATTGCCGAGCGGGTTACCAATTGACTCAACAAAAACAAGTTTAGTTTTATCATCAATTAAATTACGCAAGCTTTCAGGCTTCTGATAATCAAAAAAGCGAACTTCAATCCCTTGCTTTGGCAACGTATGGGCAAATAAGTTATATGTACCACCATATAAAGTTGAGACAGAAGCAATATTGTCTCCAGCTTCGGTAATGGTCTGAATGGCATAGGTAATGGCTGCCATTCCCGATGCTAAAGCTAATGCACCAATCCCACCTTCAAGTGCAGCAAGGCGCTGCTCAAGCACAGCAGTGGTCGGGTTCATAATACGGGTATAAATATTGCCCTGAACTTTTAAATCGAAAAGGTCGGCACCGTGTTGTGTATTATCAAATGCATACGAAGTTGTTTGATAAATAGGAACAGCTACTGCTTTTGTTGTTGCTTCAGGACTATAGCCTGCGTGAATGGCTAGGGTTTCATCTTTATAAGTCATGATTACTTCATCTTCGTGAGTTAAATATTGAGCGAGTCTAGCCTAAAATTTATATAGAAAATTGCAGAAATTCTGGTTTGTTTTCCAATTTTAGGAATAAAGATAGAAAAATATACGCTGAAACGTTGTATAAATCTTATACATAAACATTTTGCAACTTATTGAAAAAGAAAATTGTTTGATAAATCCGTACGATGGAAATCATAACTTCAAGTCGTTAGTGTTTTCATCGTATAATACGCGCGATTATTTTATCGCTTCTTGCGATGTATTGGTTTTTCAATTGAGGAGTCCTGCGTGGCCCAATATATTTATACGATGAACCGAGTGTCTAAAATGGTTCCGCCAAAGCGCGAAATCTTAAAAGACATCTCTTTATCATTTTTCCCGGGTGCCAAAATTGGTGTTCTCGGTTTGAACGGTGCGGGTAAATCTACCTTGCTTCGTATTATGGCTGGCGTAGATAAAGATTTCTCTGGTGAAGCTCGTGCACAACCTGGAATTAAAATCGGCTATTTAGAGCAAGAGCCGCCACTTGATCCAACGAAAGACGTTCGTGGTAACGTTGAAGATGGCGTACGTGAAGCTTTAGATGCTTTAGAACGTCTTGATCAGGTATTTGCAGAATATGCAGACCCAGATGCAGATTTTGATGCGCTTGCGAAAGAGCAGGAAAAATTAGAATCAATTATCCATGCTTGGGATGCGCACAACCTAAACAACCAGCTTGAAATCGCGGCAGATGCCTTGAACCTTCCAGCTTGGGATGCAGACGTAACTAAGCTTTCAGGTGGTGAACGCCGCCGTGTAGCACTTTGCCGTTTATTGCTTTCTAAACCGGACATGTTGCTTCTTGACGAACCGACGAACCATTTGGATGCAGAGTCTGTATCTTGGTTAGAGCGCTTCTTGAAAGATTTCCCTGGCACAATCGTTGCGATTACGCATGACCGTTATTTCTTAGACAACGTTGCCGAGTGGATTTTGGAGCTTGACCGTGGGCATGGTATTCCTTACCAAGGTAACTATTCTTCTTGGTTAGAGCAAAAAAATGCTCGTTTAGAACAAGAGCAGAAACAAGAAGAATCTTTTGCTAAAGCATTGAAAAAAGAACTTGAATGGGTTCGTTCAAATGCGAAAGGTCAGCAAAAGAAAAACAAAGCGCGTATGGAACGTTTTGAAGAGCTTAACTCTAAAGAATTCCAACAACGTAATGAAACGTCTGAAATCTACATTCCACCTGGCCCACGTTTGGGTAATAAAGTTGTGGAAGTGGAAGGTATCAGCAAATCATTCGACGGTCGCTTGTTGTACGAAAACTTAACGTTTACTGTACCACCAACAGCTATTGTGGGTATCGTTGGTCCAAACGGTGCGGGTAAAACCACATTATTCCGTATGATGACTGGCGAACAGCAACCTGATACAGGTACTGTGACTTTAGGTGAGTCTGTTAAAGTCGCTTATGTAGGTCAGATCCGTGACACTCTAGACAATAACAAAACTGTTTGGGAAGAAGTTTCTGGCGGTTTAGATATTTTGAAAGTGGGCGATTATGAAATTGCTTCACGTGCTTATATCGGTCGCTTTAACTTCAAAGGCCAAGACCAGCAAAAACGCGTAGGCGAATTGTCTGGTGGTGAGCGTAACCGTTTACAACTTGCGAAAATTTTACAGCAAGGTGCAAACGTTATCTTACTGGATGAGCCATCAAACGATTTGGATATTGAAACTTTACGTGCGCTTGAGGATGCAATTCTTGTATTCCCAGGTACGGTAATGGTGGTATCGCATGACCGTTGGTTCCTTGACCGTATTGCAACTCACATCTTGTCATTTGAAAATGAACAGCCAGAATTCTACACGGGTAACTATGCAGAATATGAAGCATATCGCCAGTCACGTTTAGGTGAAGACGCTGTTCAAAAGCGTACTAAATACAAAAAAATTAGCGGTTAATTACTGCTAGATTGAAAAAACCAGCCTAAGGGCTGGTTTTTTTATTAGAAGGCAAGTTTACTAAAAGCTTCTTGTAAGCAGTGTTCAGCATAGGGATGACCTTGGCTTGCTGCTTTGTTTAACCACTTTTCAGCTTCTGTATAGTTTTTATCTAAACCAAATTGACCATTTAAATAGCCAATGCCAAGTTTAAAGGAAGCGTCAGCGTTACCTCTTAAAGCTGCTCGGAGGTAGCACCACATTGCATTGCGGTCGTTTGGGGTAATATCTAGCCAATTTTGCATACGTTCATGATCTTGTACGGCTAACTCTTCAAAGCGTAAGCCTTGTTCAATTTCATCCTCAGCTTGTGAATGCATATCGGCTGGCAAGTTTTCAAAGGCAAACAAGTGATTAAGCCCATGCTTGATTGTTTTCATATCCATGATAGTCTCCCCTTGTTCCTCAATTTGATTGAATTGACTCACACTTTTAAGCTAGTCCCTTATATGGAAATCTTATGTTTTATTTTGTAAATGTGATATAGCGCATTTGGATGAAAAATGCTGAGGTTTTAGCTTACATAAAAGTTACACGTGTTTTTACGCTTAGCGAAATTACTATAAGAATATTGGCATTCTTGACTGAAATGAGAGCTTTTAAACTTAGAAAATAGCTTTTATTTTGAGCAAAAAGCTCTTGAGAAAATTTATAAATATCAAACAAAAGAAATTTCTTTAAACAAAGCCAGCTTATGAGCTGGCTGATTATTTTAAGAAAAAAGTTTTTTATTTAGTAAAGTCACCATGCAAATCTGCCCAAATCAATGATGGAGCTACTGTGACCACATCAAACGCCAGTGCCAAAGGATAAAGCGCCATACGTGTTACATGTTTAAACGGATGCTTCTTTGTTATTTCATCTTTTTGCTGTAAGGCAATTGGATAAGGGGTAGGTAGTGTTTGTTGAGCTTTTAGAGTTCCAGTGGTTTGGTAAATTTGGCCTTTAAAACGAATAATGGCATAAGGATATAAAAGTTGTGTTTGTTGCTCCATAACCATGAAGTGATTTTTAAATCCTAAGTTTTTTAAATTTTCTTTTTGTTGGTCGCTCAACTTTGAATCAGGAATGTTGTATTGAAATTTGAGTTCACCATGAAAATGAGTCGGATCGTCCATTTCAAGGATAAGAGGAGAGGAAATAATTAAAGTTCTTTGATTTACTGGAATATTTTTAATAATACTTAAAAATTCTGAGCTACCTTCGGTCATTAAATAACTATAGTCTTTGCCTACAAATACAAGACCTTGTTCTTGCTGGTTTTTCACTGCTTGTCCCAGCGAAATAATTTGATCTGTTTTTAAAATGGTTGTTTTGATCTCAGTTGTCTCACTTGGAAGGGCTGTCGATAATAGAGATGTTGCGCATCCGGTTAAGCCAAGACAAGTGGCTAATATGCAAGTGGTCAACGTTTTATACATAAACATTACTCTTAAAAAATTATTTTTGTGAAGATAAAAAATGGCTTAGCTTTAAGTGAAAAGAACGAAACCAATAAATCAATGTTTTGTAATTTTATTACATGCTAGGTGCCTGCTATAGTGGCTTTGTTCAACTTTTTAGTTTAATGGTGTGCTGTTGCCACGTTCTGCACTTTTCATGTCCGTCTTATTCTGTTTGCTTATATTCCAAAGTCTATGGAATGTGGCAGCGGCATTTTGCGCCCATGAAAATCAGGAAAAAGCATTACATCATTTTGGGCATCATGCAGCGTTGAGTTATGAAGCTTCACAGCATAGTCATACTGAAAAGACAGAAGTTGAAGGGACTATGCATAAAGCTCCCTTAAGCTTGTCCGATCATCATGACCATTTACCTTCGTGTTTTCATGTTGTGATTGTAGAAGCACAAGAAAAAATTGTTTCACCGTTAATACAGTCATCTGAGCCAAAACAACAATATTATTGGTCCAATTCTTATAAGTCCCCTCATATCTCTAAACAAGATCCTCCTCCTGTTTTAACCCTGCTATAGGTGGGGTAGCCGAAAAACAACCCACCAGAAATATTATTTATTTCATAGGGTTAATGTATGTCTATTTTTTTATACGAAAAACGTTTCGTTAGTCTGAGCACATCTTGGGTACTTAAATCATTAGTTGTTGCTGTTGCACTTTCAACTGGTGTCGTAACAAACGCAGCCAGTTCAAATCAGAACCTTACTGAAAATACACAACCACAGCGTGTACAGAATGTTTTAACGTTTGAGCAAGTACTTGATCAGGTTAAGCAATTTCAGACTCAAACAGGAATTTGGCAAACTCAACAAGACATTGCAGAGAGCAATATCAAGCAGAGCCAGCTATGGGAAAATCCGACGGTTTCTGTACAGCAAACGGGTTTTAAATCTGGAAAAGATCAGGAGCTAGAACTTGGGATCTCGCAAAAACTAGATATTTTTGGTGTACGCTCCGCAGCAAAAAAACTGGCAAGTGTTCAGCAAAACCAAGTTGAGTTGAATCAGGTTTTATATGAGGCTCAGCTAAAGCTGGCAGTAAAATATTTATGGTCACAAGTATCGATTTTAGAGCTTGAACATGAAGTTGCCAAAGCACAGTTAAGAACGAGTAAAAACCTTTTAGATGCGACCCGTTTACGTTTTCAGGCGGGTAGTATTGCTCAGGTTGATTTAGATCGAACTTTAATGACGCATGTTGAAAACCAGCGTTTGTATCAGGAAGTTGAATTATCTCTGAGTAGTGCCAAACGAAAACTGGCTAACTTATGGGGTGAGACAGAAGATAACTTCACGTTACGTCCAGATATGAAAAGTGCGTGGCCTTTAAAAAATGAAGGTGATATCGATCAATACTTAAAACAGAATTTGTTAGAACAGTCTATGCGACTGCAAGCAATACAACAAAATTCTGAAATTAACTATTTAAAGGCAAAAAATCGCCCTGCGCCTACCGTAAATATGGGCGTAGTTCGTAGTAAAACCGCAGAAACGAGCAGTACCGAAAATCAGATACGAGTAGGTATTGCGGTTCCCTTAAACATTTTTAATCGCCAGCAATATGCGCTGAAAGTTGCCCAAAGCAAACTCAATTTAATTGATCAGCAGCAAAGCTTTTATAAAAAGCAAAGTCTGAATTCTATTCGTACTCTACAGTACGAGTTAGCGGGTTTGAAGCAGCAATATAACTTGATGAATGAGCAACAGATTCCTTTATCAGAGACGGTACAGGAGAAAATGTTGCTTGGCTTTAAAGTTGGTAAATTTGCAATTACCGATGTTCAGCAATCTACCCTTCAATTACAAGAACAACGCTTGAAAAAAGTTCAACTTCTTAAATCTGCTTGGCAAAAAGCAATTGAGGCAGAAAGTTTAGCTCTCGGGATCGATCCAAACATGGTGATGTCTGGAGATGCATTAAATCAAATTAATCAAAATTTATGGCAAGACACCTATAAGTTGCCGACAGTTGGAGGGGCAGAGTAATGTCAGTGAAGAAAATGAAAAACCAATGGCTTATTGCTCTTTTGTTGTTGATTGTCTGTCTTGCTTTAAGTGCTTGGTTATTTTTCTCTGGAAAAAAACAGTCCAATACCGAAAAAAGTGAAGAAGGGCATGCAGAAGGTGAAGCTGGCCATGGTGAGTCTGAAAAAGAGGAAGGAAGTTTAAACCTGACTTCTAAGCAACTGGTTGAATATGGTGTGAAGTTAGAGCAAGTAGGGCGTGGAGAAGTTGAGCAGAGCCTTTCTTATCCTGCCAAACTTGTCGTAAACACAGACCAGCAAGCACATGTCTCTTCAACTTTTTCTGCACGAGTAGACAGCGTAAATGTTGCACTGGGACAACAAGTTGAAAAGGGTCAGGCACTTGCGACTTTATTTGTGCCAGATTTAGTCGATCAACAAGCCAATTTAAGCATGGCGCAAGAAGCGTTGACATTAGCGCAGCAAGATTATCAGCGTGAAAAGCAATTGTGGGAACAAGGTGTTTCAGCACGTCAAGATTATCAGAAAGCTTACAATGCTTATCGTCAGGCGCAAATTCAGGTGCAGGCTGCAAATAGCCGTTTAAGTGCCTTGGGAGCAAATCGCTCAAGTAAAGGTCGATATGTTTTGACTGCACCTTTAAGCGGTGTAATCAGTAATAAAGATATTGTGATTGGTGAGCAAATTGGTCCTGACAAACAGTTATTTGTTATTGATCGTCTAGATCAGTTATGGGTTGAGTTTGTGCTACCAAGTGCAAATACCGATATTCAGCCTAATCAGGAAATTGAATTTAAGTCGCTGCAAACGAATAATATTTTCAAAGCACAGGTGCAAAGCCTAACTTCAGAAGCAGATACTCAAACTGGTCGTTTGCAGGTTCGTGCCAAGGTACTGACACCTTCAAAAGAACTACGTCCTAACTTAATGGTCAACGTGTTACTGAAACAAAATAATGCAGCGACTGTATTACGGGTTAACAAGGCAGCGGTACAACAGATTGATGGAAAGAATGTGGTCTTTATTGCAAAACAGGAGAAGGACAAAATTCATTTTGCTCCTGTTGCGGTAGAGTTAGGCAATTATTCTTCAGATGCACAATGGGTCGAGGTTAAATCAGGAATTACTGAAAAGCAGCAATATGTGGCTCAAGGTAGCTTCTTGCTCAAGTCCGAACTTGAAAAAGGGGAGGCTGAGCATGGACATTAATAAACCTGATTTGCCAGAGGCTGAAGGTTTGTTTGATCGGATCATTCAGTTTTCAATTAATAACGCCATTTGGGTCATGATGTTTGTCATTGCTTGGATTGGTGTCGGAATTTATAGCTACCAAAAACTTTCAATTGATGCCGTGCCAGATATCACCAACGTACAGGTACAAATCAATAGTCAGGCTAATGGTTTTACAGCACCAGAAGTTGAGCAAAGGATTACTTATCCGATTGAAAATGCCATGTCCGGCATTCCAAATCTGGAGCAGACTCGTTCAATTTCCAGATATGGTCTTTCTCAGGTCACCATTATCTTTAAAGATGGTACTGACATTTACTGGGCAAGGCAGCTGATTAACCAGCGGTTACAAGAAGCTAAGAGTGCTTTACCCGATAGCATTGATCCACAAATGTCTCCAATTTCAACTGGACTCGGTGAGATTTATCAATGGGTGGTAAAAGCCGAGCCAAATGCCAAAAAAGCAGATGGTTCAGCCTATAGCGCGATGGACCTGCGTGAAATTCAGGACTGGATTATTCGGCCCCAGTTACAACGCGTACAAGGGGTAGCCGAGGTTAATAGCATTGGTGGATATAACAAAACCTATGTGGTTTCACCAGATCTGACACGGTTACAGCAGTTGCAGATTCCACTCACCGATTTACAAGATGCGCTTCAAAATAACAATGAAAACCGCGGTGCTGGATTTATTGAAGAGAATGGTCAGCAACTGACAGTTCGTGTTCCGGGTATGCTGACGTCTATACAAGACATTCAGAACGTTACGGTCGCCACGAAAAACGGTTTACCTATACGGGTTGCTGATGTGGCATCAGTATCGATTGGTCATGACTTGCGTACGGGTGGGGCTACCTATAATGGACAGGAAACTGTTTTAGGTATCGCCATGATGATGATGGGTGAAAACAGTAAAACCATTGCCAAAGCGATTGATCAGAAAGTTCAGGAAATTCAGAGATCACTCCCTCAGGGTATTGTGATTGAAACAGTCTATGATCGTAGCAACCTCGTAGATAAAGCAATTAAAACAGTAGCCAAAAATTTGATTGAAGGGGCGATTTTAGTCATCGTTATTCTTTTCATTTTTTTAGGAAACTTTCGTGCTGCTTTAATCACTGCTTGTATTATTCCATTGGCAATGCTTTTTACCTTAACAGGTATGGCAGAACAAAAAATCAGTGCCAACCTCATGAGTCTAGGAGCTTTGGACTTCGGGATCATTGTCGATGGGGCGGTTGTTATTGTTGAAAACTGTATTCGGCGTTTGGCTGAAGCACAGCATTTAAAAGGTCGCTTATTAACGCGTTCAGAACGCTTTACAGAGGTCTTTCTCGCCGCTAAACAGGCACGCCGACCATTAATATTTGGTCAGATCATCATTATGGTCGTGTACCTACCAATTTTTGCTTTAGCAGGCGTTGAAGCAAAAATGTTCCACCCTATGGCAATGACCGTTGTCCTAGCGTTATTGGGAGCAATTATTTTATCTGTGACCTTTGTTCCAGCAGCAGTAGCTTTGTTTGTTACGGGTGAAGTGAAGGAAAAAGAAAGCCGTTGGATGATGACCTTGAAAAAAGGTTATGCAGGCTTACTCGATAAAGCATATGCCTTCCGATATGTTGTTGTTACAGCAGCGGTCAGCATCTTGATTTTAACAAGTGCAATTGCAACAAGAGTAGGAAGTGAGTTCGCGCCTCAACTCAGTGAGGGTGATTTTGCGTTGCAACTCATGCGTGCACCGAGCACAGGCATAGAGGAGTCGCTTAAAATTCAGGAGAATGTCGAAAAGCAGTTACTGAAAGCCTTCCCTGAAATTAAAGCCATTTTTGCAAGAACAGGAACAGCCGAGGTTGCTACCGATGTCATGCCTCCTAATATTTCAGATGGTATTGTTCTATTAAAACCACACGATCAATGGCCAAACCCTAAAGAAACAATAGATGAATTGCGTGCCAGAATGCTGCAATTCGTGAATCAGATTCCTGGTAATAACAGTGAATTCTCACAACCAATTGAACTACGTTTTAATGAGCTCATTTCAGGTGTACGTAGTGATATTGGGGTGAAAGTTTTTGGGGACGATATGCAGGTCCTCAATCAGGAAGCAGAAAAAATAGCCCAACAGCTACGTAGTATTCAAGGTGCCAGTGAAGTCAAAGTTGAACAGACTGACGGTTTGCCCTTACTGAATGTAGATGTTGATCATGCATTGGCTGCCCAATACGGTTTATCAGTCAAGTCTATTCAGGATATTGTCGCCGCGAGTATCGGTGGGCAGAGTGTAGGACAAATTTTACAGGGCGATAGACGTTTCGATTTTGTGATTCGTTTGCAGGAAAACATGCGTACGCCTCAGCAGTTAGCTCAGTTACCGATTCGCTTACCAAACGGTGGTCTAATTCAGTTACAAGACGTCGCTAAGGTTGAGAATATTCTAGGTCTTGCTCAAGTAAGTCGTGAAAATGGTAAGCGCCGCGTCATTGTGACAGCAAATGTGCGTGATCGTGATCTTGGGTCTTTTGTACAAGAGATGCAAAGCAAACTGGCTCAGCAAAAGCTACCTAGCGGTTACTGGTTAGGCTATGGAGGACAGTTTGAGAATCTTGCTTCTGCTACAGCAAGAATGCAAATCGTCGTGCCGATGGCGCTCATCATGATCTTTGTGTTGCTGATGGCTGTATTTAGTAATTTTAAAGACAGCTTACTGGTATTTAGTGGAGTTCCTTTCGCTTTATCTGGCGGATTAGTGGCTTTATGGTTGAGGGATATTCCACTTTCCATGTCTGCTGGGGTCGGTTTCATCGCTTTATCGGGTGTTGCAGTATTGAATGGTTTGGTCATGCTCACGTTCATTAAAGAACTGAGAGCAACTTTAGATGTTCATGCAGCAACTTGGAAAGGAGCGGTATTACGATTACGTCCAGTATTAATGACAGCATTTGTTGCTTCACTTGGTTTTATTCCAATGGCCTTGGCGACAGGAACCGGAGCAGAAGTACAACGACCTTTGGCAACAGTCGTTATTGGTGGCATTATTTCATCTACGATATTAACTCTGGTTCTATTGCCTGTGATTTATCGATGGATGAATGAAAGCAAAACGAAAAGCACTGAGCATTCATAATGTCATCGTTTTGAGATATCTTTTTTGATGATAGCGTCAATTCAAAAAAGTGTTTGAAAGAGGTAAAAGTAGAGATGTATCTATCATTACTTTTACCTCTCCATAAAGATAAATAATAAGGAGTCCGCAAAATGGGTGGACAACATGGTCATGATCATAGTCATGCTGTAGTGACTGAAGGTAATGCTAAGAAATTAATGATTGCTTTAGCACTCACCTCAACATTTTTAATTGTTGAGGTTGTTGCTGGTTTAATCACGCAAAGTTTGGCATTACTCTCCGACGCTGCACATATGTTTACTGATGCTGCTGCTTTGGCAATTGCTTTGGTTGCAATTCAGATCGCAAAGCGTCCAGCCGATAATAAACGTACTTTTGGTTATCAGCGCTTTGAAATTTTGGCTGCATTATTTAATGCACTCATGCTTTTCGTGGTGGCAATTTATATTTTATACGAAGCCTATATCCGCTTCTCTCAGCCACCTGAAATTCAAAGTGTGGGCATGCTCATTGTGGCAACCATTGGTTTGGTGATTAACCTCATCTCAATGAAAATCCTCATGTCGAGTGCCAATAACAGCTTAAATGTAAAAGGTGCTTATTTAGAGGTATTGAGTGATGCGCTAGGCTCGGTTGGCGTTATTATTGGTGCAGTTGTGATTTACTTCACCAACTGGTACTGGGTGGATACGATTATTGCGGTACTGATTGGTTTTTGGGTATTACCAAGAACATGGGTTTTACTTAAACAAAGTATCAATATTTTGCTCGAAGGTGTACCCGAAGAAGTCGATATTGAAAAGTTACGTGCTGATTTACTGTCTTTAAATGGTGTTGAAAGTATTCACCAACTCAAGGTATGGGCGATTACGTCTAAAAACATCCATTTAACCGTGCACTTATTTGCACCTGACGCTGATCGCACCAAGCTTTATCAAGATGCTGTTGAAATGCTTTCCCATGAGCATGGTATCGGCGAAGTGACATTGCAAATTGAAGATGATGCCGAGATCAATTGCCAGCATATTGCTCAACATGCTTCACATGAACATGATGAGACTGACAAAGAACATTCACATCAGCACTAAGCTGATGTGAATACTTTTTAAATTTCCCATTCGTGATTGCAGTCACGACATTTCCAGTGTTTTTGTGACTGCATAAATGCTTGCATAGACAATTTAAAGTCTGGCAAATCACGCCAGAACATAAAACCCGCCCCTAGAGTCACAACAAAAACAACGACCGTTGCAATTTGTAGAGAAGTGCCTGCACCATTGCCAAAAATCCACATAAAAATACTAATCACAACCAAGAGTAATAGTACAAAAATGGCAGGAACTAAAATCACTAAGCTCTTAGGCACAACAGGCTTGGCACTGTTAACGCCTTGGCTTACAGGCATAATTTTAACACTTTGACATTGAGGGCAACGATATTGCATGACAGCTCCACATTAAATTTGAATCTATTCTAACGGAAATGCAGAGAAAGGAAAAAATTTGTAGGGCTTTAGAAAAGTGAGGTGATGATTAGATATAAAATACTTTTTTGAAACAAGCATATATAAAAAAATGATGATTTATGCGTACACATAAAAGTTAAAATAATACTGTAGAGCATGCTAATCTAGATAAAAACCAAGTGTGTTCAACACTGGAAATGAGCTGAAAAGCTGATTAATAGGATGCGAAAGAAATATAAAAAGGAGAGGGACTTGGGTCAAGAAGATGACAATAAGTCGAAGCCTATAACGACATCAACAGTTTCAGGGAACCCTGACCCTATAAAACTGTCATTCTCACGCCGTTTGCTGCATAAGACCTTGCAACATGCTCATGATGCCGTCGGATTTGCTAGTGATACGACACGTAATCTTGCAGAAGTTGCAGATGCAGCCTTAGATGCTTTAGACCATGTAACAACTCATACAAAGCGTGGAGTCGTTGGCATGACCAATCTGGCAGCAGGAACTGTTAGAGATATGGTGTCTGAAACCAGTGAAACTGCGCGTCAGGTTGCGTTAATTATGGCCCGTACTTTTCTAGGTAAGAGTACGCTGAATTTATATTTGCCTGAAATGCTGTTGAACAGCCAAATTCGTAAGCGAATAGATCGGTCAGAAATTGATGATATTAAAGTTCAATGTGGCAATGATCGGTTTCAGGTTGAAATCGATGGACACTATCACCGTTTCCTGTATCGGCTGAGTTTAGATTTCCGTGTGTTGGAATGTCGAATTGGGCAAGAAAAATTCTTACGCTTACGCCAAATGGATGAGAGCCTAGATGTGCAAATTCGTCATGGTGGAACATTGTCGAATTGGGCAGTCCGTCGAATTGGGCGAGTCGGTTTTGAAGTCATTAATATGTTGCCTATACCATCGCTGATTAATCATTTGATTCGTGATATTCCAGGCATTCAGCGTGATGGTCATCGTATGTGGTTTATTGATCTTGAACAGGCAGGATTTATTGACTTCATTAACAACCGTTCATGGATGGTAGAAAAACTTTTAAGCTTGACAGATTTTAGTATTTTACCGGGGCTCAATATTTTGAGAGAAAGCCGTGAGCTTGTGCAGCAACTGGTAGATCAATTTGAAATAAAAGGCCTGCGTGTTCAATCAGGTCGTCTTGAAGTTCAAGTTGGAATTGCGAATTAAATTATATTCATGAGAAGCTGATTGATGATCAGCTTTTTTTATTGTCTAGATAAGAAAAAAGCCACTGTCATTATGCAGTGGCTTTTTAGAATTTGGCGTCCCTACGGGGATTCGAACCCCGGTTACCGCCGTGAAAGGGCGATGTCCTAGGCCTCTAGACGATAGGGACTTATATGAGGCTAGTTACCTGCGCGCAGTAAACTGCTTGCCTAAATTCTCGGCAAAGATAATTAATCTTTGCTTTTCCTCGAATTTAGTGGCGTCCCTACGGGGATTCGAACCCCGGTTACCGCCGTGAAAGGGCGATGTCCTAGGCCTCTAGACGATAGGGACGTTTCAGAGGTGGGCGTATATTAGGTCGATTTAATAAAAGTGTCAAATAGTTTTCTGAAGAAATATTAAAAAAAGCAGTCAAGCGCTTAAAAATAACTCAAATTGTAGAAAATATAGTCATTTATGGCTAATTTTATTGAAAAGGTTCGATAATGGCTTTGATAACTTCGTGATGTTGTAAGTAACCCACAATTTCATGGGGCTGGTTAGCAAAAGTAAAAATTTCTTGATTAATGATGGGCGGGGTAAAATCAAAAGGTGCTTCACTTAACGGGAAAGCAGTTAAAAAATCATCTTTTGAGTAGAAATTATACCAATCACCATTGAGGCATTTTGGTCGTTCAATCGGAATGGGAAGTTTACTTTGGATCACCCGAAAAGAAAGTGGTGAAGCCAAGGTAACAAAGCGTTGTACTGAAAAATGATAAGCCGGATCTGATAACAAGTGAAATGCGATCACAGAGCCCAAAGAGTGTGCGACTACAATGCACTCTTCATCATCATGCATTTGTTTTAAAATTCTTTGGTGAACTTCGTACATAAAATCAGGATTAGATAAGTACATGTAAGTTTCAATCAAGAATTGTTGAATTAAACTCTCATGTAGTTTGGGAAAATTATTTAAAAGAACCACCATTTCTTTAAGAACACGATCTTTTACTAACTGTGAAGTCAGATATAAACGTTCTGATAAGCTTTCTACAGGTTGATCAGGAGAAAGGGGGAGATGGGGTACAAAAGGAGTATGCTCCTTAGGTGTAGAGGCTTGCTGGTTTAAATGGATAGGTAAGTGAAAGTTAAAAGATTTTGGAAGTAAGGTGTTTAGGTCTAATTGATTGGATAATTGATATTTCGTCATTAAATCGCCATAAAATGGCATATGTATATGTAGATCTCTTAAATTAACTCTACAATGTAATTGTTTTAAACCCAGTTTAAATACTTTTAGCCAATGCTCCTTTAAACGATGTGCGGTGTAATTCTGCTGATTCATCCCATGGATAAATATAATTTTCATTGTAGGCAAAGAATTGTTTTTAATATAAATTTTAATCTACAACGGTAGATTCTATAAAGCCAGTATCTAGGCAAAAAAAAGTGTAGCTTTTTGCTACACTTTTTAATTACAAGCACTTAAGCTTTGTCGCGATAAAAAATAAAGTAACTTACATAGCATAAAGCAGTAAAAATTAAGCAACCTACAAAACCAGCTCGCATTTGAGGGTCAGCTGCCATACTTAAACAGGTAATAAAGCAGAAAAGAAAACCTAAAATTGGAACGATAGGGAATAGTGGTGCCGCATATTTTAAATCTTTAACTGTATGACCAGCTCGGTACCAGTGCCTACGGAAATTGAACTGACTTAAACAAATACTCATCCAGACAATAACCATGGTAAAAGCTGCAACACCGAGTAAGTTTTTAAAGATGGTTTCAGGTGCAAACTGTTCCGATAACAAACCTGGGATTGCGCCAAACATGGTAACAACCAGAGCCACAATAGGTGTTCCACTTTTTGAAAGTGTGGCAAATACACTTGGAAGGAGTTTTTGCTCTGATAAAGACCACATCATACGTGAAGCTGCATACAAACCTGAATTTGCAGCTGAGAGCAGTGCCGTAATAATTACAAAACGAATGATGTCATCAGCATATGGAATCCCGATGTAATTAAATACAGTAACAAAAGGACTGCTACTTACACTTTCACTGCTTAAGCCTGCAAGCTGGAAAGGGAGTAATGCACTGATCACAATAATGGTGCCGACAAAGAAAATAAGAAGGCGCCAGATTGCAGCATTAATCGCTTTAGGGACGTTTTGTGCAGGATCTTTAGTTTCACCAGCAGCCACACCAATTAGTTCTGTCCCAGAGAACGCAAAATTCACAATCAGCATGGTAGTAAAGATAGGAAGGAAACCGTGTGGGAACCAGCCTTGAGCAGTTAAATTACTAAACAGAGGAGCAGTTTGAGCGCCATGAAAAGGAATTAAACCAAAAATGGCTAATAACCCAAGCACAATAAAGGCAATAACGGTAACGACCTTAACCAGTGCTAGCCAGAACTCTGACTCGGCGAATACTCGAGTTGAACTAATATTTAGTCCAAAAATAGTCACTGCAAAAATAAGTGTCCAGATCCACATTGAAATTTGTGGAAACCATTCCTGCATAAGTAGAGCAGCAGCGGTAAACTCGGTTCCTAAGGTTGCTGTCCAAGTTAGCCAGTACATCCATGAAATCATGTAACCTGTACTTGGGCTAATGTACTTTTGCGCATATGCACCAAAAGAGCCAGAAACAGGCATGTGGACAGCCAGCTCGCCTAAGCAGAGCATCACCATGTAAGCAATCGCACCCCCAAGAATGTAGGCAATAATTGCGCCAATAGGTCCAGTTTGTGAAATGACTTCCCCTGAACCCAAAAATAAACCAGTACCGATTGCTCCCCCTAGCGATAACATCACAAGGTGGCGAGTACTCATGGCTCTTTTTAAAGGTGCAGTACTGTTCTGATGCTGAGCATCTAGTTGATTGTCAGATGGCTGCATATTACACATTGAGAGAATTTGAGAAAGACGCTATTTTAGATAAAATAGACAAATGTGCAATCAAGAAGGTGTCAAAGAATAGACAGGAAGGTGACGAAAGAGTCTTTAAAATGAATTTTTCAAAAAGAAAATGGCGTCCCTACGGGGATTCGAACCCCGGTTACCGCCGTGAAAGGGCGATGTCCTAGGCCTCTAGACGATAGGGACTTGATGAGGCAAACACAAAGGATCTTGGTGGAGCCAAGCGGGATCGAACCGCTGACCTCTACAATGCCATTGTAGCGCTCTACCAACTGAGCTATGGCCCCAGTTTGTGTGAGCGCAATATTAGGGTGAATGCGCCCACACGTCAATAAAAAAATGAATTAAGCTTCGCTAGTTGCTTCATTTTTCGGCAATTTTAAGCTTTCATTGAGCTTTTCCCAGATTTTTACTTCTTTTTTGCTCGGTGCACCTACAATTTCTAATGCATGTCGTAAACGAGCAAAGGTTAAATCAGGGCCAAGCGTAACCATTGATTGCATCACTGGTGTTGAGCTGGTTGAGCCGGCAATTGCAATAAAGAACGCTGGCATAAAGTCACGTAATTTAATACCCATCTGATTTGCCAAGTCCATTAAGGTTTGGCTAACCGTGTCATTATTCCAAGTAAATTGACCTTCAAGGCGCCAAATTGCAAATTGTAAGCTTTGACGAACTTGTTCTTGGGTCAATTTTTTACTTTCAAACATTTCGGCTGTAATTTGCGGCATATGGTTAAAGTAAAAACCAGCCCAATTCACGGCTTCAGAAAGTAAATTAATACGTGGTTGAATAGCGGCAGCAATGTCTTCTAAAGTGCTGCGATCACTTTTCCATGTCAATAAACGGTCTAATAGTTGGCCTGGTGTTAAGCCTTTGATCCATTGACCATTTAACCAATTGAGTTTTTCGACATCAAAAATCGGACCACCCAAAGATACACGTTGGATATCAAAGTGATCCATCATATCTTGAAGAGTAAATACTTCACGCTCATCTGGCATTGACCAGCCCATACGGCCTAAATAGTTGAGTAAGGCTTCTGGTAGAACACCGATATCGCGGTAGTAGTTAATTGATGTTGGGTTTTTACGTTTAGATAATTTTGATTTATCTGGGTTGCGTAACAATGGCATATGGCAAAGCGTTGGCATTTCCCAACCAAAGTATTGGTAAAGCAACTGATGCTTCGGTGCAGATGGTAGCCATTCTTCACCACGTAATACATGCGTGATTTCCATTAAATGGTCATCAACTACGTTTGCTAAATGGTAAGTTGGTAAACCATCTGTTTTAAGAAGGACTTGCATGTCGACTTGTGCCCAAGGAATTTCTACTTCCCCACGGAGTAAGTCATTAAATTTACATACACCTTCTTCTGGTACTTTCATACGAATGACATGAGGTTCACCCGCTTCAAGACGGCGAGTGACTTCTTCTTGAGAAAGCTTTAAGCCACGGCCATCATATTTTGGTGTTTCACCACGTGCTTGCTGTTCAGCACGCATTTGATCTAGTTCTTCTGCTGTCGCGAAACAGTAAAAAGCATGACCTTTTTCAACAAGTTCTAACGCGTATTGCTTATAAATTCCCATGCGCTCTGATTGGCGATAAGGCGCGTGAGGACCACCCACATCTGGACCTTCAGACCAGTTTAAACCCAACCAACGTAAAGAATCTAAAATCATTTTTTCAGATTCTGGTGTAGAGCGAAGTTGGTCTGTATCTTCAATTCTTAAAATAAATTCCCCGCCATGTTGTTTCGCAAAACACATGTTGAATAAGGCAATGTAGGCAGTACCAACATGAGGGAAACCAGTAGGAGAAGGTGCAATACGAGTACGAACTTTCATAGATAATGGGTCAAAATAAAAATTGAAACTATTATAACGAAAAAGCCCAGTATTCTGACGTTTTTATTTAACGGCAGACTGGGCTTAATTTGAAACGATGAGGGGCCGTTTCAAATATTAAGAAGTATGTGGCTGGAAGATTGCCTGAACAAAACGTGAAAAACGTTCATGCTGTGCAGCAAGAAAATTTTGAGTAGGTGTCACACGAATAGTGTTAAGTACTTTTAGCTCATCATCTGTAGATGGTAAGGCTATAGTATTGCGTTTTTGTTGGTCTAGCGCTTTTTCAATAAGCGAAGACTGACGGTCCGAAACGCCTTTGCTCGGTGTATCTTTGAGTGCTGCGGCAACAGATAATTGTGATGCAAAACTGAGCACCAAACCCAAACTCAAAGCTTTTCCATACTTAGTTTTCATTTTTTACTCATCCCCTCAGTACGTACATTTCGTCTATTTTTTGAGTTTAACTAAATGTAAAATTACGGTAACGCTACGATTCAAACATAAATTTTAATAAAAAAGTAGAACTATGTCACACTTTTTACAAAAAATACCTTTATTTTACGTTGGTATCTTTTAAATGTAGCCTATCTGTATCCATTACGTCTCATTATTTAACAAATTAATGTGTAGATAAAGTGAAGACTATAAATAAACTATAAGAATAATTACAAAACTTTTCTAAAATATGAATAAAAACTAAGCAAAAAGTATATCGTTTAAAGTGATTAGCAAACCTTGAATTGTTATAAGCATTTGATGGAAAAATAAAAACATAAAAATATAGTATAGTTTAAAAATGAAATTGGTTTTTATAAATGAAAAAAATAGCAATAATTGCGGTCGCTACATATATGGGGTTAGCCGTAAGTGCAGTACAGGCTGCGACTACATTTTTAAATGTTTCTTATGATCCAACTCGCGAATTTTACCAAGAATATAATCAGGCTTTTGGAAAATTCTGGAAGCAACGTACAGGTCAGGACGTTGATTTTAAACAATCCCATGGTGGTTCTGGGAAACAGGCTCGAGCTGTAGCGACAGGCCTTCAAGCAGATGTGGTGACCTTGGCTTTAGCGAATGATATCGATGAAATTGTTAAAGCAGGATATATCCAGCCGAACTGGCAAAAAGAGTTTCCTAATAACTCGGCACCTTATACCTCTACGGTTGTATTTTTGGTGAGGAAAGGTAATCCAAAAAATATTCGTGATTGGAATGATTTAACTAAACCTGGTGTTGAAATTATTACGCCTAATCCAAAAACGGGTGGAGCGCCGCGTTGGATTTATCTTTCTGCATGGGGATATGCTTTAAAACAGCCGGGTGGAAATGATGCCAAAGCAAAAGAGCTGGTTAAAAAACTTTATCACAATGTCAAAGTGCTAGATTCTGGGGCACGTGGTTCGCTGACTACATTTGCTGAGCGTGGAATTGGAGACGTTCTACTCTCTTGGGAGAATGAAGCATTATTGGCAACCAAAGGGCTTGATAAAGATAAATATGAAATTGTTTATCCATCCATTTCAATTTTGGCAGAGCCTTCTGTTGCGATTGTAGATAAAACAGTCGACAAGGATGGTAACCGTACTTTAGCTAAAGGCTATCTCAACTTCTTATATTCACCTTTAGGACAAGAGTTGGCCGCTAAACATTATTTCCGTCCACGTAATCCTCAGGTCGCTGCAAAATATGCAGCACAATTTCCAAAAATTAAATTATTTACGATTAACGATGTTTTTGGTGGGTGGGCCAAAGCTCAGCAAACTCACTTTGCCAATGGAGCCATCTTCGATCAGATTTATGAAGGGAAATAGTAGAGATAAATATAGCTAGAGTAGCCGTTTAAAAATTACTTAAACTTTTAATATTGAAGCAAGTGAACCTGAAAAGGTGAGCTTGCTTTTTTATTTTGCTTAAAAAATGCAAAGAAAACGGTTTTCTCTATGAAAAATTAATATTTTCCTACAAAAAGCCGTTTGGTGTTCATCATAAACAAGGTGATAATGTGCAGTTACATTTTTACGCTATGATTTAACTCCTATGTCGCATATTTCTGTCTTACTTTTTGAGACCGTTGAAAGCTTATTGGCAGATCGCACAACTGGGGTGTATATCGATGCAACCTTTGGACGAGGCGGGCATACGCGCTTATTATTGTCTAAACTCGATGAAAATGCTCGAGTATATGCCTTTGATAAAGACCCTCAAGCTCTGGAAGTTGCGGCTGCTTTAGCACAAGAAGACCCAAGATTTACCATTATTCATGCAAGTTTTGCTGAAATTAAAGAAAAAATGCAGGAAATTGGGGTGCAAAGTGTCGATGGAATTATGGCAGACTTAGGTGTGTCTTCTCCTCAATTAGATCAAGCTGAACGCGGCTTTAGTTTTATGCAAGATGGTCCTTTGGACATGCGTATGGATAACTCTAAAGGATTGACGGCTGCTGAATGGTTGCTTGAAATTGAAGAGGAGCAATTGGCGAATATCATTTATCAATATGGTGAAGAACGATATAGTCGACGTATTGCTAAAGCAATTAAACAAGCTGGAAAATTAGATACGACAGCACAATTGGCTGAACTTGTAAAAACAGCCCATCCAAAATGGGAAAAACATAAGCATCCGGCGACACGTACTTTTCAGGCAATTCGTATTGCTATTAACAAAGAACTAGATGATATTGAAGTGTTTTTGCCGCAAGCTGTAGACTTGCTTAAACCAAAAGGACGTTTGTCTGTGATCAGCTTCCATTCGCTTGAAGACCGGTTGATCAAACAGTTTATTCAAAAAGAATCAACGCTTGCAGAGGACTCTGGTTGGGGCATGCCTCAACAGCAGGTTGATACGAGAAGATTAAAGAAAATTTCACGGGTTCGTGCGAGTGAAGAAGAAGTAAAAGCGAACCCACGTTCACGTAGTGCATGGCTTCGGGTTGCTGAACGCTTGGAACAAAAAGGCGCGTAATGAAAAGCAGTGATGAAATCGAAACCACAGAAAATAAAGTGGTCAAAAAAGTTGTGATATATACAGTCATGGTGGCATTGGTTTTCATCAGTGCCATGATGGTGGTATTACAGGTATTTGAATACCGTCATGATTATAGAGAGTTAAGCTCTTATATGCGTGAACGTGACGACCTCAATGCTGAATGGGGACGTTTATTGATTGAGCAACAAACATTTGGTGCGACTGCTCAAATTGGTACGCGTGCCGTGACACAATTACGAATGTTTTCGCCACCGGCTGCAGAAACGGTGGTAATTTCTTTACCGATGACCTCAGAGCAAAATAAGTAAGGCCTTGCTGTATGGTAGATAAGCGAACAAAGCAAACACGAAAAAAACAGCAGTCTATTTCGGAAAAACCAAGTCTTGCCTTTGATATGTGGCGGTTTTATCTGCTCTGGGCAGTGGTGCTACTGTGTTTTGTGGTATTAATTGCACGTGCATTTTACGTTCAAATTATTAATAAGGACTTTTTACAAAATAAGGCCAATGCCAATATTTTGCGTACTGAACGTGTAGAAGCCATGCGTGGTGTGATTAGTGATCGTCACGGTGTACCTTTAGCGATTAGTAGTCCAATCATGAAAATTGTGATGGACCCACGTGATTATTTTGAAACCAAACATTTATACGATCAAATTACAGCTGAACTAAAACAAGATCCGAAGAATCGTAAATTAAAACGCCAGTTACCAGATAAAAATTTAAACCTAGATGAGCTTGCCGATGTGGTCGGTGTTGACCGTGCTGATCTTAAAAAACAGATGAATGCACGTCCGCGTTCTCGCTATTTGGTTTTGAAGAAAGAAGTACCACCGCAACAAGCCGACCTCATTATGAAAGGTAACTTCCAAGGGGTTTACGCAGAAAAAACTTATAAACGTTATTATCCGCAACCACAGCCAAATGCTCAAATTATTGGCTTGACCAACAGTGAGGGTCAGGGGGTTGAAGGCTTGGAAATGCAGTTGAATAAACAACTTTCCGGTGTAGATGGCGAACAAAAAATTATTCGTGATAAGCGCGGTAACCGTTTAAAAGTTTCTGAAGTAATCCGTGAGGGTGAGCCGGGTGAGAATATCACTTTAAGTATCGACTCTCGCTTACAGTACATTATGTACCGTGAATTGACGGCTGCTGGTGTCGCGAATAATGCACGTTCAGCAACGGCTATTGCGGTTGATGTTAAAACGGGTGAAATTTTGGCTATGACCAGTTGGCCATCTTATAACCCGAATGATAAGAATGGCTTGTCTAATAAAGATGCTATGCGTAACCGTGGTGCGATCGATATGTTCGAGCCAGGTTCAACCATGAAGCCATTCACAATTTCTGCTGCTTTAGAAACGGGTCAATACACACCAAATACCATTGTAAATACCTCACCTGGTTCAATGCGTTTAGGTTGGCATACCATTCGTGATACCCATAACTACGGGACTTTGACCGTAACAGGCGTCATTATTAAGTCTTCAAACGTGGGTTCTGCAAAAATTGCATTATCACTTCCAAAAGAGACATTGCCGACCTTCTTTAATCGTGTTGGTTTTGGTAAGCGTTCTGCTGTGAAGTTCCCAGGGGAAAGTTCTGGTTTAGTACTTCCTGTAAGTAAATTAAACTCTTCTCAAATTGGTACTATGGCTTATGGTTATGGTCTAAACGCAACTATCCTTCAATTGGCTCAAGGCTATGCCATGCTTGCAAATCATGGCGTAAAAATGCCATTAAGCTTGCATAAATTAGATCAGGCACCTAAGGGTGAGCAGGTTCTTAATCCGAAAATTGCTGATCAAGTCTTGTTAATGCTTGAGCAAGTGACTATGCCGGGTGGTACAGCGACGCAAGCCAATATTCCAGGCTATCGAGTAGGTGGTAAAACAGGTACCGCTCATAAATTGCGTGCTGATGGTAAGGGTTACTCAAATAGTGAATATCGTGCTTTATTTGCCGGCGTTGCACCAATCAGTGATCCGCGTCTAGCTGTTATTGTGGTTGTGGAAAATCCACAAGGTCGTTATTACGGTGGTTTGGTTGCTGCCCCAGTTTTTGCTCGTATTATGCAAGAGTCGCTACGTTTAATGAACGTGCCGCTTGATAAGCCACTTAATACTCCACAGAATCCTACTCGCAGGTAAGCTATGACTGTTTCTTTTCAAGAAATTAATCCAATCGAGATTGATGCTCAATGGCCTCACCAGCCATTTCATGGCTTTGGTTTAGATAGTCGTAAAATCGAAACAGGCCAAATTTTTATTGCTTTGACCAGTTATAGCCAACCTGAAAAAACACGTACATTTGCTGAAGCAGCTTTAGCAAATGGAGCGCTCGCTGTTATTAGTGAAACCGAATTAGGTGTGGCAAATGAGTGGGTATGTCCTGATGTGCGCCAGCGCATGGGTGAGTGGCAAAAACGTTATTTACAACAGACTGATACAGTTAAACCATTACGGATTATTGCTGTAACAGGAACGAATGGTAAAACGACTATTTCTCGCTTAATTGCTGAGTTAATTAGTTCACAACAGCAGCGCTGTGCAGTGATGGGGACGACTGGTAATGGTATTTTACCGGACTTGACACCTTCTACGCATACCACTCTTGATGCTCTACAATTACAAAATGAATTACATGCTTATGCTAAGCAGGGGGCAACTTTTGCTTCTTTAGAAGCGAGTTCACATGGTCTTGAGCAAGGCCGACTAAATGGTTGTGATATTGAAATTGCTGTCTATAGTAATTTAAGTCGTGACCACCTCGACTATCATGGCACCCTAGAAGCTTATGCAGAAGCAAAGGCTCGTTTGTTCCAGTTTAATTCGTTAAAAGTTGCTGTGATTAATCTAGATGATGCTCATGCAGATTTAATGATTAAGTCTGTACAGAATAATCCTGCACAACCTAAAATTTTGACTTATTCGCTTACTCAAAATACAGCCGATTATTACATTACCGATTTAAGTTATAGCTTGGCAGGTGCAACCTTTAATTTGGTAAGTCAGCAAGGTTCATTTGCGGTAGAAAGTCCGTTATTAGGTCATTTCAATGTTGAAAACCTAATTGCAGCACTTATTGCTGCTGAGCAAGCCGGTTTCGATTTACAAGTATTAGTTAATTTTGTTCCTAAACTAGTTGGTGCCCCAGGCAGAATGCAAGTCATTCGTGATGATGAGCGACTATTTGTAGTCGATTATGCTCATACGCCAGATGCATTGATTCAAGTGCTTAAAACATTAAAGCGTCATGTTTCTAATGAGCTTTGGGCAGTATTTGGATGTGGTGGTGATCGTGATCGTGGTAAGCGTCCACTTATGACTCAAGCCGCTTTAGATGGCGCAAATCCGGTTATTTTGACTTCAGATAACCCAAGAACAGAAGACCCTGAACAGATTTTTGCTGACATGAAGCAAGGAATCGATTTTTCAGGGCACCGTATGCATGAAATTCATGACCGACGTGAAGCCATTAAATTTGTTGCACAGCAAGCTCAAGCTGGTGACATTGTGGTGATTGCCGGTAAAGGACATGAAAATTATCAAGAAATTAATGGTGTGCGTCACTGGTTTGATGATGTGGTTGAAGTGCGTTCTGCGATTGATGCACAACATCATACGGTAGATGCTGCTTACCCTGCACAATAGGAAAAATTATGCATACTTCAACCACCAGTACCGTGCCTTTGGAACCGTGGACAGCTCAACAATTACAACAGGCAACGCAGGGTTACTGGCATAAAGACCAGATCCCTCAAACTGAAATTAAACGTATTTTGACTGACTCGCGTCATGCAGAAAGTGGGGACGCCTTTTTAGCACTAAAAGGTGAACGTTTCGATGCACATGATTTCGTTGCACAAGTTGCAGCAAATGGTTGTCAAATCGCTATTGTTGAACGTCCATTAGATGTTGATATTGCTCAGCTTGTGGTTGCTGATACTCGTTTGGCTTTGGGGCAATTCGGTGCTTATCGCCGCGAACAAAATGCTCAATTGAAAGTGATTGCTTTAACAGGCAGTAGTGGCAAAACCACCACCAAAGAAATGCTAGGAAGCATACTCTCTCGTTTAGCGCCTACACTCATTACCCGAGGGAATTTAAATAATGACCTTGGTGTGCCGATGATGCTGCTCGAGCTTCGTAAGGAACATCAGTATGCAGTGATGGAACTTGGCGCAAGTCATCAAGGTGAAATTGATTACACATCAAAACTTGTTCAGCCACATGTTGCTGGCATTTTAAATATTGGAACTGCTCATTTGGGCGAGTTCGGCGGGCGTGATGGCATTTGTCGTGCAAAATCGGAAATTTATCGTCATATTTTGCCTCAGGGCGTTGCCATTGTTCCGCAACAAGACGACTTCACTACCGAGATTCGTGAAGCTGCGAAAGGTCATCAAATCTCTACCTTTGGTACAGGTGGTGACGTCTTTGCTACAGATATTGAATTATTGCCGCAGTCTGCCAATTTTCAGCTACATACGCCTCAAGGTTCTAGCCTTGTAAGATTGCCATTTGCTGGTGAGCATAATGTACAAAATGCAACGGCAGCCGTAGCGTTTGCTTTAGCATTAGGTATTAGCCTAGAAGATATTGTAAAAGGTTTAGAGCAAGCGCAAGGTGCGAAAGGCCGTTTGAACTTTATTCAAAAAGCACCTTACTTGTTTATTGATGACACTTATAACGCTAATCCAACGTCCATGCGTGCTGCGGCACAAGTATTACTTCAACAAAATGGCATTAAAGTCATGGTGATGGGGGATATTGGTGAGTTAGGCGATAGCAGTTGGCAAGAACATCACGATTTAGGTCGCGACCTCGCCGAGCTTCCTCTAGACCATATTATTGCAGTGGGGCAGTTTGCCTCAGCAGCTCTCGAAGGTGCAGGCCTTCATTCTAATAAATTGAAAGCATTTCAGACTCAAGCTGAGGCGCTTCCATTTTTAATCAATCTAATCCAAACACATCAACCACAGTCCATGAGTTTCCTGTTTAAAGGTTCTCGCTTTACTCATATGGAAACGTTGATGGCTGATTTGATGGAGAAACTTTAAATGCTGTTATGGTTGTTTGAACACCTTGCGGGCTATCACAGTTCGTTTCAGGTCGTTCGTTATTTAACATTACGTTCTTTACTCAGTGTATTAACCTCACTGACCATTGGTTTGGTTCTCGGGCCGATCATGATTCGTAAATTACAGGCGTTAAAATACGGTCAGGCAGTAAGTTCATTTGCTCCTGAAAATCATGCTAAAAAAATGGGTACACCGACGATGGGCGGGATTTTAATCCTACTCTCAATCGGTATTAGTACTTTGTTATGGGCTGATTTATCTAACCCTTATGTTTGGATTGTGCTTGGTGTAATGGTTGTATTCGGCGCAGTTGGCTGGGCAGATGACTGGATTAAAATTCGCTATAAAGACAATGCTGGTTTACCTGCTCGTAAGAAGTTCTTCTGGACTTCTATTGCGTCACTCGGTGCTGGTATCGCCTTATATTTAATTGCAACTGAACAATCTAATGCAGAACACACTGCAAATATGCTGGATTTATTGATTCCTTTCTTTAAGAATCTTTCAATTCCACTTTCTATTGTTCCATTAGGTCTAGCATTTATTGTATTCACTTATTTAGTGATTAACGGTGCATCTAATGCGGTTAACTTAACTGACGGGTTAGATGGCTTAGCCATTATGCCAGTCGTTATGGTTGCTTCTGGTTTAGGTGTATTTGCTTACTTATCTGGCGATATCCGTTTTGCTAATTATTTGCATATTCCATATGTTAAATATACTTCAGAACTGGTTGTAATCTGTTCTGCCATGATTGGTGCAGGTTTGGCATTTCTTTGGTATAACGCCCATCCGGCTCAAGTCTTTATGGGTGATGTGGGTGCTTTAGCTCTGGGTGCAATGCTTGGAACAATTGCCGTTATGGTACGCCAAGAAATCGTATTTGCGATTATGGGTGGTGTTTTTGTGATGGAGGCTGTATCGGTCTTCTTGCAAATCGGGTCGTTGCGAATGCGGAATAAGCGCGTATTTTTGATGGCACCTTTGCATCATCACTATGAAAAACAAGGCTGGAAAGAAACCCAAGTGGTTATCCGGTTCTGGATTATTACGATTATGCTAGTGGTTTTAGGCCTAATGACCTTAAAATTGCGCTAGAAATTATTTTGGTGTCAATATAAAGCCAGTTTCTACTGGCTTTTTTTATTGGAGAGGTAAATGACAAACGTTGTTGGGCTAGACCAATTATCTGTAATTAACCAGAAAGTGGTTAGTGATGGGGAAGTGTTACCTCAAGTTGTACTTAAAGATGGCAGTCAGGTACAAACTGGAACAGTAGCGACGATGCTGCATAACATTGATTTGTATAATGCAGGGCAAAGAGGCCAAATTGAAGAGGAATTAAAAATTGCGATTCCGACTTTAATTAAAATTGGTTTATTTGATTTGTTTGAAGTAGATGAATGGATTAATGGAACAAATGCGGGCCGTACTTTTGTTGGTACGCAAGCAAAGGCTTATTTACAACAAGAAGAACAAGAGAATAATTAAAAGTGACTATGCAAAATTTAATGTGTCCCGTGTGTCGACAGAGACTCGAATTAGTAAGTAAAACTTGGCGATGTGATCAGGGCCATAGCTATGACATTGCAAAACAAGGTTATGTGAACTTACACGTTGTACAGCATAAACACAGTAAAAATCCGGGGGATACTCCCGAGTCTGTAGATGCGCGCCGTGCCTTTTTACAAGGTGGCTATTATCAACCTTTACAGCAAGCTGTAGTTGATTTACTGAAACAGCTTAAAGCCAAAGCTGTACTTGATATTGGTTGTGGCGAGGGCTATTACACCAGTGCAATGCAGCATGTTGTTGAGCAGTGTATAGGCGTAGATATTGCAAAAAATGCAGTACAACGTGCAGCAAAGTTAAATGACAAAGTGACTTGGGTTGTGGGTACAGGAGCAACTTTACCTGTAATCGATCAAAGTATGGATGTGTGTACCAGCCTTTTTAGTCCGATTCCGCAAGCAGAAATTTTACGTGTGCTAAAAGATGATGGATATCTAATTGTTGTCACACCTGCAACTGAACATTTATATGCGATGCGTGAAGCACTGTTTGAGCAGGTCAATCCGCACACACCGCAAAAATTTGTTGAACAACTGCAAGATTTATTTGAGTTGAAAGAACAGCAAGTTATAGATGCTCCTTTATTACTTGACCAAGAAGTGTTAAAGAATCTGATTGCTATGACTCCATATGCATATAAGGCCTCTCCAGAGCGCCGTATGCAATTAGAACAACAATCACACCTGCAAGTAACAGCATCATTTCAAATCTATCTTTTCCAAAAGCGTAATAAAAAAGCCATCTAACGATGGCTTTTTTATTTTTACTCAATTTGATTAATCAAGTTTTCTAATTCATCTTTGTCACGCTTCGGCGCTGATCCTTGTGAAGGCTTCATTGCTGGAGGCGCTGCTTTAGATGGAATTACAATTTCCTCACCAGGTAAGTCATCAAAGTCATTATTGGTGTTAGCTTTCGGTTGTGGCGGTGCAGGACGATAGAGTGGACGTGCTAATGGCGGTGCAGCACGATATGTTTTCTTATCTGTTACTTCAGTAACGACGGCTTGTTTGTCACGAGAAATCGGCGCCTGAGCATCTTTATCTAAACTCACCCAAGCTGCTGGAGTACCTTTTAGGGATTGGTCCATAAAGTTAATCCAGATTGGCAATGCCGCAATACCGCCATACTCGCGACGACCAAGTGTCGTTGGTTGGTCAAAGCCGACCCATGTAATCGCAACTAACTTGCCATTAAAGCCCGCAAACCATGCATCTTTTGCATCGTTCGTTGTACCTGTTTTACCACCTAAGTCACTACGACCAATTTTAAGTGCAGCACGACCTGTACCATGCTCAATTACATCACGTAAGATATTTGCCATATCATAAGCTGAGCTTGATTTTAAAATACGCTGAGCTTGACGATATTGGCTGTTATTTTTATCAGTTTGTTTAAGGTTAAGCTGTTTAGCTGCCTTTTCTTTCTGCTCTAATTCTTTATTGGTAACTTCAATAACTTGATCATCTGGTGTAGTTGTCTGCGCATCACCTTTGGTTTCAGGGGCATTAATACATGGAATACATGCATATTCTGGTTTAGCTTCGTAAATAACTTTGCCGTATGCATCCTCAATACGTTGGATGAAATGTGGTTGAACACGGTAACCACCGTTTGCAAATGCTGCATAACCTGTTGCCATTTGAATTGGTAACACTTGAGGTGTACCTAGAGCAATCGTGTAGTTACGCGGAATTTGATCTTCTTGTAAACCAAAATCCATGAATAACTGGCGAGTACGTTCAATCCCTACTGTTTGTAAAAGTCTTACTGATACCGTATTACGCGACAAATACAAAGCACGGCGTAAAGGGATCATACCTAGATAACGGCCATCAGAGTTCTTCGGTGTCCATTTACCAATGGTAATTGGACTATCGTTGACCATGCTGTAAGGAGTCATACCACGCTCTAACGCTAAAGCATAGAGGAATGGCTTGATCGTAGAACCAGGCTGACGCCAGCCTTGTAAAGCACGGTTAAATTTTGATTGATAGAAATTATAACCACCAACAATGGCTTCAATTGAGCCGTCATTTGGGTTAATTGCAATAAGCTGGCCTTGAACTTTTGGTACTTGAACTAACGACCATGCAGTTTTGGTATCATTTGGTCGTAAACGAACAATATCTTTCACTTTAACAATTTGAGATGCACGTGAAGGTGCTCCACCTACACTATTCGCATTGCGATAGGGGCGTGCCCATGACATGCCAGACCATTGCACAGTAACTGTTGAGCCATCTTGCATTAATGCTTCAAAAGAGTTGCTATTTATCTTGGTGACTTCCGCAGGGTAGGTGTTGGCATAAGCTCTAAATTGGCTTAATGGTTTGTCATGTGCTTCAGCTCCACGCCAGCCATGACGACGGTCATAAGCTTCTAAGCCATCTTGTACAGATTTCTCTGCAATAGCCTGACGTTGGGCATTAATAGTTGTATAAACCTTATAGCCTGAGTCAATTGCTTGTTCACCAAAGTGTTTTACAAGCTCTGAACGGACCATTTCACCTGCATATGGGTGAATATTATTTAGGTCGCGGTTAGGCATGTTCAAGTTAATCGGTTCTGCAACAGCCTTTTGATATTCTGCTTGAGAAATATAACCGAGCTGCAACATACGTCCTAAAATCCAGTTACGGCGTTCAAGTGCGCGCTCTGGGTTAACAACTGGGTTGTATTTAGACGGTGCTTTCGGTAAGCCAGAAATCATAGCCATTTGAGCAATGCTAAGCTCATTAATACTCTTGTTATAGTAAATTTTTGCAGCAGCTGCGATACCGTAAGCATTTTTACCCAAGAAAATCTTATTGACATAAAGACTTAAGATGTCTTCTTTAGATAAGTTTTGCTCAATTTTTCGAGCCAAAAAGATTTCTGTTAGTTTGCGTTTTAATGTTCTTTCCGGACTTAAATAATAGTTCTTTGCAACCTGCATGGTGATGGTCGAACCACCTGTTTGCACATCAGAACCAGTCACACTTTCACTCAAAGCACGACCTAAACCTTTAAAGCTAATGCCACTGTGTTCAAAGAAAGAAGAATCTTCTGCTGCTAGGAAGGCATGAATAAAATTAGGAGGAATTTGTTTGTATTCAACCGGAATAGAAAGTTTGCCACCGTACTCAGCAATAAGTTGGTTGTCGGCTGTATAGACTTGCAATGGCTTTAAAAGCGGTGCTTTTTTTAGTGAACTCATTTCCGGGAGGGTTGGGGCAATATAGAGATACATGCCATAAAATCCCATCGGAAGTGAGACTAAGATAATAATAATGATCAAAAAAATTGGACGCACGAAGCCCAAACTGGATAGCTTTTTCATGATAAGTAAGCTTTAATAAGATCGAATACAAACTAATTGTGGTCAGTATAGCCTTTAGACATGCGGATTGTTAGATGAGATATTGTATCCGTGTAAAAATAAAGACCGAGATTATTGGTTTGTAATTTTTTTTGGGGATAAAAAAATAATAGGACAATAGTGTGCTCAGGTTATATCGTAAACCTAATAAGGGGTTAATGGGCGTCGATATTAGTTCGACTTCTGTTAAGTTGTTAGAGCTCTCTGTCAAGAACGGTAAATATTGGGTAGAAAGCTATGCTTTGATGCCTTTACCTGAAAACAGTGTAGTTGAAAAAAATATCTTAAATCCAGAAGCAGTGGCAGAGGCTTTGGAACGGGCGATGAATTTAGCAAATCCCCAGACCAAAAATGCTGCAATTGCTGTTCCGACATCGACGGTTATTCATAAAACCATCGAAATGGATGCAGATATGAGCGATGACGAACGTGAAGTTCAGATTCGTGTGGATGCGGAGCAGTACATACCGTTCCCGTTGGATGAGGTGAGCCTTGATTTTGAGGTTTTGCCTGATCGTCTTTCAAATCCAAATCGTGTAAATGTTCTTTTGGTCGCAACAAGAACTGAAAACGTTGAAACACGCGTTGAAGTCCTTGAGTTGGCAGATTTGAATCCTAAATTGGCAGATGTCGAGAGTTATGCGGTCGAACGTGCTTTTAGTGTGTTTGCTGATAGCTTACCGATGGGTGCAAATACGATAGGGATTTTAGATATTGGCCATACCATGACGACATTATCTGTCATGCAAAACGGCAAGATTGTTTATACCCGTGAGCAAGTCTTTGGTGGCAAACAACTTACGCTTGAAATTCAAAGTCGTTATGGTTTGTCTTTAGAAGAAGCAAGCCGAGCGAAAAAAGACCGTACTTTACCAGATGACTATGAAATTGAAGTACTAGATCCGTTTCTAGATGCTGTAGTTCAGCAGGCAGCTCGCTCTTTGCAATTTTTCTTTTCTTCATCGCAATTCAATGAAATTGACCATATTTTGCTTGCAGGGGGGAATGCCAATATTTCAGGCCTCGCCAAGCTCTTGCAGCAAAAATTAGGTTACCGAGTCACTATTGCCAATCCATTTTTACAAATGGGCTTTTCTCCTCAAGTCGACGTTCAAAAAATTGAAAATGATGCTTCATCTTTAATGGTGGCGTGTGGCTTGGCTTTAAGGAGTTTTGATTAATGGCAACAATTAACTTACTACCTTGGCGTGAAGAGCTGAGGGAGCAACGAAAAAAACAATTTATAACTTTATGCTTTGGGGTGGTTGTTTTGGGGATTACAACCGTATTTGGGGGATGGTTCTATTTTGATCATAAACTAGATGATCAAACGCAGGCAAACCAACTGATTACAAGTACAAATCAAAACCTTGATCAGCAATTAAAAGCATTAAACGGTTTACAAGAACAGCGTGATGCCATTATTGAGCGCATGAAGTTGATTCAAGATTTGCAGGGTCAACGTCCAGTAGTGGTGCGACTAGTTGATGAACTTGTTCGAGTCACACCACCAGCAATGTATCTCACTAAATTTAGCCGAACTGGAGATAAATTTACAATAGAGGGTAAGGCTGAAAGTCCAAATACGGTAGCTGAATTACTCCGTAATCTTGAAGCATCTCCTTGGTATCGTAATGCTTTTATGAGCTCTTTCTTGGCGACTGAAGATAAAAAAGATAAGACTGCGAGTTCTCTTCTTCCTAGAGTAGAAGATCATTATGGCAGTTTTGTTGTGACTGTCGATTTGGGGGAAATGGGCGTGACCACAACGAATAAGGATGCTGATAAGCCAGCCGTAGCTAAAGACACGGGGGCAGCCAAATGAGTCAAGATGAACTTCAAGAATTATCATTAGAGCAATCAGCTTCAAAGAAAAAGAAATTCAATTTAGATAAATTCCTTCAGCAATTTAATACGCTGGATATGAACAACTATGGTAGTTGGCCAATATCTGTAAAAATTACTTGCTGGATTTTTATTTTCTTTGCTGTGTTAGCTTTGGGATATTTTGTTGCTATTCAGCCAAAGCTACAAGCAATTGGCAATGCTCAAGCTCAGGAAAGTAATTTATTAAATGAATTTCGAGAAAAAGACTCGAAATTACGTAACCTTCAACAGTATCAAGTGCAGCTGCAAGAGATGCAGGCAAATTTCAACCAGCAATTAGAACAGTTGCCGAAAGAAACAGAGATTCCAAGTTTAGTTGAAGATATTAACTTAACTGGTGTGAACTCTGGATTGAAATTTAAAAATATCCGCTTAGAAAATGAAGTGAAGCAAGAAATTTTTATCGAACAACCTATCGCAATTGAGGCTACAGGGGACTATCACGCATTTGGAGCTTTCGTAAGTAGTATTGCTGCTTTACCGCGTATTGTAACTATGCACGATTTTACTGTTGATGCATCACCAGCCAAAGATAGTAAGTCGGATATTCCTGTACTGAATTATTCTATTAAAGCGAAAACCTATCGATATGTAGAAGCAACAGATACACCGACACAATCGGCTCAGGCTCCAGCAGCCTCTGCATCTACTAGCACTTCTGCTCAGCCGAAATAGGAGAGTGATGATGAAAATTAAGCAAATTACTCTTTATGTTTTGGCCTGTGCTGCCCTTATGGGATGTGATTCAAGAATCGATGCTGTGAACCAGCAAATGGCAAGTATCCGTAACCAGCCACCGTTACCTATTGAACCAGCACCGATTTTTACCCCTGTACCACAATTTAATTATGCTGCTCATCAATTGAAAAGCCCATTTATGCCAAGCTCGCTGGCTGCTGAACTCAAGATTATGGCTGGAAAACGGGTTTATCCAAATTTCTCACGTACGCCACAGCCATTAGAAAGTTATGCACTTGAAGCTTTAAATATGAAAGGAAGCATGCGTAATAATCGTGGTCAAATATTGGCTTTAATCCAAACACCAGATCATCAAATTGAACGGGTACAAGTGGGTAATTATATGGGTATGAATCAGGGCCGTATTACTCATATTAGCCCGACCCAGATTGATTTGGTTGAGATCGTACCAGATGGTCGAGAAGGCTATGTCGAGAGACCGAGAACATTGGTCTTGATTGGGCCAGCACCCTAAAACTTAGGGAATAACAACGAAAAAGTATTTTTAAAGATTATTTAATTGGGGATGGTCAGACAATGAATCAGGTATTCCGTCAGTTTTCTTTGGGGGTTGTAGCTGTTGCAATTATGCAGGCTGCATCTGCACAGGTCAGCATGACCAATATTGTACCAACGCAAATAGCAGGTCAGGGCACAGAAATTAGAGTCATGTTTAATGGCTTACCACCACAGCCACAAGCTTATCAACTTGAAAATCCTTCACGTTTAATACTAGATTTTGATAAGGCGCAGCAAAGTTTAAAACAGTCTAAAATTGCAGTTGCAACCAATGAAGCAAGTTCCGTTGATGTGACTTCAGATGACCAGCGTTCACGGTTAACCGTAAACCTAAAAGATGCTGGCGCTTTTACAACACGAGTGGAAGGTAATACTTTCATTTTAAAAATTAATTCGGCTCAAACCAGTAATAAGCCTATACCTGTAGCCGCTGCACAACCACAAGGGGTTTCAAATATTGGTTTTCAACGTGGTAATCAGGGAGAAGGCTTAGTTGTTGTCGACCTTTTGGGGAGTAATACACCTGTAGATGTTCAACAACAAGGCAGTAAAGTTGTTATAAGAACTTTAGGTACAAAAATTCCGGCCCATTTAGCGCGCCGTTTAAATGTAAATGATTTTGCAACGCCAGTTTCAAGTATTGATGCTTATAATGAAAAAGATGCTGGTGTAATTACTATTCAGTCATCTGGCAGCTATGAATATATGGCGTATCAGGCTGAAAATAAGCTCACGATTAGCTTAAAACGTCCACAAGATAAAAGTATCCCTTCTTCATCTAAGACACCGACTTATTCTGGTAATAAGCTTTCGTTAGATTTCCAAGACATTGAAGTACGCCGTGTTTTGCAATTACTTGCTGATTTTACAGGTATCAACATGGTGGCTGCGGATAGTGTGCAAGGTAATATCACGCTACGCTTGAAAGATGTGCCTTGGGACCAAGCACTCGATATTATTTTAAAGACGAAAAACCTTGATAAACGACGTAACGGGAACGTGATCTGGATTGCACCAGTCGCTGAGTTAATTAAAGCAGAAGATGATGAAGCAAAAGCCTTAGCGCAAACAATTAAGTTAGCTCCGATTCAAACAGATTATATTCGTATGAGTTATGCGAAAGCTGTTGATGTACTTAAGTTAATTGAAGATACTCGTGATGCAAAAGGGGCAGCTGCAAACCGTACTGCCAATTCAGATACTCTTGCTTTAGAGAGTTTATTGAGCTCCCGTGGTAGTGCTGTAGCTGATTCACGCACTAACACCTTGATTGTAAATGACACAGCACAAAATATTGATAAAGTTCGTAAAATGATTGAGTTGCTTGATGTGCAAGTTAAGCAAGTCATGGTTGAGGCACGTATTGTAAGAGCCTCTACATCATTTACCAAAGAACTTGGGGTGAAGTGGGGTATTCTTTCGCAAGGTATTACCAATAATAAAAACTTATTGGTTGGTGGTAGTGAAACAACCCTGTGGAATTTGCGTGAGCCTAAAAAAGATGAGACTACGGGAGGCTATAAATATACTATTGAGCGCCCTGATAACTTAAACGTTGACTTGGGAGTTTCTAATCCAGCGGGAAGTATTGCCTTTGGTCTCATCAGTATGTCTGACTTTATGTTGGACCTTGAGTTATCTGCTTTACAGGCTGATGGTTATGGTGAAGTGATTTCAACACCTAAAGTCATGACTGCTGATAAGCAAACTGCGAAAGTTGCAACAGGTCAACAAGTTCCTTATTTAATGACAACTACCTCTGGTGCAGGTGCTACGGCAACGACCTCATTTAAAGATGCACTCTTAAGTCTTGATGTCACACCGAGTATTACTCCTGACGGTAAGATTCAAATGAAATTAGATATTTCTAAGGATTCCGTCGCCGGTGAAGCACCGAATGGTGAGTTAATTCTGAATAAGAATAATATCAATACCAATGTGTTGGTGGATAATGGAGAAACCGTCATTTTAGGGGGGGTATTCGAGCAAACAACTACTAATACCCAAACCAAAGTTCCTTTCTTTGGTGATATTCCTGTAGTTGGGCGTTTATTTAGAAAAGACGTAAAGTCTGATGATAAACAAGAGTTACTGATTTTCGTTACACCACGAATTGTTAATGACACTTTAGCGAGAAATCATTAATATATTTTTTAATGAAAGCAATTGAAATAGGTGGCGCCTTGCCAAGCAAAGCGTTTGAAACCCTACCAAATATTTATTTGGTAGGGCCCATGGGGGCAGGAAAAACAACCGTTGGACGTCATTTAGCAGAACTATTAGGGCGTGAATTTTTAGATAGTGATCATGAAATTGAGCGCAAGACAGGGGCAACTATTCCCTGGATTTTTGAAAAAGAAGGAGAAGTTGGATTTCGCACCCGTGAAACTGTGGTCTTGAATGAACTCACTTCACGTAAAGCATTAGTGCTAGCAACAGGCGGCGGGGCCATTACCCAAGCACCTAATCGAGAATTTTTAAAGCAACGTGGAATTGTTGTTTATCTCTATACTCCTGTCGAATTACAACTACAAAGAACCTATCGCGATAAAAACAGACCTTTATTACAAGTTGAAAATCCTGAACAAAAACTACGGGATTTATTAAAGATTAGAGATCCTTTGTATCGTGAAGTTGCACACTATACGATTGAAACAAATCAAGGTGCTGCACGTGATCTTGCACAAAAGATTTTGCAACTTATTCTATCGAACAAGTTAAAATAGACGAACTGACTAGTGGTTTTATAAATTCATGCAAACTTTACATGTTGAATTAGGCGAACGCCGTTATCCTATTTTTATTGGTAGTCAACTTGACCCGAAACAATTATTAGAGCCATATATTCATGGTCAACAGGTCATGATTGTAAGTAATGTTACGGTTGCGCCTTTATATTTAAGCCACTATCAGGAAGCCTTAAAGAGCCTAGGTAAAACGGTTGCGACCTGTATTTTGCCCGATGGTGAAAAATATAAAGATATTCAACATTTAAATTTAATTTTTGATGCGTTGCTTGAAGCTGGTTTTAACCGTGATTGTACAGTTTTAGCGTTAGGTGGCGGTGTGATTGGAGATATGGCAGGTTTTGCCTCTGCTTGTTTCCAACGTGGCGTATATTTTGTTCAGGTTCCTACCACATTACTTTCACAAGTAGATTCAAGTGTGGGTGGGAAAACAGGAATCAACCATCCGCTTGGCAAGAATATGTTAGGTGCTTTTCAGCAACCACAGGTTGTTTTGGCTGATATGGCACAATTGAATACATTACCAGAACGTGAGCTTTCAGCTGGTTTAGCTGAAGTGATTAAATATGCACTTTTAGGTGATGTAGATTTCTTGGTTTGGCTTGAAGAAAATATGGATGGCCTTGTTGCAAGAGATGCTAATTTACTTGCAGAAGCTGTCTATCGTTCATGTACTCATAAAGCGCGTATTGTTGCAAATGATGAAAAAGAACAAGGTGAGCGCGCTTTACTTAATTTAGGCCATACTTTCGGTCATGCGATTGAGTCATATCTTGGTTATGGTACTTGGTTACATGGTGAAGCTGTTGCAACGGGTATGGTCATGGCGGCAGATTTATCACAACGTTTGGGCTGGATCTCAGATGAAGATGTAGCTCGTACAAAAAAAATCATTCAACGTGCGAATTTGCCGATATCATGTCCACAAATTCCATTGGATGATTTCCTTGGATATATGGCTCATGACAAAAAAGTTCTCAATGGGCAATTACGTTTGGTGTTGTTAAAGCAACTTGGGCAAGCAGTAATTACCAAAGACTTTGATGTCGAATTGATGAAACAGGCTATTTTGGCAAATCAACACGGATAACAAATAAGGTAAAGCATGACTGTATCACGTACACTTTGGCAGAATGTTCAACAATATATCTGGTTGGTTGGTGGTATTGCCTGCTTATTCCTTGCTTTTATTTTTTGGGTAATTACCGATAGCAAAAAACTGGTTGAAGTTGAAAAGTCGGCTGATTCTGAGGCGCCTGTACAAATTCAACCAGAGAAAGTTGCTACAACACCCAACCTAGGTGCTTTAGCAGATGAAGTCCGTCCACTCGATTTAACTACACGTACTGTAGCTTCAGGTGAGCATGAACCTGAGTTTCGTGGTACAAAGTTTATTAATGAAAATAAAAAACAATGGACGCTTGAGCTATTCCGTGCCTCTGATGAAGACATTATTAAAAACTTTTTAAAAAACCGTACCGACCGTAATAAATTTATTTATTTCCGCTTAAGTGGGGAACAACAAGCAGAGCAGTATGTGTTGGTTTATGGCACATTCAAACGTTCAGAAGATGCAATTCAGCAATTAACACAAATTAATCTGCAATTACCTGAGTCAGTTAAACCTCAGCCACAACAGTTCTCAAGTTATGCCTCACTGGTAAATGATTTGGGGGCAGATGAGATGAAAGGTGGTAATAATCAGCTTTATGAAGTTCGATTGCGTCCAGCAGCTTTGCCTACAATTGATGAATCTTTATTGATGGCAGGTGCTACCAGTAGTGCTACAAATGCTCAGCCGAAAGCAGCTAGTACAAACTCAGCTACAAAAACGACGATAGTTCGTCGTGATGTAGAAGGAAATGTGGTTGATGTACAGCAATCAAATTCCAATATTGATCAACCTAATAGAACTGCGCAAACACGAATAAATGATGGACAACAGAAAAATGCCACAAATGAGGGCACAAAAGGGAATTAATCCACCTCATCATATGCGCAAAAATGGTGCAAATTAGTTGAATAATAATATTTTTTGACCAGATGTGGTGCATATTTAGTCATTTTCTTACATGATAACGTGAATAAAATAACTATATTTATAATAAATATAAGGGTTTAGTATTAATTTTCCAATATGGCACACTTTTTGCTTTATTGTTGTGCTTATTAATGTGCTGCAAACTATTTTAGTCCTCTAAGAAGTGAATTCTATGCAGAGTCGTGGGGTCGAACTGCTTTAAAAGAGTGCGAAATAAGTCAAAACATTTTTCTAGCAAAAACCAGTGTACGTAAAAATGGAACAGCGTATATTGGCTTATCAGCCCAAAATTTTTTGTTTGCGAAACATTGAGCTAACTATCATCCGTAGGCACTATCGCAAAAAGAAGTTGTTTGTTTGACGCTCGAAAGAGCCTTATTGAAAGAAGGGTACGCTATGCACATGCCATCGCCTAATACTGTAGCTCCCGCTCAAGGTTTATATCAACCTGATGAGTTTAAGGATAACTGTGGTTTTGGACTGATTGCCCATATGAAGGGTGAATCAAGTCATCATCTAGTAGAAACCGCGATTCACAGTTTAAGTTGCATGACGCACCGTGGTGGTATTGCCGCAGATGGCAAGACGGGAGATGGTTGCGGCTTATTATTGGCGATGCCAAAGCAATTTTTCCGTGATGAAGCAAAAAAACTGAGTGATATTACACTGAGTGAAATTTTTGCTGTAGGTACGGTATTTTTAAATATTGATCCAGCATTAGCACAGCACTCTAAAAATATTTTAACGAAAGAAATTGAGTCAGAAGGTTTACGTGTACTTGCTTGGCGTATCGTTCCAACAAACAACGATGCATTGGGTGAAATCGCGCTTCAATCTTTACCTGCTTTTGAGCAAGTCATCGTGAACTGTCCAATGGGCGTAACTGAGGTTGAATTTAACCGTAAGTTATTCTTGGCGCGTCGCCGTGCGGAACAACAACTCCAAAATGATCCGTTATTTTACGTGACTACGCTTTGCTCGACAGTTATTAGCTATAAAGGCTTAATGATGCCTGCGGCGATTGCCGAGTTTTATACAGACTTGGCAGATGAGCGTTTAAAATCACATATCGTCGTATTCCACCAACGTTTCTCTACAAATACATTACCGCGTTGGCCATTAGCTCAGCCATTCCGTTATCTTGCGCATAATGGTGAAATCAACACAATTACAGCAAACCGTAACTGGGCATTAGCGCGTACTCCTAAATTTGAAAACCCATTATTACCAGGTTTGACTGAGCTTAACCCGATTGTAAACCGTACAGGTTCGGACTCTTCAAGTTTAGATAATATGCTTGAGATTCTGGTGGGCGGCGGTATGGATTTATTCCGTGCTTTACGTATGCTCGTGCCACCAGCTTGGCAGAACGTTGAAACTTTAGATGCAGACTTGCGTGCATTCTATGAGTTCAACTCAAAACATATGGAAGCTTGGGATGGTCCGGCAGGCCTCGTTATTCAAGATGGTCGTCATGCGATTTGTATGCTTGACCGTAATGGTTTACGTCCAGCGCGTTGGGTTATTACCAAAAATGATTACATTACCTTGGCATCTGAAATTGGTGTTTGGGGCTATGAGCCAGAAGATGTAGTATCAAAAGGTCGTGTAGGTCCTGGTCAAATCTTGGTTGTTGATACCCTTACAGGTAAAGTGCTTGATACTAAAGATGTTAGCAATCACTTGAAAAACATGCGTCCGTACCGTGAGTGGTTGCGTGACCATGCGATTCGCTTAAATGCAAACCCGGAACTTGAAGAACAACTTGTTGATAAAGGTTTAACTGGCGATGCATTAAAAGCGGCTCAAAAAATGTTTATGGTGACATTTGAAGAGCGCGATCAGTTGTTACGTCCAATCGCTGAGAGCGGCCAGGAAGCTGTGGGTTCTATGGGTGACGATACACCAATGGCTGTATTGTCTCGTCAAGTACGTCATGTGACCGATTACTTCCGTCAACAGTTTGCACAGGTGACAAACCCGCCAATTGACCCATTACGTGAGTCAATTGTTATGTCACTTGAAACCTGTTTGGGTCGTGAGCAGAACGTATTCGAACAAGGCCCTGAACATGCTGATCGTATCATCATCTCTAGCCCTGTACTGTCAAATTCAAAAATGCAGCAAATCCGTAGCATTGAGCGTCCGGGTTATGAAGCAGTTGATATTGATTTGAACTATGCTGAAACAGAAGGCTTACAAGCTGCAATTACACGTATTTGTGAAGAATCTGCACAAGCTGTTCGTGATGGTAATACTCTAATTGTTTTAACTGATAAAAACATTCGTGAAGGTTACTTACCTGCAAACGCTGCACTTGCAACGGGTGCGGTACACCATTACCTCATTAAAACTGGTTTGCGTACTGATGCAAACATTATGGTTGAAACTGGTTTTGCACGTGATCCGCACCAATTTGCGGTATTACTTGGTTTTGGTGCGACTGCTGTTTATCCATACCTTGCATACGATGTAATCAATGACTTGATTGCTAAAGGCGAGCTTTTAGGTGACCCAATCCATGCGCAAGCAAACTTCCGTAAAGGTATTGAGAAAGGCTTATTAAAAGTTCTTTCAAAAATGGGTATCTCTACAGTTGCTTCTTACCGTGGTGGTCAGCTTTTTGAAGCAGTAGGCTTATCTTCTGAAGTTGTAGATCAGTGTTTCTTAGGCGTTCCAAGTCGTATCCAAGGCGCAACATTTGCTGATCTCGAAAAAGACCAGAAAAAATTAGCAGCAACAGCTTGGTCAAGTCGTAAACCAATTGATCAGGGTGGTTTGCTTAAATTCGTATTTGGTAAAGAGTACCATGCGTTTAACCCAGATGTGATTAACTCACTACATAAAGCGGTTCGCTCTGGTAAATACGAAGACTTTAAAGAATATGCTGAATTGGTAAATAACCGTCCAGTAGCGACTATTCGTGACTTATTTAAGTTAAAAACAACTAATCCGATCCCAGTTGAACAAGTTGAATCGGTTGAAGAGATCTTGCCTCGTTTCGACTCGGCAGGGATGTCTTTGGGTGCACTTTCTCCAGAAGCTCATGAAGCCATTGCAATTGCGATGAATACTATTGGTGGTCGTTCAAACTCTGGTGAGGGTGGTGAAGACCCTGCGCGTTACGGCACAATTCGTAACTCGAAAATCAAACAGATTGCATCTGGTCGTTTTGGTGTGACACCTGCATATTTAACTTCTGCTGAAGTCTTGCAAATTAAAGTTGCTCAAGGTGCAAAACCAGGTGAAGGTGGTCAGTTACCAGGTGGTAAAGTGAATGGCTTAATTGCACGTTTACGTTACTCAGTACCAGGTGTGACACTTATTTCACCTCCGCCGCATCATGACATTTACTCAATTGAAGATTTGTCACAACTGATTTTTGACTTGAAACAAGTTAACCCGAAAGCCATGGTATCTGTGAAGTTGGTATCTGAACCAGGTGTAGGTACGATTGCTGCTGGTGTTGCTAAAGCATATGCAGACTTTATTACCATTTCAGGTTATGACGGCGGTACGGCTGCATCTCCACTTTCATCAATTCACCATGCGGGTTCTCCATGGGAGTTGGGTTTAAGTGAAGCGCATCAGGCACTTCGTGTAAATGACTTACGGGGCAAAGTACGTGTACAAACTGACGGTGGTTTAAAAACTGGTCTTGATGTGATTAAGGCTGCAATTTTAGGTGCTGAAAGTTTCGGTTTTGGTTCAACACCAATGATTGCTTTAGGTTGTAAATACCTCCGTATTTGTCACTTAAACAACTGTGCAACTGGTGTTGCAACTCAACAAGATCATTTACGTCAAGAACACTATATTGGCGAACCAGAAATGCTCATTAATTTCTTCCACTTTATTGCGGAAGAAACTCGTGAATGGTTGGCAGCATTAGGTGTTTCTTCATTGAAAGACTTAATTGGTCGTGTGGACTTGCTTGAAGTATTACCGGGTGAAACTGAAAAACATGCTCACCTTGATTTAAGTGCATTATTAACTTCTCATCCTTCTGCTGAAGGTAAAGCGCAGTATTGTGAAGTTCAAGGTAATGCACCATTTGATAAGGGCGTATTGGCTGAGAAAATGGTTGCAGAAATGCTTCCTGCAATTGAGTCAAGTGCAGGTGGTCAATTCAACTTTAATGTCGTGAACTGTGACCGTTCAATTGGCGCACGTGTATCGGGTGAAATTGCTCGTCGTTATGGCAACTTGGGTATGGAAGCACATCCAGTTGTAATGAACTTAACAGGTACAGCTGGTCAGTCTCTTGGGGTATGGAACGCTGGTGGTTTGCATATTCGTCTTGAAGGTGATGCAAACGACTATGTTGGTAAAGGTATGGCTGGTGGTCGTATCTCGATCTTCCCACCAAAAGGTTCACCTTTCCAAACCCAAAATACAGCAATTATTGGTAATACCTGTTTATATGGTGCAACTGGCGGTAAGTTATTTGCAGCTGGTACGGCAGGTGAGCGTTTCGCAGTTCGTAACTCTGGTGCGTTCGCTGTTATTGAGGGTGCAGGCGACCACTGCTGTGAATACATGACTGGTGGTGTTGTGACTGTGCTTGGAAAAGTGGGTCATAACTTCGGTGCAGGTATGACAGGTGGCTTTGCTTATGTACTTGACCTCGATAATGACTTTGTAGATTACTACAACCACGAGTTAATTGACTTAACTCGTATTTCAACAGAATCTATGGAAGATCATAAAGAGTTCTTGTTGCGTATTATTGACGAGCATATCAAAGAAACAGGTAGTGCTTGGGCTTATAAAATCCGCAATGAGTTCGACTTCTACAGCCGTAAATTCTGGCTTGTAAAACCAAAAGCTGCTAACTTGCAATCGCTTTTGAAAACTACACAAGCTGACCCACAATAATTCCACGACTGCAAAGACATAGGCAGGTGCGGGCAACAGTGAAATCCGCGCCTACCCACGGAGAGAGACATGGCAGAACGCCTAAATAATGACTTTCAATTTCTGGATGTACCACGTCAAGATCCAGAGAAAAAAGATATTACTGTCCGCAAAGCAGAATTTGTGGAAATTTATAAACCTTTTACTTCGGAAACAGTCACTAATCAGACACACCGTTGTTTAGGTTGTGGTAACCCTTATTGTGAATGGAAATGTCCAGTACATAACTACATTCCAAACTGGCTCAAACTCATCGCTGAAGGTCAAATTTTCCAAGCTGCTGAGCTTTGCCATCAAACAAATACCTTACCTGAGGTATGTGGTCGTGTATGTCCGCAAGACCGTTTGTGTGAAGGCGCTTGTACCTTAAATGATGGGTTTGGTGCGGTCACTATTGGTAATGCTGAAAAATATATCAATGACACAGCTTTTGCTTTGGGTTGGCGCCCAGACATGTCACATGTGAAGTGGACAGGTAAAAAAGTTGCAATTATTGGTGCAGGTCCAGCGGGTCTAGGCTGTGCAGACATTCTGGCCCGTGGTGGTGTTAAGCCAGTTGTATTCGATAAGCGTCCTGAAATTGGTGGCTTGCTGACATTTGGTATTCCAGAATTCAAAATGGAAAAAGATGTCATGAAACGCCGCCGTGAAATTTTCACAGGTATGGGTATCGAATTCCGTTTAAATACTGAAATTGGTAAAGACGTCACTATTGATGAATTACTTGCAGAATATGATGCAGTATTCATGGGTATGGGAACTTACACTTATATGAAGGGTGGTTTCCCTGGTGAAGATCTTGATGGTGTTTATGATGCGCTGGATTTCTTGATCTCTAACGTGAACCGTTGCCAAGGTTGGGAAAAAGACCCAAGTGAATATATCAGTTTAGATGGTAAAAAAGTTATTGTTCTAGGTGGTGGTGATACCGCAATGGACTGTAACCGTACTTCTTTACGTCAAGGTGCTCACGATGTAACTTGTGCATACCGCCGTGACGAAAGCAACATGCCAGGCTCTGCACGTGAAGTAAAAAATGCCTACGAAGAAGGTGTGAAATTCCTATTCAACCGTCAACCGATCGAGATTGTTGGTGAGAATGGCAAAGTGACAGGCGTAAAAGTGGTAACGACACAAATGGGTGAACCAGATAGTCGTGGCCGTCGTAGTCCTGAGCCAATCCCAGGTTCTGAAGAAGTATTACCAGCTGATGCAGTTTTACTAGCATTCGGTTTCCGCCCAAGCCCAGCAGACTGGTTTGGTAATGTGAATATCAATCTTGATGGTTCAGGCCGTGTTGTTGCACCTGAACAGCAAGAATTTAAATTCCAGACATCAAATCCAAAAATCTTTGCTGGTGGTGATATGGTCCGTGGTTCAGACCTTGTAGTTACAGCAATCTGGGAAGGTCGCCAAGCTGCTGAAGGCATTTTAGATTACCTTGGTGTTTAATCTAAAAAATCATTACTAAAGTTTTTGATAAAGCCTGCGATATGCAGGCTTTATTTTTTACCATTAATCGGTTTGACGTTTTTGGCAAATACAATAAGCTTTTTTGCCCTTTTTAGTGCCTAAGTCCCACGACATACTCAAAGCTCTCTTCTTCAATGCAGTAGGTGTTGAGCATGAACATCGCAGGTATGACGGCAGAAAAATCATATTTAAATCGTCGAAAAGCGTTGGGTATTACAGTGCGTCGCCTTGAGTTTAATCCTCAAGAAATCAAGCGCTATTATTTTGCAAATTCGCCTTTAATGTCCCATTTTTTAACTGCACTCTCTTCAACATTTCCAGTCGGAGAACAGTTTTTTGTAAATAGTGTGCGCAATGTACGCGACAAAGTTTCAGACCCTCAACTACAAGCACAAATTGCAGCTTTTATTGGACAAGAAGCGATGCATTCAAAAGCACATGGTGAGTTTAATGAGGCTTGGCGCCGTGATGACTATAATTTGGATCGTTTTCAAGCTTGGTTAAATGAACGTGATAAATACTTAAGGACAATTCCCCCTAAGTTACAGCTGGCACTGACATGTGCATTCGAGCATTTTACGGCTTTGCTTGGAGGATATATTTTACAGCATCCTGAATTATTAAAAACTTTGGATCAAGATGCTTTAAAGTTGTGGGTTTGGCACGCTATTGAGGAAATCGAGCATCGTTCAGTTGCATTTGATGTCTATCAACATGTCTATGGCGATGACCGTATTCGTCGATTATTGATGCGTAGTGTCACTACAGGATTTGCGAGTCTTGCTTTTTATGGTACGACGCGATTATTTTGGCAAGATAAATGGAAGAGCTTGCCTAAAATGGGAGGAAATATTTTTGGTGTGTATTTGCTTGTTAAAATGATTATACAACTGACACCAGAATATTTTGCTTATTACAAAAAGGACTTTCATCCGAGTCAAAAAAATTATGGTCAGATGGTCGATTACTGGAAGAGTTATTTGGCCGATGAATATCAGATGACAAGTTTCCAAGAGGAAACAGGGTTAAGACCAAGCTAGAATAAAAACCGGATTTAAAGATCCGGTTTTTTTAAATCTATAAAATAAAAGCAACACAATAATGCCAAATTCATCATACAATCGAGACAAGAGGTTAAAAATATAAAGAAAAACTTGAGGATAAAGTGACGATGAAAACGTTTAAACAACTTGTAATCGCGACAACACTTGCAAGCACCTTACTATTTTCTGGCTGTGGCTATAATACTTTACAGGTCAAAGATGAGGCTGTAACAGCGGCTTGGTCTGAGGTACAGAACCAATATCAACGTCGATCAGATTTGGTACCAAACCTTGTAAACGTAGTTAAAGGCTATGCTAAGCATGAAGAGCAAGTATTAACAGAAGTCACTCAAGCACGTGCAAATGTTGCAGGCTTGAAGGTCGATAAAGAAGTATTAGAAGACCCAGCATTGCTTGAGAAATATCAACAAGCACAAAGCCAGTTAACAGGTGCGTTATCTCGACTTATTGCTGTTTCAGAAAATTACCCAGACTTAAAAGCCAATACCCAATTCCAAGAATTGCAAGTTCAGCTTGAGGGTACAGAAAACCGAATTGCTGTGGCACGTAATCGTTATATTACAACTGTTCAGGACTATAACTCTTATGTCCGTCAGTTCCCGCAAGCCGTAACAGCAAAAGTGATTGGTATGCATCCGAAAGCTAATTTCTCTGCGGAAGCATCGGCTCAACAGGCACCAAAAGTTTCTTTTGATTAATTTAAATCAAGGAAGTGCCGCATGAGAAATACTATATTGCTTCAGTCTAAGCAAATTAAGGTATTTGTTATTACCTTAATTATGCTCTGCTGCAGTGTCCTGTTTCAGAGTGCGGCTTGGAGTGAGAATAATATTGCCACTGCTACAGATGAAACTGACACGGTGGTGGCAGGTAAAATTATTCAACAGCAGCAAGCTCAAGCATCGAAGTCTAAAGTAAATGAGCAGGCTGCTTCAAGTGCCGCGCCTCAAGCTCAGGTTGCGAATGATATGGCTGATGGTGAATCAATTCGTGGTTTACCTACATTAAATCAGCCTGTCATTGATCAAGCCAATATTTTGAATGAAGCTGAGAAGCAGCAACTTAACCAGAAAATTTTAAATTTATACCAGCAAGGTAAGGCACAAATAGGTATTGTGATCGTACCGACTACGGGTCAAGAAGATATTTTTGATTACGCTTTACGTGTGGGTGAAAAATGGCAACTTGGTTCGAGTAAACGTGATAATGGATTACTCATTGCAGTTGCAATTAATGATCACCGCATACAAATTCTAACTGGATATGGTTTAGAAGGCGTATTGCCGGATATTGTGGCAAGTCGAATTATTCGAAATCAAATTACACCTTATTTTAAACAAGCCCAATATGCACAAGGCTTAAACGCTGGTGTTGATGAAATTACAAGAATTTTAAATCTAGATCCGGAAGTTGCTCAGCAAGCTGCCCAAGATTTAAAAGAGCGCCAACATCAGGCTGCCGAAGAACAACAAGCCAAACAAACAACTCTGACGATGGCATTATTTATTCTTATTGCTGGAATTGTAGGCTCGTTTATTGTTGGTCGTCCGCTTAGTGCCTCTACAGCAGGTGCTGCTGCTGCGGTAGCAGGCTTTGTAAACGGTGCTGGTGTGGTTACTAGTTTGCTACTTGGATTCGGTATCTTCTTTTTACTCATTACCTCAATTGCTCAACTTATTTTACAGGCCATTCTAAGTGGCTCTGGCGGCGGTGGACGTGGAGGCGGTTTTGGTGGTGGAGGTGGCGGTTATGGTGGCGGCGGAGGTCGTTTTGGTGGTGGAGGTGCTTCAGGCTCATGGTAACAACATCAGAAACAACACAAATTATTACTCAACCCAAAATTGAGGAATCTGTAGAGCCAAGCCTAAAACGTTGGTTTAAGCATCTTTGTTATTTTCCTGCTAGTAGCCGTTATTTCAATAAAAATGATAAACAAGCGATTGCTGAAGCTGTTCAACAAGCAGAACTTGGTCATGTTGGTGAAATACAGGTCGTTATAGAAGGGCATATTCCTTGTTCACAAGCGTATAGACAAAATACGCGCTTAAGGGCACAGCAATTATTTGCAGAACTTGGGGTTTGGGATACCGAACTTAATAGCGGTGTATTGCTCTATTTAAATTTATGTGAACGCACAGTAGAAATTATATTTGATCGTGGTATTGGAAATGCGACGACTGAGCAGATATGGCAACAGATTTGCGAGTCTATTGTGCAGCAGCTTAAACAAAAACAGTATTTACATGCTGTAGTGATTGGGGTTCAGCAAATTGGCGATGTGATGTCACGCTTTTACGATGAGAATATGCCAGATCAAAATAATGAATTAGGGAATGCGCCTATCATTATTAATTAAGTTATTTGCCCTATGATTCGCTGTTTTTTTAAATTCATGTTTAGTATGTCGACTGACAAAAAATGTCATCTATTTATCTGCTTTTAAAGAGATTTTTATCACATTAAAGAATAAAAAAAAGAAGTGAGTTGCTAAGAGATTTTTATTAGTGATTCAATACTAATAAAATTTGAGTGACAATTTTTGTCAGTTATTTGCCTAATATACTCTTGGGTTTAATTGTTATAAATCATAACTTGTTGTTTTTAAATTAAAATAAAAGTTGGCATGGTTGCTGCAATATAGATGATAGCTGAAAAAGCTTATATAAAAACATACATACAATCTTTGGGGAAAAGGCTATGAATGCACAAAAAGGTTTTACATTAATTGAACTCATGATCGTGGTTGCGATTATTGGTATTTTGGCGGCAGTTGCTATTCCTGCTTATCAGGACTATACGGTTAAGTCTAAATGGGCATCTAATATTGCTGATGTAGAAGGAATTAAACAAGCTGTTAAAAATTGCTTAAGTGACCAAGCTGGTGATGGTACTAAGTGTAATACATTAGCACAACTTAAGGCGTATGGTTTTGCTGGTTCTGTGTTGCCAACTCCGCATTATGCTACAGCTGCTGTTACTTTATCGGGTGCTGCTCCAAGTGCACCAGCAGCAGGGGATGGTACAGTTACTATTAACTTCACTGGTGTTAGTGAAGTTAAAAGTTTGGTGTATGAGGGAATTTGCCAAATGAATACGGGGGGTAATATTGATTGTACAGCTACTACAAATGATACTCTAGGTTCTTATGTTAAAGGCCCTAAGCGTTAATTTATATCTAAGTAAAGTGAAAAAGCACCTTAAGTAAGGTGCTTTTTTATGTTAGAGATCAAAATTTATTTTTCACTAATAATTTCAAAACAGTATAAAATTCTTATATGTTAGAAAACTTCTCTTTTCTTGTTTGCATGTATAATCCTTCTCTAGTTTTTGGCCTATAACCTGTCACTATGCAAGTATTCTTTTTATTCCTCGCAGCAATCCTGTTAGGTTTTGCATGGCTATCTCCATTTCACTATAACCCTTGGGTGATGTTTTCTAGCGAAATGAGTACCTTTGCGGCAGGTCTGAGTGTCGTAGCTGCACTTTTTTATCAAAATATAAAAATTCCGCGGGCGCAATTATTACTATTGCCATTTATTTTAATTCCAGTGGTGCAGTGGGCTTTTGGTCTAATTTTCGATTTTAGTACAGCTTTGTTAAGTTCACTTTACTTATTAGGCTTTTGGATTATGGTTGTGGCTGGCTATAACCTGTCATTAGATCAACAGCAGCGAGACCAAATTTTTACAGGGTTTAGTTTACTTACTGTTATTGTTTCGGTTGCAACTAGTCTTATTGCAGTTTGTCAGTGGTTAAATATTGATACACATTTTGCTCATATGTTGCATTTAATTGGTAACCGTCCGTACGGTAACTTTGGGCAACCGAATAATATGGCAACCTTTCTTATTATGGGACTATTAGGATGCTTATATTTATATGAAAAGAACAAAGCATCGGTTTGGTTGCTCTTGCCATCAGCGCTAACTATTTTATTTGCAGTTGTCCTTAGCCAATCACGCACTTCTTGGATTGTTTTTCCATTTTTACTCATTTATTGGGCTATTAAGCAATTTAATAAACCTAAGCGTTTTGGGGTGTTTCAAGGCTTATTATGGTGTGCTGGCTTTTTCCTCATGGCGGGCTTAGTTTTACCATTCCTTACAAGCTTAATTGAGACATGGTCACATACAGATATAACTAAGGCGAGTAGCTTGGCTGAACGGGCAAGCTCGGGTTATCTGCGTTTTAATATTTGGACGCAAATGTTAATCGCTGTACAGCAACATCCTTGGCTGGGATATGGGTGGAATCAAACCAGTGTTGCTCAAATGTCTGCTTATGCTCTTTTTCCAACGACGGAGTGGACGACCAGCGCTCATAATGTGTTGCTAGATCTTATTATTTGGAATGGTATTCCACTTGGTGCGGTGATTATTGCTTACTTTACATGTTGGTTATTTTGGCTAAATCAACAAGCAAAAGAAACAATCTCGATTATCGCAGTGATGATGGTCTGTACTGTGCTTATTCACGCCATGTTGGAGTTTCCGCAGCGTTATGCTTATTTCTTGCTGACTTGTGGCTTTTTATTAGGTGTAATTCAAGCACAGACTCCTATACTAAAAGGTATTAAGCTTAACAAACAAATTCTTCGCTTCATTTGGAGCGTCAGCTTAATACTTATGATCGCAATTTGGCGTGATTACAATGTTTATGTCATAAATAGTAATTTACTATTTAAAAATAAGCAGCCAAATACTGAGCTCATGGGAAGTGACCAGATTTTTGTACTAACTCAATTTGAGCAGCGTTTAAAATGGATTGCTCTCAATTCTAATGTAACTTTATCTGAAGCAGAGTTAGTTCAATGGGGAAATTTTGTGAAGAACAAAGCAACCCCTTATAATTTGCGTAAATATGCTCAGTTACTTGCTTACAATGGAAAAGTAGATCAAGCAGAGCAACAAATATTTATTTTGCAGCACCTTTATAGACAGCAAATAACACTGTCAGAATTAATAAAAGATAAATAAAAAAATCCCCTTGTACTCAAGGGGATTTTTTTATGAAAAATTACATTTGACTCTGAATATAATTTTCAATACCAACGCTACCGATAAGGTCAATTTGAGTATCTAACCAATCCCAATATTCTTCTTCTTTTTCTAGAATTTCTTGTACTAAATCACGCGTTACATAATCTTGTTCTGTTTCAGCTAAAGCGACTGCTTTTTGAATGGCTTCAATGTTTTCTTTCACTTTGCGAATATCACATTGCAGAACTTCTTCTGTATGTTGACCAATATAAAGTTTGCCTAGATGTTGAAGATTAGGAAGGCCCTCTAAAAATAGAATACGTTCAATAATTTTGTCTGCATATTTCATTTGACGAATTGATTCTTTATATTCAGCAGAACCAAGTTGTTCAATTCCCCAGTCATTAAACATGCGAGAGTGTAAAAAGTATTGGTTAATTGCAGTTAAATGATGATACAGCACTTGGTTAAGCTGATTAATCACATCACGATTGCCTTTCATTGTAGCTACTCCAAAACAATTTCTGCCTTAATTCAATTAAGGCAATCTATGAATTCATTTTAGTGAACAATCATGGATATGGCGAGTAATTTATAGAACAGCAAATGAAAATCGCAATCAAAAACAACACAATATTGGTAAAGGTGAATCTCCTTCCAAAAAAAACCGCTTGAATGAGGAACAATTAACGTTCCGCAAAAAGCGGTGGAGGAGTCAATAATTTACTGTTAAATACTAATTTTTATTATGCAGCTACAGAAATGCGTGCAGCAATTTCTGCTAATTCTTCACTAATAATAGCACGTGCTTCTGGTGCACAGCGTCCACAGCAAGTACCGAGATCAAGCAAATCGCGAATTTCACGATAGCTTTCAGCGCCATTTTCAATAGCGTCTTTAATATCCTGATCGGTAATGCCACGACACAAGCAAACGTACATGGGAGTGATCCCCAAATATAAATGCGATAATTGATATTATTGATAATTATTATCGTTTGTCAATGAAATTCATTTAAAATCTCATTTATCTTTATTGGGATTTTGGATAAAAAAATACCGCCTAAGCGGAAATCTAATAATTGTTCAGATTTCTAAGCGTGGCGGTATCTAATTTTAGAGCTAAATATTTAAGGATTGATCTGTAGTTAAAGTTTTATCTTATTGATTAATAATTACAATTCCGTCCATTTCTACTAATGCACCTTTAGGTAAGCTTGCTACCCCAAGTGCTGCACGAGCTGGGTATGGCTGAGCAAAATATTCGCCCATAATTTGGTTTACAAGCTGGAAATTAGATAAATCAGTAAGGAAAATATTGAGCTTTGCAATATCTGCAAGTGAGCCACCTGCCGCTTCACATACTGCTTTTAGGTTATCAAATACACGGCGGATTTGAGCTTCAATACCGTCTACAAGTTCCATACTGTAAGGGTCTAAACCAATTTGCCCAGATAGATATAGTGTATTACCTACTAAAATGGCTTGAGAATATGTGCCAATAGCAGCAGGGGCATTTTCAGTATGAATGACTTGGCGGGACATTTGGTTCTCCTTGATTAAATCTTTTTCCATCATAATCGATGATACGTTTTGACAAAAGTATCATCGATTTAATTGATTATGTGCTTCTGGAAAGTTAGATTTTAGTAAAGTAGAACAAATTTTAGCTGACTTTGGAAATTTCCGCTTGTGGGGCAGGGGCATCTAAACGTTCAATACGTGGGAACCCATAGTGCATGCGTAAATCACGAATGACTTTTGCAATATGCTTACGATTATTCACCACGATGTTCACAAAAGTCCGCTGCTCATTGGAGTGTACCATTTCTACCCCTGCATTATTTTTACGACATTGATAGATGAGGTCTGATACCTGCTCATCATTCATGGCCATATAAATCGCAAGGTAGGCAGTAAAACGTACATCATCTACGTCATCTGCTTTCCATTGAAGCGGCATAATATTTTCTGGATGCAAATGTTGTTCGTGAAGTAAATTATGACAACGAATACGGTGCACAATTAATCCGCGGCGCGTTAAATGACCCTGAATGAGATCGCCTAAAACTGGATTACAGCAATGAGCATATTTAACATCGATGCCTTCAGTACCCTGAATTAAACGGTCTGAATTTTCTACTTGTGGATGTTTGTCATTTGCAAACAAATGGTTGGCTACGAGTTGAGGAAGTAAGTCTCCAACTGCGATTTGCTCAAATAATGCATCTTTATTATCAATATGACGCCATTGTAAGAGGTCTAGCCAATCTGCTTCTGAAAGATCATTGATTGAACGGTTAAAGAGTTTCAGTGCTCGTGAAAGTGCTTGTGCACCCACTAAACGTTGTTCTTCAATATCTTGATCTTTAAGTACATGCTGTAATGCACGACGCGCTTTTTGCGTATTAATAAAGCTTAGCCAGTCTGGGTTTGGTGTCGCTAAAACATCCGTAATAATCTCGATAACCTGACCACTAACTAATGGTGTAGAGAGTGGTTTAATCTCTCCATCAACTTTTGCGCCTACTGCATGGTTACCCAAGAAAAGACTTGCTGAATAGGCGAAGTCAACTACTGTTGCACCTTGTGGTAATTCATGTAATTGGCCATGTGGGGTATAGACCCAAATTTTTTCTTGATGTAAATAATCAAGTAAATCATTAAAAGTTGTTTTAGCGCATTCACCATCAATGAGTGTATTTAAGTTCTGCATTGATGCCTGAATGGCAGAACGACAAGTTTGCGGTGCATTTTCACCTAATACCACACCAAAACGGGCAGCTTTACGCATGAGCTCAGTTTGGACAGTGAGCGATAATGTAGTTTTTTCGCCTTTGAGCTTGATCAATAAAGACTGATTGCCACCAGGCAATGGACGACGGATATGATCTTGATATTGGATGACTTGGAAATTTTCTTTTAATGCTGCAAATAAACGGTCGCAGTCAGCAATAGACTGTAAAACGATTTCAAAGGCATGGCTATGAGTAAGCTCTTGCAAATCCATCTCGTTTTTAACGAAGTGGCGTAATAGTTCAATATTATTATTTTTCTTTTTAATACGGCCTTGGATATGATAATTGTGCAGAAGCTCTGCAAGATTTTGCTCCCAGATACTTTGATATTTACATCGTTCTGGTTTGGTTTGGAGTAAAGCATTCTGGACGTTATCAAACATGTCTAAATCTAGATTTTGATAACACAAGTTTTCAAGATTATCAGCCATTTCATTCATGCCGACTAATCTTGCCATGGGTACAAAAATATCAAAAGTTTCTTGCGCGATACGAGCACGTTTATCGGGACGTAAAGCACCTAAGGTTGTCATATTATGATAGCGATCGGCTAGTTTAATAATAATGACACGTGGATCTTGTAACGTTGCTTGCAAAATTTTTCTGAAAGACGCCGCTTTATTATATTCTTTGTCGCTTGATTGGCTTAACTTGGTTACACCATCAACGAGCTCTGCAACAGTTTGTCCGAATCGCTCAATAATATCTTCTTTGGTATATTGAGTATCTTCAATGACATCATGTAAAAGCGCTGCCATTAAAGTTTCAGGGTCCAGTCGCATGTTAGCTAAAATACAGCTAACAGCAATTGGATGCAGAATATAGGGTTCGCCACTTTTACGTGTAATACCAGTGTGTGCCAGATCTCCAAAATCACAGGCAGCAAGCACTTTCTCGACCTCGCTTACTGATAAGTAAGGTTCGATAATTAATTTGAGCTGTTGCTTGGCTTGGCTGACCTCTTCGCCTGGCATAGACCACCCTTTTTCTGTTGCTTAAAAAACTAAATCTATCTACTTCTTAATGAAAAGCATATTGCGGAACTTGTCAATTTTTTCATTTGAAAAAGTGTATTTTTTTTTCAATGAAAATAATTGCTTTTGCCAATATGTTTTAAATATGAAGAAGCCAAATAAAAAACCATCGCAAAGAAACGATGGTTTTTTATAGAAACAGGAGTAATTAGAAAGAAAAACCTTCTAAATTTAAGCTGTTTGTAGAAAGGGCAAGATCAAGACTAGAAGTTTGGTAATCTTGCTCACGTTGTTTAAGAATTTCTTTCGTTACGTGGCCTACAGCGATTTCACGTAAAGCAACAACTGTTGGTTTGTCGTTATCCCATTCTACAGTTGGCTCCATGCCTTGACGTGCCAATTGACGAGCACGTTTACTTGCAACGAGCACAAGCTCAAAACGGTTGTCTACATGATCTAAACAATCTTCAACGGTGACGCGTGCCATAAAAGTTCTCGTTTTGGAATGGTAAATTTGAACAGACTAAATAGTATAAAAGGCTTTCGTTCTAGACTCAAGTTATTCCTGTTTTGGTTGAGGAGTAATCAAGTCTTGAATTAAGGTTTGGTGTCTTTTTGCTTGCTGAGATAGCACTAAACGGTTCGCTGTAATCACAGCTTCAAGCTCATGTAAGGCTTTATTAAAATCATCATTGATAATGATGTAGTCAAAGTTCGTATAATGCTGCATGTCTTCAACAGCGCAGCTTAAACGATGTTCAATAACTTCAACAGAATCTGTACCACGGTTAGATAAACGCTGACGTAAATCGAATTGAGTAGGCGGTAAAATAAAGATTTGTTTAGATTCAGGAAACAGCTTACGTACTTGCTCTGCACCTTGCCAATCAATTTCAAGCAAGACATCATGTCCTTGAGCTAACTGTTGTTTTACGGTTGCTTGCGAAGTGCCATAGTAGTTACCAAATACTTCAGCGTATTCAATAAATCCACCTTGGTCTACTTGGTCTAAAAAGTCATCTTTTGTTGTGAAATGATAGTGAACACCATCTAATTCACCTGGTCGTTGACCTCGGGTAGTATGCGAAACTGAAACATGTAAATTGCTTACACGGTCAAGTAGGGCTTTCACCAAAGATGTTTTGCCCGTTCCTGATGCAGCAGAAACGACAAACAATAGACCCGACATGATATTTTTCCTGATATGATAAAATATCTTCGCTATTGTAGTGTACCGTGCGTTTAAACTGAATAGTTTTAACTGCAAATATTTACGAGAAATTCCCCTGTTTTATTAATTTTGAGGCTGTTATGGAAATTGTGTTAGCTAATCCGCGTGGTTTTTGTGCCGGTGTTGATCGAGCCATAGCAATCGTCAATCGGGCTTTGGAATGTTTTAATCCTCCTATTTATGTACGTCATGAAGTTGTCCATAACAAATTTGTGGTAGATGACTTGCGTCAAAGAGGGGCAGTTTTTGTTGATGAACTGGATCAAGTACCAGATGATTCGATTGTCATTTTTAGTGCGCACGGGGTTTCAAAAGCAGTTCAGCAAGAAGCAGAGCGTCGCGGCCTAAAAGTTTTTGATGCGACTTGTCCGCTTGTTACGAAAGTACATATTGAAGTAACTAAATATGCTCGTGAAGGAACTGAAGCAATTTTAATTGGTCATGAAGGTCATCCAGAAGTTGAAGGAACAATGGGTCAATATGACAAATTAAAAGGCGGTGACATTTATCTGGTTGAAGATGAAGCTGATGTGGCAGCACTTGAAGTCAGACATCCAGAGAAATTGGCTTTTGTTACTCAAACAACTTTATCTATTGATGATACAGCGAAAGTTATTGATGCTTTACGTGCGAAGTTCCCTAAAATTCAAGGGCCGCGCAAAGATGATATTTGTTACGCGACTCAAAACAGACAAGATGCAGTACGTGACTTAGCTGAAAAATGCGATGTCGTACTGGTTGTTGGTTCACCTAATTCATCAAATTCGAACCGTTTACGCGAGCTTGCTGAACGCATGGGTAAAGCCGCTTATCTTGTGGATAATGCTGATCAGCTTGAACAATCATGGTTCAATGAAACTTGTAAAATTGGTGTAACAGCTGGTGCCTCGGCTCCAGAAATTTTAATTAAGCAAGTCATTCAACGTTTACAAGATTGGGGTGCTCAGGCGCCTAAAGAGTTAGAAGGACGTGAAGAAAATATTACTTTTAGTCTTCCTAAAGAATTACGTATTCATGTAACACAAGCATAAAATGTGACTTATTTAACATACTGATTTTAAAAAGTTAAACAGATAATTGTGATATGACAGTTATCTGTTTTTTTATACCCTTTATCTGGTTTGTATTCGTTTTGTAAAAGTAAAACGTAAAATTTATATAGAAATAAAATTTTTAAATTCATTTGGGGTTATGGGGATGAGGGGGATTATTCCGCAAGAAGGGTTCACCTTAATTGAGCTCATGGTGACGATTGTAATGATGGCTATTATTGCAACCATGGCTGTTCCAATGTTTGGGGATATGTTGAATAACCAAAATTTGAATAGAAGCACAGAAGATCTAGTTTCAAGTATAAATCAGGCACGTATGAAAGCTGTAGTAGAACGTAGACAAGTCAAAGTGCAATTAAATTCTACTTATATTGCAGATAGTGACAATCAAATCAATTGGATGCCAAGTGGAAAAGCTCAATTAAAGACAGGATCTGATACCTCCATCATATTTTCGATGTCCGGTTTAGTGAAAGATGCGACCGGAGATACAACTTTTGAAATTTGTAATACGGCGTTCGGTAATAAATCAAAAATTATTAGTGTTTCAAGAATGGGATCAATTCAGTCAATCACAATGGGGACATGTTCATGAAGAGCCTTGGACACCAGCGTGGTATGGGTATGATTGAAATTTTAGTTGCTTTGCTGATTTTGGCAATTGGCATTTTAGGCTTTATTGCTTTGCAGTATAGAGCCTTAGACGCAAGTGCAGAAAGTACTTCGCGTGTTCAAGCAATTACATTGGCGCGTGATCTTGCCGAACGGATTAGAGTTAATCGTAATTCTTTAACTGTATATAACCAGCAACTCCAAGATGCCAGTAAACAAACAGACTTTGCTAAAAATTGCTTTCAAAACAATTGTACTGATACGGAGCTAGCAGATTTTGATGTTGCACAAGTTGTTAATAGTGCGTCTTCTTTAGGCATGACTATGAATATGATTGCTTGTCCACAAACTAATAATCGTCAATGTATTTATATTGCATGGGGCGATACTAGTGCAACGAATGGCACTGGCGTAGGAGATTGTACTCAAGATACTTCATATAACGATAATTCAACATGTGTGATTATGGAGGCCTATTAAAATGAAAAAACATCAGGGTTTTACATTAATCGAATTAATAATTTCGTTAGCCTTAGGCCTCATAATTACTGCTGCTGCAATATTATTATTTTTGTCTAGTCAAAAAAGTTTATCTATGCAGGTAGGTGTTTCTGATGTGCAAGATAATGCAAATTTTGGCCTTAACTATTTAACTCAAGATATTCGCCTTGCAAACTTAAATAATCCAAAAGCGGTTATTGATGATCAAACTGCTTATGGTGGTATTGTCTTAACTTCTGCAATTAATTCAGCTAAAGATGCTGCTAATGAGCCTCTTAGTAATCTTTATAAAACTATTGTTGGTGTAACTGCTAATCCTAATCTACTTTCTCGTAGTCAGGGGGATAGTGTTGGTAGTGGTAATACTTGGACTGGAGCATCAAACGTCCAAAGTAATGGAAGTGATATTGCTAGTGACCAACTCGTTATTCAATATATACCGCAATATACAATTGATACTAAAGGTACCGCAACTCAAGCTGATGATGAATATATAGGCGGTACAGATTGTGAAGGAAATAATCTGAATTTCCCTCTTGCTAGTGGCCGTCAAGTCATAGTCCAACGATATTTTTTACGTAAAGACGATAAAAATAATAGTGATGAACCTAATCAACCTTTAGCACTTGCTTGTGATGCTGGCTATTACCCTCTAACAGGGAGCCCAACTGCTATAACTCGTTATGGGGATGCAGGTGAAATTATAATGAAACGTGTGGATTATTTTCGGGTTTTACTGAATGTCCAAGGAAATTCTGGGCGACGTTATATTTCAATACATGATTATTTAAGTTTGACTGCTCCTCGTCCACGTATTGTTTCAGTCCAAATCGGATTATTAACACGTTCATTGCAACCAGTCGGTGCAGAAGTCGCAATTAAAGATGACCAACAATTTTCAGTATTGGACCAAACGATTACAGTAAAAAAGCCTACGAATGCGACAAAAAAATATGTGCGTCAAGTGATATCACAAACCATTACCTTGCGTAATGTAATTGGGGAGCGTGGGAAATGAAACTGAAGCAGGGTGGCTCAGCGTTAATTGTTGTACTCATTTTCTTAGTTGCAATTATGATTATTGGCACAATAGCTATTCGTAAGGGTTTGATTAATTTAAATATAGCGACGAATAGCCAAGTGCAGCAATTGATATTGCAAAATTCAGACGCTTCTTTTTTTCAAATAGAGAATCCAACTAACTTAATTCAGAGTTTAAGTGCAACGGGTCTTTTCGGTTATATCAGCAATGCAAATGACAAAAATAAGGAATTAGTCTTTTGTTATCGCGGAGATCAAAGTGACTTTTTTAATATTGGACGTGCCAGCTTAATGCAGTGGATAGACGGAAATAGTGCACCTACTAATAATGCATTAGGTACCGATGGTTATTGCGATGCAGTCGATACAACCAATAACTGGTTTACCAGTGGTCGTAGGGCAGTTATGACTCAGATCGCAGTTAAATTTTCGACTGTTGGGGAGGATGACCCATTTTATGCTCGAACTCGTGGTCTTGATGAAAAAGAAGGACAAGTCCAAGAAGCTAAACGAGTCAAAGTATTTGCTGTGTCATTAATGCCAAGTTTAAGTAGTGTTAGTCATGCTGATATTAACAAATGTCTACAACAACACATGAGTGAAGTGACACTTCCAGATGGAACGGCAGCGCCAGATGTCACTAATAAATCCGACTTAGATAATCCTTTAAGATCAGTATCAGAGTGTTTAACAAGCTTAAATGTTCCATTTACCACCAATGTCACTGAATACACTATTGCACAAGATTTTTAATTAATTGGGGAAAATAATAATGGATAAGAAAGACTTAAAGTTTTCATATCATCCAAAGCTTTTAACAAGTGCGGTAGCTGCTTTATGTACTGGGTTAGTAGCGAGTAGTGTAAGTCAGGCCAGTGATATTGATATCTATCAAAAAGCAAAAGCTGGTGATATTACTTTAATGTTTGTATTGGATATTTCAGGTTCTATGGGATATCCGCAGCTACAAAATAATGCCAGTGCATGTGATATACCAAATGATGTTGTACAAACAGGTTATAACAATGTGTTGTCGAGTAATGGAGTTGCAGAATATAAGCGTTATTACTGTACTGCTACTGCTCCAACTTACTATTATATGAAGTCGGGGACATCTTGGTATAGCTGTGGCAATTCGAGTTCGCAAAGTGATTGTACAATTAAGTTAAAGAGTGCACCTTCTACTAGTGGTTTGACCTCAATGTCTTCAAACTATAATAATACTTATTACTATAAGGCCGGTCCAAATACTCAATATCCTGACCGTATTACTCGTGTAAAAGATGGAATGATTGATTTACTTAACGGTAATAGTAGCAAAGGAATTTTACCTATTTCGGATGATAAGTTGATTGGCCTTACAACTTTTTCTCGTCCAACACAATTTAATACTGCTGGTGAGCCGACTGCTGCAGACAATTTAACGGGGCAGGTCCGTATTCCAGCTCGACGTTTAGATGCAGTCGTAAATGGTAAAACTCAAAGAAGAATACTAATAGAAGAAATTGCAAAACTTGGTGCCAGAGGCGGTACTCCGACAGCTAATGCTTATGCAGAAGCAGCGGCTTCTTTAATGGGTACCACCACTCAAGGACTAAGTAATAGTGGTTTTAACTATGCTGGTACAGGTGCAACCAGTGGAGGGAGCTATGTACGTCCCGATAGTATTACTAAACAAATGTCAGGAAGTACTACACAGTGTAGTGGTCAAGGTGTTTATGTTTTAACTGATGGTGATCCAAATGGAAACTCTTCAGCATCAGGATTAATGAAGAAAGCTTTAAGCGGTAAAACATTTGCTTGTACGGATAGTGATACAGGCTGGAATTGTATTCAACAGTTTTCACAATTTTTACTAAACAATGGCAGTAATCCTGTTGGATTAAAAATTAAAACGGCTGTTGTTGGTTTTGGAAGTGATTTTAATATTATTCCATCTTTTAATAGGTCGCTTTCTTTAGAAGAGAACTTGGCAAATATTAACAACTCTACTGCATCGGCAAATCAAAAAGAAGCTGCGAAATGGGGTGTTAATGCAAGTGGTGGTTGGTATTCTGGTTCAAGCTCTCAAGACGTTGTAAGTAGTGTAAATGCATTTCTTGGAGATTTAGGCTCTGAGATTCCAGCTGTAACTACAGGTTCACCTACTATTCCTAAAGATAGTCTTAACCCTGCTGTATTACAAAAACAGGCTTATTTCCCTCAGTTCCAACCGACTCCAGATAAAAACTATCAACTTTGGGCGGGTAATCTCAAAAAATATGCAGTAGTTAATGGTATTTTAAAAGACCGTGATAATAGTACTTTAATTAGTACAGCAACTGCTACAAAGGGACAAATACTTCCAAATCGTGACTTTTGGGCATATACCGATAATGACAGTACAAATGATAATTCTGATTCCAATACGCCTGGGAGTAATAGCTACACTCTAAAAGGAGGAGCGTGGTCACAGTTACTCCTAACAATGAATCAAACAACACAAGAGAATCGTAATCTTTTGACGAATCGAAGTGCAGACGGTTCAACGACAACAACTCTAAGACAAATTAAAAAGTCCGATTTAACAGATACGACGTACCAAACTGATGGGAAACGTGGTTATTTAATGGCGTTGCTTGGGTATCCAATGACTGTGACTCAAGCAAAGGATCCTGATCATTTAGTTCTTAATGCTACTCCGTCCACTTCTTTAAGACAGATTGGTGCGTTAATGCATTCCTCACCACTATTAATTACCAATAGTGGTCAAATTACGTATACAAATGGCGTAATTGATACTCAAAATCGTGAAGACTATGTCTTATTTGGCACAACACAGGGGCTTTTACATATAGTTAAGGCTGGCAAAAATGATAGTACTTCTGTGGATAGTAATGGCGGAAAAGAAGTATTCACCTTTGTACCAAATGAAATGATCGAGAAACAACCCGAAGCATTTTTGAAAAACGATGCCATGAATGGAGGGGTCGATCAATTATATTATGGTATTGATGGACCTTGGGCTAGTTATACTCAGTATGTATTAGATGGTAGTCGAAAAGGACTCACTGTCGGTAAAGGCTATGGTTCTCAAGAAGGGAAGCAGATCGTGTATGGCGGTTTGCGAATGGGAGGGCGTAGTTATTATGCACTCAATTTGCAAGATATGAGTAATCCAAAGTTACTGTTCCAAATATCTCCTGATGAACAGAAAACCTATTATAACGGTACAACTACTACTTATGCTGCATTAAGTAATATGGGCCAAAGTTGGTCTAAGCCGAGTATTGGCTGGGTAAATTGGAAGAAAAGCGATGGTAAAACTACTGAACGTAAACGAGTAATGTTTGTTGGCGGTGGTTATGATGAAGGCTATGAAAGTGATACCTATAACCCGAGCATTAGCCAAGGTGCAGGTGTATATATGTTTGACGCTGATAACGGTAAGCTCCTTTGGTGGGCTAGTGCTAAAGCGACTACAGCTCAAGGTGCCGAAGCTTATACTCAATCCAATAATTTAAAATATAGCGTAGTAAGTGAAATTCGTACCGAAGATCGAAATGGTGATGGTTTGATTGATCATCTTTATTTTGGTGATTTAGGTGGTCAACTATTCCGTATCGATTTAGATAACACTGCAGCAACAAATGCAAACTTTGCTAAACTCCCACAATTATTATTGAATTTAAATAATGGTGCTGCTAGTCCACGTTTTTATGAAATGCCTGCATTTTCAGTGTATGACTATAATGGCACAACGTTTGCCGTTGTTTCTATTGGTAGTGGTAATCGTAGTAAACCCTTAGCTCAGTATGCCTCGGGCCAAGGTTATAATTATGATGCGGTATATAATATTTACGATAAAGATGTAGCAGATAGAAATTTATATAAAGCTGATTTTGTATATCAAACTCCAATCACAAATACTAATCAATTGGGGGAAATTACTAATTCAAATTGGAATACATATGATGATGGTGCAGTCGCTTTACTTTCTGCTACCCGTGGATGGTTCTATCAATTTAAGTCCACCAATATTCAAGATGCTAAAGTGTTTTCAACACCAATCGTATTAAATCATCGTATGTTTGTTTCTACTTTTGATGGTGGAAAAGCAGGTATGTCTGGAGATTGTGGAGCAGGAGTAAAAGGCGAAAGCTTTTTAAATCAGTTCTGTATGCCTTTTGGACAATGTAGCCAATCTACTCTAGCAGCTGAAAATGTTAGTGTTCAGTGTGCGCCTGGTACAAGTTGTTCACAAGGGGCGGGTATTCAAGATACTACTGTTGTAGATGATGGTGGTAGCGGTGGCGGTGGCGGTGGTGGCGGCGGCGGCGGTGACGGTAATGGAAGTACTAATAATAAGAACTATTGTGTAAATATGGGTAACCGTGGTGTCACCACTATCGGCGGTATTATTGCCTCTAGTAGTAGCAAAATGTGTTTAATACCACAGCGCTGGTATGTCCGTTAGGAAGGGATAGGTGATGAAACGTAAATTCACGTATTCTTTGGGCTTCACTCTTATTGAGCTAATGGTTGTGGTCGTGATTGTTGCTATTTTTGCGGCAGTAGCAATCCCTTCATATCAGGCCTATGTTTTGCGTGCTGATGCTTCGCGTGCACAACAGCAAATGCAACAAATAGCAGTACAACTTGCTCGTCAAAAAGCTAGAAATTTTAATTACAAAGGCTTTTCTATGGGTGCTGCATCACCTGTAAATTTGCCTATGGGAGCGACTGGTAGTGCTATTAAATATAAAATAACGGTACGCGATGGTGACGATACAACGAAACCTTTAACAGATCCTACAGCTTTAGGGCAAAACTGGGTGATTCGAGCAGAGGCTTCCGATCCTAGTAATTTTACTTATTTGTTTGGTAGTAACGGATTACGTTGTAAAAATAAAGCCACTAGCAATGTTACTTATATAACTTGTGGCACTGGAGCTGAGACGTGGTAAATAAAATAAAGGGTTTTACCTTAATTGAGTTAATGATTGCTGTAGCAATTATTGCGATTATAGTAGCGATAGCTTACCCCTCTTACCAAGAATATATCCGCCGTACCAAGCGTGTGGAAATGCAAGCTACGCTGCAACAGCTTTCCATGCAGATTCAGCGTTATAAAATAGCTAATTTAAGAGTTAGTGGAGCAACCGCTTCAGCCTTAGGTGTCCAATCATCTTATCCTATACAAGACACAGCTCTTTATACAGTAAATTTGACTCCAGTGACGGCAGGGGCTTTAAATGCGGAAACATGGATATTGACTGCGACGCCGATTGCAAATACTCCACAATCTGGGGATGGGCATATCGTCTTAAATTATCGGGGTGAGCGTTGCTGGACAAAGGGAACCGATATTAACAGTGGTACAGCTTGTGTTCCTTCTGCAACTTCGAATTGGGATGGCAAATAAATTTAAATTCAAAACTGCGGATAACTCAAAATTTAATCTTTCTTTCAGGGTAAAAATCACGTAGAATGTCGCCCTCTATGAAAGGGGTTTGAAGTGTTGCCGATGGTCGGCGCAGGGATAATCCGTAAGAATTATAAGGCTTTTATCATGGTTGTTATTCGTTTAGCACGTGGCGGCGCAAAAAAACGTCCATTCTATCAAATCGTTGTGACTGATAGCCGCAATGCACGTGATGGTCGTTTCATCGAGCGTATTGGTTTCTTTAACCCAACTGCACAAGGTCAAGCAGAAAAACTTCGTTTAGATGCAGACCGTTTTGCTCACTGGGTTTCTCAAGGTGCTCAACCTTCAGAACGTGTTGCTTCTTTAGCTGCTCAAGCTAAAAAAGCTACTGCATAATTTTTTGTAGTAGGTAGCCCATGACACCAACACAGAATGTTCCCGAAGATCGTATTCAGATTGGACAGTTACGTTCAGCTTATGGATTGAATGGGTGGCTCTGGGTGTATTCCAATACAGAACCTATGAGCAACATGTTTGACTACTTGCCTTGGTACATTGAGACCAAGGCCGGTTGGCAAACAATAGATGTAAAACGTTGGAAACCACATGGCAAAGGCCTAGTTGTCGCTTTGAAAGGTGTGAGTGATCGCACTGGTGCGGAGAGCTTGGTTGGCGCTAATATCTGGATTGCTAAATCTCAATTGCCAAAAGCAGATGTAGATGAGTACTACTGGTCAGATTTAAAAGGCTTAACAGTGTTAGGACTCGATGATGAACAGGAAGTTAACTTAGGGCAAATTCATGAGTTGTTTGAAACTGGAGCTAATGATGTGATGGTTGTACGCGCTACACCAGACAGCATTGATTCAGAAGAACGTATGATTCCTTGGCATAAAGATGTGGTACAACGCGTTGATCTTGAAGCTGGTCGCATTTACGTCAATTGGGGCGTAGATTATTAATCCTTTTTAGAGGATTAACGCAGCAGGAAAATAGAGGAGTCTGCGGTGTTTTTTGCAGTCATTACGCTTTTTCCTGAAATGTTTGAAGCGATTACAGCGTACGGGATTAGCGGACGTGCAGCAAAGCGTGATATTGTGCAAGTGACTTGTATTAATCCACGTGATTTTGCTGAAGGGAGTTACCGAAGAGTGGATGAACGTCCATTTGGTGGTGGTCCTGGTATGGTAATGATGGCTGAGCCGCTGGCAAAAGCAATTAACCATGCCAAACAACTTGCTTCGCAAGCAGGGTGTGTTCATGTACCTGTGGTGTATATGTCTCCACAAGGCAAGACTTTAAATGAACAGGCAGTACAGCAGTTTGTTGATTATGACGGCTTAATTGTATTGTGTGGGCGTTATGAAGGCGTCGATGAACGTTTAATCCAGCATTATGTTGATCAGGAATGGTCAATTGGGGATTATGTTTTATCTGGCGGTGAACTACCTGCCATGGTATTGCTTGATAGTATTATTCGCCGTTTGCCGAATGTAATGTCAGATGAGCAATCAGCGATACAGGATTCTTTTGTAGATGGTCTTCTAGATTGTCCACAATATACTAAGCCAGACCAGTTTGAAGGGTTGGATGTTCCTGAAATTTTAAAATCAGGGCACCATGCCAATATTGAAAAATGGCGCTTTTTGCAGCGATATCAACGGACTTTAGAACGCCGACCAGAGTTGGTAGAAAAAGTAGAGTTGACTAAGCAGCAGAAGAAATGGCTAAAAGATACATAAGAGAATGGTGGTAATTCTTAATTGCTATTCTCAGGAACGAAAGTTCTACAACAAGACGAGAAGCAATGCTTCGAGTTAGAAGCATAAATCTATTTTTACTTTATAGATTTATGTGTACTTAAGGCTCTTTACGGTTGTCGTAAAGGGAAAGTTAAACGGGTTGATATGCGCTTTAGCCTCTATCCCCAGCGGAAAATCAGACCTCTTCTGACTCCGCACATATGGAGATTCCCACAATGAGTGGTAAACATCCTTTAGTTCAAGCTGTTGAAAATGCACAGTTAAAAACTGACCTTCCTGAATTTGCTCCTGGTGATACAGTAGTTGTTCAAGTTAAAGTAAAAGAAGGTGACCGTGAACGTCTTCAGGCATTTGAAGGTGTTGTAATCGCTAAGAAAAACCGTGGTTTGAACTCTGCGTTCACAGTACGTAAAATTTCTAGCGGTGTTGGTGTTGAGCGTGTATTCCAAACTCACTCACCAGTTGTTGCTAAAATCGAAGTGAAACGTCGTGGTGACGTTCGTCGTGCTAAACTTTACTACCTCCGTGACTTGTCTGGTAAAGCTGCACGTATTCGTGAAAAATTACCAGCTCGTAAAGCGTAAGCTTATACCGAGTAAAAAAAATGCGCCTTTTGGCGCATTTTTTTGTTTAAAAATTATAGTCCTTGAAGTTTTAAACGATTCGCATGTTGGCGGTAAACCGACACAGGATCTGCTGCAAAAATAGAACGTATCCCCATAATTTGATTAACTTCATCTAAATGATTCCAGTTGTAATCATCACGAATAGTTTTACCAAATTTAGCGCTACATCTAGAAACTAGACCATCATTATCCCCAAATGGGTCGACAACCAGACTGCTGCCTGTTAATGCAATATCAAATGGATCTAATGGGTTGGTCAGTGCCTTATTGCCAGAGAAGGAATACATATAAATACCTTTCTCTTGATAAGCACCCTCACCACAAGAAGTGGTCGGAACACCCATAGGAAATTGTGCATTAAACTGTGCTGAGCCTTGAGTTGATAGACTATGAGCGCCCGCTAAAGAGTCATGCGGATAACTGGTTGGATCTAGGCCCTCTGCCCAAGTAATCGCTGCTGAAAACCAGTTTACTAATGTTGCCAGTCCAGACAGAGGAGTACCCTCAACGTTCAGGATGACATCTGCCATAGGAGATCCTTTGTGAGGTGCTCCGATAGTAGTAAGTGAAGCAACTTTCTCTGGCATGATACCAGCGACATAGCGAACTGTTGGTCCTCCGTGACTATGTCCGATTAAGTTGACTTTAGGTTTTCCCGTAATAGCAATAATTTCTTCTACTTGTTGGGCAAGTTGTTCTCCGCGAACTTCGGTTGAGTTAAACGGTGAAACCCTTGTTGCCCAGACATTTCCTCCGTTACGAGCAAGGTCTGGAAGAATCTGATACCAATAATCGAGACCAAGCGTATCTGTTCCAACTCTGCTAAAACCGGCCATACCATGGTTAAAAACTAATGGGTATTTGGTTTGGGCATAATTCGAATAGACAAAAGAGCTTTTTACTTGCTCTGCATTTGTGGCATGGGTTGCTGAAACACTCAGTCCTGAGAGCATTGCAGCACAGAAAAATATTAAGTTCCTTTTCATTTTTTACTCACTATTTTTATTTTGTATGAGCAGCAGCTTTTACTGCTGGATAAGGTTCGGCTAACTTCAAAATAGAAAGGCCTAGTAGTTAAATGGTAATTCACCTCCTTGATCATGGACTTTTTCAAAAGTTTGAAGACGAAGTTGTTCCTGTGATGAGTTAAATTGTTGTTGGCGGAGTTGTTGAATCGCTTGATTTTTAGCGCTATCGCTCATATTGCTATGCAGAACTTCATCACGCTGATTTAAGTAGCCAGTCACTCGCTGTTGCCAAGCATTACGCTGTGTATCTAAAGTTTCTAATCTTTGCGTTGCCTTGGCTCCAACGAGAGCTGTACGCATTTGTCGAAGTTCCTCTGCTGAGCCATTACGTGCTTTAATTTGTTTAGTCAGGGTATGTAAATCATCAAGTTTTGATAGTTCTTGCAGGTTTTGTTGCCAATCTTGTGGTAATTGCTCAAAGCGTTCTTTAAGTTTTTTAGCTTTTTCAATTTCGTTTAAAGATGAATCTTCTAAAATTTTCATACGATCTAACGTGTAGCTCTGATAGATATCTTCTGTCGAAAAGAGTCCCTCAATTTCAGAAGTCGAAAAGAAACGTTTTCTGATATCTTGAATTGAACTGAAGATCTTTTGAAAATAATTTTGATCTTGCTGTTTAGATTGCGGTGGTTGAATTTGTGCAAGTTGTTCGCGGTATTTTAAATAACGGGTCCACAAGTCAATAATTTGTGAACGGGCTGGTTCTAAATACTGATCTTGTATAAATTTCTCAAAATGAGTTTTAACCTGTTGTAAATTGGATTCCCCATACTGCGTAATAAAATATTCAAAGCAGTCCCGAGTTTGACTATTTACAACTAAATGTTGAGAGCTATCAATTTTTAACTGGCAGTTAACTTGGGTATCTTGTTGACTTTGGCTTAAATAAGCATTTCCACTTAACGATGAGTTTGAAGTGGTTTGAGGAGTAGATGCTAAGCTTTTTGCCTCATCCTGATTGAGCCGAGGTGAAGTATTTTTTGAGTCTGGGCTTAGCCAATATACACATGCAATGAGGCTCAAAATAAAAAATCCGAGCACACACCACCATATCTTTTTCTGCATCCTTTGCATAAAGATATCTTCCTTAAGTTTTAATTTGTTGTTTTTTTACTCGATCATTAATGTGCCATAAAATAAGTGAAAAGGCACCTAAATATTGTGAAAATATCTTGTCGAATTTGCTAACATGTCGGCACTTTTCTCTAGCTTTGTGTTCCAGTAAAAATGACGACAAAAAATCAAAAAATTTCTCGTCGCCATATCAGTGGTGTATTTCTATTAAATAAACCATTAGGGCTTAGTTCAAATGCCGCTTTACAAAAAGTGCGGTGGCTGTATCGTGCTCAAAAGGCGGGTCATACTGGCGCATTAGATCCATTAGCGACCGGTTTACTTCCTATTTGTTTGGGAGAGGCGACCAAATTTTCACATTATTTGCTGGACTCAACAAAGCGTTATCAAACGACTGTTCGATTGGGACAAACGACAACAACTGGCGATGTAGAAGGCGATATTTTGCAAGAACGTTCTGTTCCTGTTCTTAGCCAAGAGCTTATTGAGCAAACTCTAGAAAAATTTAGAGGTGATATTCAACAAGTTCCCCCGATGTATTCGGCATTGAAAAAAGAGGGTAAGCCGTTATATGAGCTTGCTCGAAAAGGTATTGAAATTGAGCGTGAAGCGCGTCCAGTTACGATTTATGCTTTAGAGCTTATTGAGTTTACCGAAAATAGTATCACTCTGGATGTAACCTGTTCTAAAGGAACATATATTCGGGTGTTAGGTGAAGATATTGGCGAAGCTCTTGGCTGTGGTGGTCATTTAACCATGCTTCATCGTATTCAAACTGGGCATTTTGAATTAATCCCAAGTTACACCATTGAATATTTAGAAAGCTTAACGGAAGAGCAAAGAGAAGCTTTGTTACTACCAGTGTATGCGCCAATTGACCATTTCTTAAAAATACAGGTTCCCGAAGGACGGGAAAAATATTTTTGCAACGGTTTAGAAAGCAATATTGATCATTCTGCAGAAGCAGAAGTTTTGGTTTTTTCGGGTGAGCGCTGTTTAGGTTTGGCTGAGATTACTGATAAAAAACGGTTGGTACCTAAGCGTATCTTAAATTTGTAGTAGATGTAGAGTATAGAGCATGGGCATGGAATGGGATGTTATCCTTAGTTTGATCTTTTTTGCGTTTACTGCGGGAGCAATTGATGCTGCTGTGGGTGGCGGTGGACTCATCCAGATTCCCGGTATCATGAGCACTTTTCCAACCATGCAGACTGCTACGGTGATTGGTACAAATAAGGTCTCATCCATTTTTGGTACGGCATCGGCTGCTTATACCTTTGCAAAAAGAGTGAAGTTGCAATGGAAGCTTTTAGCTGTCATTGCCATTTGTGCTTTGATTAGCTCATTTGCTGGTGCAGCCTGTTTATCACTTATTCCTCAATCTGTATTACGTCCTTTTGTGTTTGTAATGCTGATCGTAATTGCCATCTATACCTTGGTTAAAAAGAACTTTGGACAAGTTCATACTGAGCAAAAAATTACTACGAAAATGCTAGTTTTAGCAGGTATTGGTAGTTTGGCAATTGGTTTCTATGACGGTATTTTTGGACCGGGTACTGGAAGCTTCTTTATCTTTTTCTTTATCCGCTTCTTGCAAGTCGACTTTTTACATGCTTCAGCATTGTCAAAAATCGGTAACTTCATGACTAACCTTGCAGCGTTGAGTTTTCTTATTCCGACTGGTCACGCTATTTTGCATATTGGTTTAATGATGGCGGCTGCAAACGTCATAGGTTCTATTGTTGGCGTGCGTACTGCGCTCAAATACGGTAGTGGTTTTGTTCGGATTATCTTTTTAATTTTAGTGAGTATTTTGATTTGCCGTTTAGGTTATCAAATTTTTGTGACGGGCTAAATTAAGTTTAAAAGTATGAGCTGACTCTCGCGGACAGTTCATACTTTTTATGTATCATTTAATATTAGAAATATAAAAATCATTACAGAAATTTACTAGAAAGAAAACTGTGTAAAAAATAGTCTCATTTTAAGCTACCTAAACAATATAAATTTCAACGTATCATAAACCTTGAAATAAAAAAGATTTTTTAGCTAAAAATGAGGAAGAGAATGAATATTTTCGAAGCATTAAGAGAAAGCCATGAAAATCAACGAAACCTTTCTGAACAATTAATCCAGACACATGGTTTAACCGAAGAACGAAAAGAATTATTTGATGCATTAAAAAATGAACTTTATGCCCATTCAGTTGCCGAAGATCGTTATTTATATATTCCTTTAATGTTTGATGATGTCGGTTTAGATATCACTCGCCATGCCTTAGCTGAACATCATGAAATGGATGAGTTGGTGGAGCAGCTCGAAAAAACCGATATGAGCAGCCCGAGCTGGTTAGCAACTGCTAAACAGTTAAGTGAAAAAGTTCATCACCATTTAAAAGAAGAAGAGCATAAGTTTTTTCAACAAGCTGGAAAAATTCTTAAAGACAGCGAAAAAGAAACACTGGGTAATAAATATTTAAAGGAATATAAAAAGTATAAAAAGCAGCAGTAGGGTAAACCTATGCAGCTTTTTTAGTACTTCTTAAAGTAACCCCAATAGAGGCTAGCATTACGCAAGCTAAAGCCACCCATTGCAGCATACTGATTTCTTCATGAAGTAATAAGAAGCCCGTTAATGCTGCTAATGCGGGTGCCAAACTTGTTAGGGTACCGTAAGTTAATTTATTAAGTTGTTTGAGAGCCATTAAGTCGAGGGCATATGGTATAGCTGTGGCTAAAACAGCAATAAGTAAGGCTTTACCCCAGTACTGTGTTTCAAGTAATGCAGGAGCATTATGCCAAATTCCAATTGGCAATAAGGCAAGTGCAGATACACCGATCCCAATTGTTAAGGCATGCATCCCTATATTTTGAGTTACAACTTTTTGCCCAAAATAAATATAGAAGGCCCAACACAGACCTGCACCTAGTGCACAGGCTGCCCCAACATAGGAAAAGTGATGCTGTGCTGAATCTTGCCAAGGTACCATCAATGCAATACCTAACATGGCAAGTGCTACCCAAATATAGTCACTCTTTTGTTTGATAGACAGTAGAGCTAGACCTAATGGACCAATGAACTCTAAGCCTACAGCAATCCCTTGAGGTAATTTTCCAAGAGACGTATAAAACAAAATATTCATTATCCCTAAAGATGCACAATACATTAATAGATCGCGCCATTTTAAATAGGGTAATCGAGACCAGATTTTCCACGAACGAAACATGACTGCAACAATAACGGTCGCAAAACTTAATCTTAAAATAGTAACGGTAAGTGGGTCTAAAGCTGCAATAAGCTGTTTGGCAAATGAAGCACTGATTTGATATGAAACCATCGACAAAATCATATACAGCACAGCAATAATTGGAAGATTTTGCATGGAAATACCTTTGCACTTCATTTGATATTTAAAAAAATAATAGTAGTCAATTATAGCCAATACTACGTTTCAGCCAGCAGATTTTATAGCGTTAACCAGCTGTTTTTTCACGTTGTTGGCGGGCTTTTTGGGTGGTTATAGTACAACCGATAGAAGCGGTAATAATGGTTGCAAGTGCCAACCATTGGTTCCATAACAGATATTCCCCTAGGAAAATAAAACCAGAAAGTGCCGCAACTGCAGGTTCTAGGCTCATCAATGTTCCAAAACTTAAAGGGGTTAAACTGCGTAGTGCTAACATTTCTAAAGAAAAGGGAAGTGCACTGGCCAAAATGGCTAAGCCAATAAAATAAAATAGATAAGGCAGTTCTATCACTTGACCAATCGAGCTTGAAAAAAAGGTAATAGGTAATAAGATGCATGCGCCTACTGTCATACCTAAGCAGACAGTATGGTTGCCTGAAATACCGGAAGGTTTTTGTCCGGCAATAATATAAAGCGCCCAACATGCACCCGCACTCATTGCAAATAGAACGCCAATCCAGTCTAGCCTATGAGCTTGATTAAAAGGAAATAATAAAATGAGTCCAAGAATCGCAAAAGTGACCCAGACAAAATCGTATTTTTGGCGTGCGTGGTACAGTGCCACACTTAAAGGACCAATAAATTCAAAGGCGACCGCAATACCAATAGGCAAACGTTCAAGAGATAAATAGAAAAGGGCGTTCATGCCTGCAAGAGCAAAGCCATAAGCCAAAATCGCTTTCCATCGAACCTGACTAAAATTAATTCGCCAAATTTTAAAAATAACAGCCAGAATACATGCTCCAATACATAAACGCATTGCAGACACTGTCAAAACGGGAAAGCTCTCAAACAAAACTTTAGCTAAAGATGCGCTACTTTGAACGCTTAACATGGCAAGAATAAGAAAACCCAAAGCATGTAGTTGAGATTTCTGGCTTAAAGTGGACATTTTATTATTAGATCAATTGGTATACTTTTCACATGATAATGTAAATACCCATAAAAAAGCCACAGACATTGCTGTGGCTTTTAAATTTACAGTTCGTATTAGAACAATACGCGCACGCGAATTGTACCTTCAACTTCATGCAACATATCTAAAGCTTCTTGAGAAGCAGAAGCGTCAACGTCCATTACAAGGTAACCGATGTCGCCTTTAGTCATAAGTGACTGACCAGAAATGTTGATGCCTTGTTCAGCAAACAAGTTGTTGATTTTAGACAATACACCCGGTACGTTTTTGTGGATGTGTAATAAACGGTGTTGACCAGCAGTTAATGGTAACGCGATTTCTGGGAAGTTTACCGCAGAAAGAGTCATACCTTTGTCAGAGTAAGCAACGAATTTCTCTGCAACTTCTAAACCAATGTTTGCTTGCGCTTCCATAGTTGAACCACCAACGTGAGGCGTTAAAATCACGTTGTCTAAGCCGCGAAGTGGAGATTGGAATTCTTCACCATTTGCTTTTGGTTCTTTCGGGAATACGTCAACCGCTGCACCAGCAATGTGACCAGACTTGATTGCATCAGCTAAATCTTCAATCACTACACATGTACCACGTGCAGCATTTAAGAAGATCGCGCCTTCTTTCATTTTCGCAAATTGTTCTTTAGTGAAGAAGTTACGTGTAGACGGAACATCTGGTACATGTAACGTTACAACATCTGCAGTTGCTAAAAGTTCATCTAAAGAACCAACTTGGCGAGCATTACCCATTGGTAACTTAGTTACTGCATCATAATAAATAACATGCATACCCATGCTTTCAGCAAGAACTGAAAGTTGAGAACCGATGGAACCGTAACCCACAATACCTAAAGTTTTGCCACGAGTTTCAAAAGAACCCACAGCAGATTTGTCCCAACCACCACGATGACAAGCCGCCGATTTTTCAGGAACACGGCGAAGAAGAAGAATTGTTTCAGCAAGTACAAGCTCTGCAACCGAACGCGTATTTGAATACGGTGCGTTGAATACAGGAATACCACGTGCCATAGCTGCTTTAAGATCAACTTGGTTTGTTCCGATACAGAAACAACCTACTGCGATCAATTTGTTTGCAGCTTCGAAAACTTCTTCAGTCAATTGGGTACGCGAACGAATACCAATAAAGTGAGCATCTTTAATTGCTTCTTTAAGCGCTTCGCCTTCAAGAGCAGTTTTACGATAGTCAATATTGGTGTAACCCGCAGCGTTTAAAGTATCGACTGCGTTTTGGTGAACGCCTTCTAACAAAAGGAAACGGATTTTATCTTTAGGTAGTGAAAGATGTTGGCTCATTACGGCTCCGCTACAAAGGCCAAATTTGGTGGCGGTATAATAACATATTGGGCGGTGCTATAGATATTTCGTTTATACCATCGCCTTATGGCAATTTTAGCTATGTCTAATCACTTCTATTTATGGCTTGTCGAGTGTTTCAAAATATGCTTGGCAGATTAATAAAGTATGTTTTTATCTGAAAGCCTTATAAAAACGCATTTATTCGCGTTAAACATGTTTTGTATTGACAGTATCTCTAATCTGAACTTTATCGCTTGTGCGGATACATGTAGAATATAGGAGTTCCTTGAACATTATGGCTTTGCTCAGGTGAAAACCTTGAGAATATGAAGTCATAGTCCCACCATAGTTTACTTCTTGCTAGGTCTGCAAACGATGAATGCTCCAGTCGCTTTAACACCTGAGTTACTCACCCAATTAACAGCAATCGTCGGTGAAAACCGTATTAAAACTGATGCTGATAGTCTCGAAAACTGGGGTAAAGATCATACCAAGCATTTTAATCCGAACCCATCGGTCATCGTTTTCCCATCGACCACTGAACAAGTTCAAGCTGTTGTGAAGCTTGCGAACCAGTTCAATGTTGCGATTACACCATCTGGCGGTCGTACAGGTCTCTCTGCTGGTGCTGTAGCAACCAATGGTGAAATTGTCATTAGCATGGACAAAATGAACCAGATTCTTGAATTCTTCCCAGCAGACCGTATGGTACGTGTTCAAGCTGGTGTTGTGACTGAACAATTGCAGAATTATGCAGAAGAACAAGGTATGTATTACCCAGTGGACTTTGCATCAGCAGGTTCTAGCCAAATAGGCGGTAATATCGGTACCAACGCTGGCGGTATTAAAGTCATTAAATACGGCATGACACGTAACTGGGTACTTGGCTTAACCGTAGTGACTGGTAAGGGTGATATTTTACGTTTAAACAAAGGCATGGTTAAAAATGCCACTGGTTATGCATTACAGCATTTGTTTATTGGTGGTGAAGGTACTTTAGGTTTAGTAACTGAAGCAGAAATTAAACTTGAGCGTCAACCACAAAACTTACAAGTTTTAGTTTTAGGTGTTCCTGATTTTGATGCAGTGATGCCTGTATTACATGCGTTCCAAAAAGATATCGACTTAACAGCATTTGAGTTCTTTGGTGAACTTGCAATGCAAAAAGTCTTAAACAATGGTCATGTACAACGTCCATTTGAAACTCAATGCCCATTCTATGTATTGCTTGAGTTTGAAGCGCCATACGAGCCGATTATCGACAAAGCAATGGAAATCTTCGAGCATTGTATGGAACAAGGTTGGGTACTTGATGGCGTGATGAGCCAGAGCCTTGACCAAGTAGAGAGCTTATGGCGTTTACGCGAAGATATTTCTGAATCAATCGCGCCGTTCACTCCATATAAAAATGATATTTCTGTATTAATTACTCATGTACCTGCATTTATTCGTGAGATTGATGCGATTGTTCAAGAGAACTATCCTGACTTTGAAATTTGCTGGTTCGGTCATATCGGTGACGGTAACTTGCACTTAAATATTTTAAAACCTGAAAACTTGACCAAGGATGAGTTCTTTGCGAAGTGTCAGGTGGTGAATAAATATGTGTTTGATACCGTGAAAAAATACGATGGTTCAATCTCTGCCGAGCATGGTGTAGGTATGACGAAAAAGCCATATTTGGAATATTCACGTTCGCCTGAAGAAATTGAATATATGAAAGCTTTGAAAAAAGTATTTGACCCGAACGGTATTATGAATCCGGGTAAATTGTTTGATCTTTAATGCTTGATTGAATAAAAGAATCTCTGTTAAAAGCGTATCGAAAGATGCGCTTTTTTATTAAAAGCTCTATTCCTTGTACGCTTTCCAACCCGTCAGAATATGATAAATCAACGGTAAAAGACTAAGAGCAAAAAAGAAACAAAGTCCAATGGCCCACACAGGTAAATCCCTTGGATTACCTAAAAAGAAATAGGCAAAAATAGAATAAGACAACATCGAAAACATCGCCATTATTCCAAGTGGAAGCGTGACTTTAAAAATTAACGTGCTAGCAAATGTTTTGTAGGGTTCCATGTCGCGCTTTAGACTATAGGCAATAATCATGAGCAACACATAACCTAAAATAAACAGCATAAATAAAGCGGCTGCAAACAATAGAATTGTTCGCCAGCTCTTTTCTTGTGCGGTGTGATCACCTGATTCATAAACAACAGTAATATGTTCACCAACTATAGGTACATCACCAGAGCGAACTGAATTATCTAAAGTTAGAGTTCTGTTTTGATTATCTTTAAATTGAACCTGAGCAGTATGCATGAGTGTTTTAGTTTTATATTTACGCCCATTTGAGTCGGTACGTTCAGTATCTACCCATTCAGAAGTATAACTCACTACAGTTGCATCGTAAGTTGGTTTGGTTACTAAGCCGTAGACTGCTTGAGAAACCCAATAAGTAAATGGGAAAAATAAAGCACTAATACTAAAAACCACGGCAAATAAATAAGCAAATTCAAACTTACTACTTTTACGATTTTTAGTTAAACGCTTGACCCAAAACTTGGTGAGTACAAATGACCAAATCATCAAAACTGCAACGACCACCAAGAAAACTTGTCCCGCATACGTCAGTTGCATAATGATCCTATTTGTTATGTGTAATAGAAATTAATTTTATCAAACGATTGTCGTTAAAGTTGAGTGAGTAAGAACAATTATTTGATCTGTAAAAGAGTAGCTATCCTTAGAACTACATAGTTTCTACAGAGTAACCGAGCAAGGCATAGCATCATAAAGCTATGCCTTTTGTTTTTGGTGATAAAAATGCAACGTTTATTTTTAATTTCAGCGCTCTGTGCTGGACTTTTCACTGGGTGTGCGACGACCAGTAAATTAATCCCTTTTGTGGGCTCCGAAACCCCGATGCAACAAGTTCTTAAAGCTCAACCTGAGATCGTAAAAGAGCACAATAATACCTCAGTTCAGCAAGTATTTAACCGAGTAGAATCTCCAACAGTTTCCCGTATTACCGTTATCCAAACAGGTTTAATGGATGATTCTGTTTCTGCAATCCGAACAGAATATTCATTTAAATTGGTTGATGAAAAGTGGCAATTGCAGAATAAGCAAAAGAGCTACCAATGTGCGCGAGGGAAGAGTTCGAGAGGTTTTCAAACCCAGCTTTGCTCTTAAAAAATAAAAAAGACGATAAATATATCGTCTTTTTTAATGCGTTAAATTATACGCCGCTCTCTAAAATTCTAATTTTGACATCAACGACATCGTCTTTAACGGCTGCATGATGCGCTTGCATATGCGGTGTAGCTAAATGCGCTTCAAGATGAGCAACACTTTCCCATTTTTCTAGCATGACAATCGTGTCAGGCTCTTGAGTCTGGAAGCTCGCATTTGATTTGTGGTCAACTAAAGGTTCATAACCATGGCAACCATCTTCTGCTAAAACAGTTGGAATGATTTTTTGAAATGCATCCAATACGTTTTGGCGATGCTGTCCACCCGATTGAGTACGAATTTCCGCAATAATGGTAAGCATGGTTTTTCTCCTGATTAAGCTGCTGCAAATACAGTATTTAAGTGTGCTTTATATTCTTCAACATAACTATCAACGTTAGGCATTTTAATCACGTCGTTTACAATAAAAGTTGGAAGCGTACTCATGCCTAAGAACTGGTTAGCTTTGTGAAATGGTAAATAAACGCCATCTACGCCCACGCCGTGGAAGAACTGATCTGCATCATCAAATGCTTCCATCGGTGCATTCCAGGTGAGTGACAACATATATTTTTTGTCATGAATTAAACCACCTGAACCATATTTTTTTGAAGCATCAGAGCGGCTACGGCCATCGTTTGCATAAAGTGAACCATGACCTGTCGTAAATACATCATCAATATATTTTTTTACCGTCCACGGTGCACCCATCCACCAACCTGGCATTTGATAAATCACGACATCGGCCCATAAGAATTTTTCTACTTCGGCTTCTGCATTGTAGTCACTATCTGCACGAGTCACTTGAACTTCATGGCCCAGTTCAGTGAGATGGTCGGTTGCCAATGCCGTGAGTGTGTCATTTAATTCACCATTTGAATGGGCAAATTGTTTGGCGCCATTAATCACTAAAATATTGCTCATGAGAGTTACTCTAATTAAATACCTAAATTTGATGCTTACTTTAGAGAACTTACTCTTAGAGAAAAATGTAGTAATTGGAAAAATATTATTGATTAAAAATCACTAATATTGATTTGATGCATTATTTTATTTCTCACTTTAAAGATAAACACTTTACAAAGTTGAACGGAAAAAATTGTTTCTAGCCTTTAGCATCAAAGTGAAGTTGTGGTGGAGTTGAGTATGAAAAAAATTGGTTTACTCATGATGTTTAATTTATTGATTCTGAGTGCATGTGCACCGAATACAAAGCCACCTACACCCCAAGCCAATAGCCCGATACAAGCAGTTTTGATTGATCAACCCAACCTTTTAAATAATGCGAGTAATTTAAGTATTTCACAGCAAATGAATGCTTTGGATGATGCTTCTAATGCACAAGTAACGATTTTGCAGACTGTGCCTAGTGAAGATGCTATATCAAAAACACGTACCGAATATTTATTAAAACGTGATCAAACCGTTTGGAAAATCGTAAATAAAAAACAAAGCTACCAATGTACAAAAGGGCAGGAAACAACAGATTTCCAAGTTAATCCTTGCCCTTAAAGCCGAATTTCTATCAGGTATGTGGATAACTTTAAGGTTATTCACAATATAAAAATGAGTTGATGCTAAGCAAAAATATAGAATTTTAAATGGATAAAACTGTCCGATTGCTGATCAATTTAAAAAGTGATATTGTGTCATCCGGCAATTAAGCCAAATGGTAAAAATTACCGAATCTCACGTCATACATTTTTTCTTGTCTTAGACACCTTGTGAATACGGTGTTTCACATTCTAAACATGCACTCTCACGGCATATAACAACTTAACTAAAGATTGACTGACCATACTGTCATCGTCATGACTACATTATTTATTTCAATATGTAGTTGTTGAGACATTTTGGCCGCTATTTTGAAGTGTACAACTCATGAATAATATTCAAACGACAGCGTTGAACCGTACAACGTTGATGTTTCCTTTAGCTTTAGTGCTATTTGAATTTGCGGTTTATATTGGTAATGACCTGATTCAGCCAGCGATGTTGGCAATTACTGAAGATTTTGGTGTAAGTGCAACTTGGGCACCGTCTTCAATGTCATTTTATTTATTAGGTGGTGCATCTGTTGCATGGTTACTTGGGCCTTTATCAGACCGATTAGGTCGTAAGAAAGTTCTTTTAACTGGTGTTTTATTTTTTGCCTTGTGTTGTTTTTTAATTTTATTAACGCGAAAAATTGAATACTTTCTGACATTACGCTTTTTACAAGGTATTGGGTTAAGTGTAATTTCAGCAGTGGGATATGCAGCGATTCAAGAAAATTTTGCCGAGCGTGATGCTATTAAAGTTATGGCACTCATGGCAAATATCTCATTGCTTGCACCCTTGCTCGGACCTGTGCTTGGAGCCTTCTTAATTGATTATGTATCTTGGCACTGGGGTTTTGTGGCAATTGCTTTACTTGCACTGCTGAGTTGGGTTGGCTTAAAGAAACAAATGCCGAGTCAGAAGGTGAGTGTAACCAAACAGCCTTTTAGCTATCTTTTTGATGACTTTAAAAAAGTATTTAGTAATCGGCAATTCCTTGGTTTAACGCTAGCCTTACCGCTTGTAGGTATGCCGCTCATGCTTTGGATTGCGTTATCGCCCATTATTTTGGTCGATGAACTCAAGCTAACCAGTGTGCAATATGGCTTAGCTCAATTCCCAGTATTTTTAGGTTTGATTGTAGGCAATATTGTTTTAATTAAAATTATTGACCGTTTGGCTTTAGGTAAAACAGTCCTAATTGGTTTACCGATAATGCTCACTGGTACACTCATTTTAATATTAGGCGTTGTCTGGCAAACTTATTTAATTCCTTGTTTGCTTACGGGCATGACTCTCATTTGCTTTGGTGAAGGAATTAGTTTCTCAGTCTTGTACCGCTTTGCACTCATGTCATCTGAAGTGTCGAAAGGAACTGTGGCTGCGGCTGTTTCAATGTTATTGATGACAAGCTTTTTTGCAATGATTGAGTTGGTGCGTTATCTCTATACTCAATTTCATTTATGGGCTTTTGTCTTATCTGCTTTTGCATTTATTGCGCTGTGGTTTACTCAACCACGTTTAGCTTTAAAACGGGAAATGCAGGAAAGAGTTGCGCAAGACTTACATTAAAAAAATACCGGAATTTATATTCCGGTATTTTTTATTCTACTTAATCTCTTGTTCTAAAAGTTTGCCTTTTAAAGTTAAGAGTTCAGGCAAAGTTTCTAATAATAAGCTCATTTGTTTTAAAACAAGAGTGTAGCTTTCTGAAAAGTGCTCATGACTTGTTAGGCTTTGTATTTGCTTCAAAGTTTGCTCAAGAAAATTAAAATCAACAGAAGCCTGTTCAAATAAACTTTGGTTAAGGATTTGCTGACAATCCAGTAAGAGCTGTAATACCTGTTGATCCTCAATTTTTTGTCTTTGGCTGCCTAATGCTGCGACATAACTCAACTGGCTGTGACTATAAACTAGATAACGAAAGGCGTAATGAATCAGCTCTGGTTTGGGGTTGGGCTCAGCACTTAAGCTCGAAATCATATTCGACAGTTCAATTTGTGCGTTATGTGCAGCGCGGCGAATTCTGCGATATTCAATGTCCTGATTTTTACCATGCTGATATTGCTCAACAATTACATTGAAATAATCCAGTGTGGCTTGGCTACTTTTTTTAATATTGTTTGGAATATTACGAAAGTTCCAGTCTGGCCATATAAAATTAACAGCAAGCCATGCAATAAAGCAGCCTAATAAGGTGTCGATTAGGCGAGGTAAAATAATACTGAAACCTGCGCCTTTTAAGTTGAAAATAAGCAATACCATTAAGGTTGCCATCAGCGTTGCCAACGCATATTTCTTCTGGCGCAAGTAGAAAAAGCTAACTCCACAAATAATAGTGAGAATGAGCTGACCTTCAATGCTTGGAACAAAATACAAAATGGGAATACCAAATAAAACGCCAAGTAAGGTTCCAATTGTTCTGAGTTTTAAACGGCTTTTGGTTGCAAAGTAAGTAATTTGGCAAACAAATAAACTGGTGAGCAAAATCCAGTAACCGTGTTGGGCAAAAGGTAATAATGAAATGACGTAACCTGCGGCGAACACGACTGCAATTCGTATCGCATGTCTAAACAGGGCCGATTGTGGAGTCAGTTGCTGGCGAATTTTTAAAACAAGATCTGAAAAATCTTGAATATCATCATCAAGTAAATTGAGATGATCTTGTTTGTTTTGACTTAGCGTTTCATTAAACGGCTGAGCATATTGAAGTTGTTCAAACTGTTCATGCATGCCTTTTAAATTATTAAAAATCAGCTTTAAATTTTTAACTTCAAAATTTTGTGGATGCTGTTGTATCCAGTCTTTTAAAGAACTTTCCAGATGATTTAAAACGATTTGCCCTTCTTGAGAAGACTGATATTGCTGGTTATGCAAAATACATTGGGCTAAATCATGGCAAGCTTGGGCTTGTAAACGCAGATTTTTCTGAAAACGGAAAATGAGATCGCTACGGCTAAAATTTTGTTGAATATGCTCGTAGTGTAGATAATTAGAGGTGGCCTGCTCATGTATATCGCGGGCAAAAAAGTACAGGTTTAACCAGTAAATACTTTTATTACTGACTCGTGAGGCCTTAAGACGAGTGAGCAGGGAACTACGTATTTGGTTAAGACTTTGCGCGACTTGCGTATTTTGTAGTGATAATTCAAATAAAAGCTGTTCAACATTTTCTTTATTGTCTGGGTCGAACAAGCGTGCTTTAGCTTGAAGTAAGGTAGAGATTTCTTCAAAAATTTGAGAAAGCTTATCTTGTAAAGGAAGTGTTGGTTTTAAAAGAAAAAATAAAATAGATGTTAGGCCGTACCACAGTGCGCCATAGACAAAATAAGTAGGCTGTTGGTACCAGTGAGCATATTCTCCTAAACCAAACATGCTGTAAATCGAGAGTAAAATCGTACCAAAAGAAATGGTGGCGTAACGCTGGCCTAAGGCTCCCAATAAAATAAAACAAGCACTTGAAATTGAAAGATATAAAATAAATAAAAATTTATAAGGTGCTAAAAAACCAAGAATAGTGCTGACAGTAAAAAAGAGTAGGCAGACATAGAGCAGGTTACGTAATCGAAGGCTTAAGCGATCATCAAAATCGGTAAGTGCAGCGGCGATCGCACCTAATGTCACAGGAACGATGAGCTCGTTATGACCTAACTCTAGTAAGCCTAAAGTTGTGCCTGTGAGTACAATTAAAATTTGCAGACAGTAAATTAAAATTGAATTCGCTTTAAAACGATTGAATAGTTGAGTCAGATAATTCACGGCTTTTTTTCTAAATGAGAGGATACGTGATAAGGGGTATTTAATTTTTTATTACTTGAAAAATATTATGCGTTTTGTCTAAAAAAGTCAGTTAATTTTTTAAGATTTTATAATAATTAAGTGATCTAATCTGCTTAATAAAATAGCAAAATTGTGGATATCTTTTTAGATACCCACAATTTAAAAAAATGACAAATTATTGAATTACGCCACAGGCGATTCGTGCTCCACCACCACCTAGAGGTAGAGGAGAATCTGAATAGTTGTCACCACCAGCATGGATCATGATAGCGCGACCTTGAATATCAGCAAGTTTTAAACGTGGCGCAATAACAGCCGTGGTAGCTACTCCATTATTATCAACAACCAATGCTGGTAAGTCGCCTAGGTGTCCTGTAGTTGGCGTACCATGATGTGGCGCTTGATTAGGGTTATAGTGACTACCCGCAGCTAAAGCAGCACCTGGTTTTCCATCTTTAACAGCAGGGTCGCACGATGCATTTTCATGAATATGGAAACCGCGAGTGCCGCTTGGTAAATCTGCTAAAGCAGGGGTAATAATTAAGCCTTTATCACTGTCTTGAAAGCTAATTGTCCCGATTTTTTTACCAATCCCATTAGCTGTGACTTCATTTACATCGACTACTTTTTTGGTATGCATTGTTGTTAATGCATGAGTCGTATCAGATACTGTTTTGCTGACCGTACTACAACCAACTGTTAATAAAGCTGTTAGTGCACATACTGCACTCATTTTATTTAATATTGGCATTATTAGATGTCCTTATAGATATAAATCTGATTTTTTTTATTCAAGCAAAGGCGTGTAAATCCTACAAGTTAATTTAAATAGTCACTTTGTATCCTGAAACATTTTTAAATCATTGGCTTAATTTTTAGATGGTGGTAAATCATCATCCGAATCGTAGATCATAGTTGTTTTTGGCATTGGTTCAGGATCAATTGTTTCATGAAGCCATTCACGCCAAATCGCTAATAAAACAGCTAAAATAACAGGGCCAATAAATAAACCAACTAAACCAAAACTCGCAATACCACCCAACACACCAAACATAATGAGTAAAAACGGAATTTGGGTCGCACCAGAAATCACAAGAGGACGAATCACATTGTCTGAACTACTTACAATCAGAACACCCCATAAAACTACGCCAATGGCTTCCATGGTTTGTCCTTGAGAGAACAACCATAGACCAACGCCTAAATAGGAGACAGGGGTGCCGAAAGGAATGAGTGCTAATAAGAACGTCGCAATCGTGAGTACCATCGGATTGGGTACACCCGCTACGAAATAACTTAATCCAGCAAGTACTGCTTGAGCAATTGCAGTTAAGCCAACACCATAGACAACTGCACGCGTTGTTTCTGAAATCGTATCGAGATAATGGTGAATACGTAGGCCAATCACCATTTCTAAGGCTTTACTTACTTGAGTTAAGATGTTGTGACCATCACGATAAAAGAAGAAAAGCGTTAAAATTGCAAAACCAAGTTTGACGATATTTTTACTAATTTCATTGAGTAACACTCGCCCATAACTTAAATGGCTTTGTACCCAAGCTGCAATACTTTGAATCGTGCTATTAGGATCAGTGTTTATATCGTTTAGTGTTCTAGTGATTTCTTTACCAATAAAAGGAAGATTTCTAATGAAATCCGGAACACTTAAATGACCAGAAAAAACTTGGCGCTGTAAATCAAGATAGAGGTTGCGGCCTTCATGTTGCAAAATAAAAATAGCGCATATAAGGGGAACACCAACAACTAAAATGACTAAGCTAATCATGACTGTAGCATTTAAATTATTACGATTTTCTCCAAAAAAGCGCTGGATTCTTAAATAAATAGGCCAAGTCATGTAGGCAATAATAGCAGCCCAAACTACAGGTACAATAAAGTACTTCAGGATGTTAAATCCTAAAAACATCAGGATAAAAAACAGCCCAAACAATAAAACGCGCTGTAAAGTAGGAGCGTATTGATGCACGAACAAAAATTCTCTAATTTTTTAAATAGGGTGAGGCCATATTAACTGAAAAATGACCTGAGGCAAATTTTAGGCAGAAATGCTAATGTACACATTCCTGCTCAACAAAAATAAAAAGTTATTTTTAGAACCACTCAGATTTATCTTCAATCAGTTTATTTAAAAGCGGCTGCCACTGGCTTTGAATTGCAATAAAGTTTTTTTGTGGTTTATCAAACACACTCAAACCTTGCATTGCTAGGCTGCCATAAGCACTACGCTCTGCAATCCATGCAATCGGTTCATGTTCGATTTTTTCAAAAAATTGCTGAATGTCTTTGGAACTGGCGCTGTTCGGCTTAACCCGATTTGCAAGCAGTAAAATTTGTACTTTTCCTTTGCGAATACGCTTAATGTCTTGCAAATGCTTGAGAAAACGACGTGTACTATCGATATCAAAAAATGAAGGCTGAAGAGGTGTAATAATGGCATGAGCTTCGCTGACTAACTGTTCAGCATGATCGCCCGAAAGAGCACCCGGTGCATCAATAATTAGATAATCTAAATTTTTCGGCGCATCACCAATCGATTTTTCGTGACGCCAATCCAAGCTTTGAATCGCAGCTACGCTTTCTGGACGTTGTTTTAACCATTGTAAAGAAGATTTTTGGTTATCTGAGTCTGCTAATGCTACTTTATATCCTTTTTGTGCCAAAGCTGTTGCCAACGTAATGGCTGTCATGGTTTTTCCGCATCCGCCCTTTTGATTTGCAATAAGTATCGTTTTCATAAATCCAATTATTTTCAGCAGCACATGTGTTTATGTTTTATACCTTAGCATCTTTTTATAAGAAGTAGATGACCACCTTTGACAAAAGTTTAAGCTACTCCGTAATTTTAGATATGATTGCTCATCTATCGCGATGATATGTATTTGTTAAGGAAAATTTATGTCCGTATGGCTGGCCATGCTTATAGGTGCTGGTATTGGTATTATTATCACTACACTCATTTTATCAAATACCCGTAATGGTCGCATTAAGGCTGAATACGAGCAATATATTGCCGAGTTAGAGCTTGAGCATCAACAGACATTAGCGCAGGCACAAAAACGGAGTGTGAATACAAGCCGCGCCGTATTAAAAGGTAAAATGGCAGAACAATTTGCCCCAATTTTACCTGAGTTTCAATACTTGCCGAGTGATGCCAAGTTCTTGGGTGATCCGGTTGATTACGTTATTTTTGATGGCTATACCGATTTTAGAGATGGGGACGGGACTGCCGAAGATATTCAGATTATTTTGCTTGATATCAAAAGTGGCGGAGCGCGTTTGACCAAAGGGCAGCAGGCAATTGCTCAAGCAATAAAAGAAGGAAAGGTTCGTTTTGAAACCTTACGAATTGATTTTGAAGATTAACAATCTATTTAATTAGGCACAAAAATAGACGAAATTGATCTGTATTGTTACTAAATTCCGATATTTTTTTCATCGCTTAGAGCTACCATAAATTAGAGATCTACTGCATTTGATCTAGCAATATTTGAGGTATAAAGCGATGAAAAAACAACATGTAATGATAGGCTTATTGGCCTCTTTATGTATCAGCTCAGCTTTTGCTTCGACGGCATCTACTTCTGGTGAATATAATATTGCAAATGGTTTGTTACCGATTGAAAAAGATCAATCGATTTCTGTATTACAGCCATTCCAGGGCAATTTTAGAATTTTAGGTTCAAAAATTTATAAAAATGATGAACAAGCTAAGTTTTCACCGATTGATTATGCGGTAAGTTGGGGGCTGTTTGCTCAACCAGATATTGCTCGTACCATTTCAGTTAAACAGTATGATCGCTATTTGAACTGGAAAATTCCTAAATTACCTGTTCCAGCAGAGCAAGCAATGCAAATGGTGTCTAACATGCACATCATTCCTGCAAGCCCTCAGATTGCTCAGCAAATCAAACAAGTTAAACGCGGTGACTTGGTTTATCTCAAAGGTGAATTGGTCGAAATTAAAGACAAAAATTTAGTTTGGCGATCATCTTTAACTTCAAGTGATACAGGGGATGGTGCTTGTGAGTTATTCCGTGTTCAATCGATTCATTGGGTTGAAAAACAAAATATATAAATTAAAAAGCCTTCTCAATCAGAAGGCTTTTTATTGGACGTTATAAAATTAATGCTGCTGTGAGGCTTTCCAGTATTTCAACTGGTTTTGTGCTTGTAAGTAGTCAGCAAGTTGATTGACCTGTTCATCTTTATTGGCTTGTTTATCATTGATGTGTTTTTCTTGATTTTCCCAATATTGATAAAGCAAGCCTTGGATATAACGGCCTTGTTCAGTTTTTAAGTCGAGGTCTTTTAACATGGTCAATGCTGAGCGCACATTATCAAGCGTACGTTTTTGTTCAAACTCAGTGGTGAGCGTACCTGCCTCATGCATTTTTTCTAGTTCAGTTTCCATTTCATCGCTCATTTCAGTAAAGCGACGGTCATAGTCTTCCAATAAAGTAATGTCATGCGCATCGTCAGCAGTGGTCGCGAACTTTTTAACAGGTCTTTCATTGAGCTTTTCCATCACCTGATCGGTAGATGAATTTGTCTGATGTTGTTCGGTCTTTGCTGGCTCATCTGCTTTTTTACAAGCAGTCAATAATAGGCTAGAGCTGAGCAAAGACATTAAGATGATATGAGGCATTTTTTTAAACATAGCTTTCAACCGAACCTATTCTCTATGATTTGACGATGTACTTTTCTGAAAGTGATATGCATATGTGACATATGGAAAATCAATCTGATCTTGTGGGCCTAGCCCTGTAAAATCATAAACAATTTTTTCAAACTGAGCTTTGAGCTGTAATTGATCTTTTTCAGTCATTGCTGCAATAAAACTTGTAGAGAGTAATCTTTTACTCACCACTTGTTCGACAGTACCATGCTGTGATTGCGAAAAAGTTTCTACGCTATCAAAAGTAAATAAATTTTGATTTTCAAAAACCTTTTTCCATTTTTCACTATGGTAACGCGGTGTATCGCCTTCAAGTGGTAATAAAAAATCTGCTAAGGCCTTCACCCAGTCTGTACGTTCATCACGTTGGTTCCAAACGAGTCCCAAATGTCCTTGTGGTTTTAATACTCGATGGATTTCAGTCAGTGTTTCCATGTTGTCAAACCAATGAAAAGATTGAGCACAAACAACAGCATCAATTTGTTGATCGTTTACCGGAATAGCGTGGCTAAATGCCTGTAAAGTTTTAATATCAGAATAGGCCTGCTGAAGCTGTTGTAACATCTCGCCAATTGGCTCTACTGCAAGAATATTGGCATGGGTTTGTTTTAAGTAGGGTAAGAATTTGCCAGTACCTGAGCCAAGATCAATAACAGTAGAATTTTCATGTATTTGGAGACGTTCTTGTAGCCAACTGACTATTTCTACGGGATAATTCGGCCTAACTTGCTGATAAAGCTCAGCAGCTGAGCTGAAGCCTTTTTGAGCGGCAGGATGTAAGGATTGTGTCATATTTTGCGCTTTTTAATCTGACTGGCATCTATAAAATAAGATACTCCGCAATCATAAATTGGCAAAACACCTATTTTGTTTCATTTTTGACTATGTATGTGGGAGTAAATTTTCTTTCGGTGTGAGCATGGATAAGCAAATTATTTTTGAAGACGAACACATTAGAGCCATTTTTTTACAAGGCGATTCTAATACATTAGTTCTCTCTTTTGGCGATTTGATTACCCGAGCGAGTGGCTTATCTATCAATGCTGAAAAGTCTCTAATAAAGTACCAATACAATGTTATTGGGATTATGCCAAAACAAAAATCATGGTTCCCAAAAGCCAGTATGGTTGAAATGGCTAAAGCCATTTTGCCTATTATTCAGCGTTTTAAAAATATTGTAGGTTATGGCGGCTCAATGGGTGGCTATGCAGCAATCAAATATTCGAATCTTTTAAATATGAATCGAATCGTTGCATTTGTACCTCAATATTCAATTGACCCTGAACAAGTTGAAGATCGACGTTATGCTGAATTCTTTGATGCTGTCGCAAATAAAGACATGCAAATTCAGCTGCAAGATATAGATGCAAGTCGTGAATATATTATTGTTTATGACCCTTACTTTTCGGTCGATCGTGAACATTACTTAAAAATAAAAGAAATATTGCCAAGTTTACATACGATTCATTTGCCTTTTACAGGGCATGAAGCTTTATCTGTATTGGCGAGTTCAAGTCTTTTACATGATTTTATTGAACATGAATTTGATGAAACGTATTTCTATCAACACGTTCGTAAAATCAAAAAACAAAGTAAATTCTATTACCGTAATGTACTTGCCAATGTGCTGACATATCATGACAGCATGTTACTGAAAATTTTACGACAAAATGATTTTCAATTAGATGAGCGTTATTTAGATAACCTGCTCAAGCAAGCTATTACACGTAGTCTTGTAAAAACAAAGCAGGCGACTGAACAAGACTTCCAAAAACTTGGAATTAAAATTCATTACATCCAGCAAGCTGAAAGCTATAAAAAAGGTTTGCAGACTCACTCTGGTACAATCTTGGTATTCAATTTAATTAATTTAAAACTTGAAAGCTATGCTGTAGATGTGTTGCTCGCAAATACATCGTATCTAATTCCGATCGTGGCGGAGCAGACTGGAGTTGCACACATTGAATTAAATAATGAAATTTATTTGTTAGGTATGAATGACCGAAAAATTATTAAATTATTTAAACAAGGTGATGCATTAAGCTCGGATATGAGTCCATTTGTCATTAAACAATATTCTGATTTTTTTGCATTGAGCTACAAGCAATTCAATTTAGATTGTGATGAACAAGGCGTTTGTGACTACATTGAAGGTTCAGTTCAACCATCGCAACAATTTGTACTGCCCAGTTATTAATTTACCTTATTGATTAAATAAAGCCCAAATCTTCAAATTTGGGCTTTATTTTTTGCTCAAAAAATATTTTTTTATTAATTTATTTGTATATGAAATTAAAAGTCATTATTTAAATAAATAGTGTGATTAATTTTTAAATAAAGATAGGACTAAAAGTAGTCATGATAAATTAAGTGAAAAATTATTATATTTAAAAAATAATGGTTTTTATTTTTATATAAATTAAAGAAATAGTGTAGGGTTAATTAAAATACAATTAATACTTTTATAATTGTCAAGATGCTGTTTTTCATTGATATTTTATTTTAAATGGGAAGGTGTGCTTAAAATAGCTTCACTATTCAAAGATAATTGCATATTTATTTTTTTCTCCTAAAATGATTTTTTACTAAATTGTCGTTACAGTTTTTTATATGCAATCATTAAATTATCGGAATAATGATGCATCGCAACATGGAAGTTCTGCACCTTTGAAACGAGCAATGAGTACTCGACATTTGGTGATGATCTCCCTTGGCGGTGCCATAGGTACAGGTCTTTTTTTAGGGTCTGGCGACGTAATTTCTCAAGCAGGCCCAATTGGCGCAATTATCTCTTATTTCTTGGGCGGTTTGATTGCCTACACAGTTATGCTCTGTCTTGGTGAGCTAGCGGTTCATGTGCCTGAATCAGGCTCTTTTGGTGAATACGCACGACGTTATATTGGTCCAGGCACAGGGTATATGATCACCTGGCTATATTGGCTAACTTGGACTGCCACTTTAGGAACTGAATTTACTGCTGCAGCTTTACTAGTTAAGGAATGGTTTCCTACTACTTCTGTTTGGGCATGGACTCTGTTTTTTGGTGGTCTCGTCTTTTTCCTCAATATCAGTTCAACGCGTTTGTTTGCTGAATCTGAGTTCTGGCTTGCGCTGATTAAAGTTATAACAATTATTGTCTTTATTACTTTGGGGTTGTTGGCAATTTTTGGTTTTATTCCTTATCACGGGCATGAAACAGCACCATTGTTTAGTAATTTAACGGCTCAGGGTTGGTTCCCGCACGGGTTATTTCCAATTTTTACAACCATGCTCATTGTGAATTTTGCCTTCTCTGGGACTGAACTTATTGGGGTGGCTGCAGGTGAAGCAGAAGAGCCAGCGAAGACTGTTCCTAAAGCAATTAATGCAGCAATTTGGCGTTTGCTTATATTTTTTGTAGGAACAATTGTTGTTATTTGCTCTTTGCTACCATTCCATCTTGCAGGTCTTAATGCAAATGATGTGAGCAGTAGTCCATTTGTGACGGTATTTAACTATATTGGTATTCCGTATGCAGAAGACATTATCCGTTTCGTAATTATTACGGCTCTACTTTCTGCTGCTAACTCTGGTTTGTTTGCTGCTTCACGTATGATGTGGTCGCTTTCAGCAAAAAATCAATTACCTAAAATTTTCGCTAAACTCACACCATCTGGAACACCTATTGTTGCCATTATTGTCACCATGTTTGGTGCTATTCCTGGGTTACTTTCAGAACAATTTGCCCCAGAAACAATTTTCAAAAATTTACTAGGTGTTGCTGCTTTTACAATGGTGGTGGTCTGGATCGCAATTTGCGTTTCACAATTTAATTTCCGTAGACAATGGTATAAAGCAGGTAAAACAGCAGAAGATTTACGTTTCGCTGCACCACTTTTCCCTCTTACTCCAATTGTAGGTGGGCTATTCTGTATTGTTACCTGTGTCAGTATGGTGTTTGATCCCTCTATGCAGGTTGGCTTTATCTGCTGCATTATTTTTATCTTGCTGTGCTATGTGAGCTATTTTGTTTTTTATCGTAAGAAAGAGATTGCTCCGAACTAAGCCATTTCTTAGCTAATTTTGTTGATTAAAGGTCCCTTATGGGGCCTTTTTTTATGGTGATAAATTAAGCTTGGGAGAGGGGTGTTATATATTTTTTTTAAAAATGTTTTTTTTATTTTAATAATTGAATCAAATGATGATTCATAAATTAACCATTTGTCGGAATGGTATTAATAGCTAATTATTATAAGTTTTTAAATAAGTACATGTTTAACATGATTATTTAATAGTAAGGAGTTTTTTATATTTTTATTTTTGTTTTAAATTGGACCGTGCAAAAAAAATATTATGAAATTTTCTAAATTTTTCTCAGGTTTTTTGAAATTTTTTGTTAATTAAGTTGTTGTTATTAAATGGTAATTTTTTAACCATTTTTATTTTTAATATTTTTTTAATTTCCATAAAATAAAATTATTATGGCTTAAGGTTTTTTTAGGCTCAGTTACTTTTTTATTATAAAATTTAGAGAAAATTGATTATTTTTTCTCTGCTTGTTTATTTTAAAATGTTCTAAATTACCTTGCGCTGTGCTATATTTACTTAAAGATTTTATGTCTATATGAAAGCATGATTAACCAGCTTGAGTAGTGACGTGAAGCTTGCAGTATTAGTGAACAATTTTTATTTAAAAAGACTAATGGAGGGATCTATCGATTAGTCAAAAATAATTTTATGGACTTATGGTTTTTTCGTTTTATGAACCCTAGTTCTTTTTAACTCCCAAACGGTTATATCACCTCTTTTGTACTTATTTACGATCGACTTGTTTGAGTTGATTGCGGTGGAACTTTTGCTTTTATAAAGACGTTTTTATAAACAGCAGATGAGGCAAAAGAAAGATTGTAAAAGATATCGATATATAAAAGTAAATCGTACTTTTGATATCACAAGATGGAATTTAAAAGGTCTGAAGCTTTAGAAGAGCTGAAGATTTTATAAATAAATCAAGACATTGTTATTGCAAGGTTTTGGTTGCTGAATAATAAAGACTGCGGATTTATCACATCTGAGTCTGTATAGGTAAATAGGAAAAAAGATGTCAGATCTTTCATACGTAAACGAACACAGCGATGCATGGCAAACTTACTTGGCACAAATTGACCGTGTTGCTCCGTACTTAGACCACTTAGCTGAGTTTATCGACACTTTAAAACGTCCAAAGCGTGCGCTTATTGTTGACGTGCCAATCGTGATGGATGACGGTTCTATTCAGCACTTTGAAGGCTACCGTGTACAACACAACTTGTCTCGTGGTCCTGGTAAAGGTGGTGTACGTTACCATCCAAACGTTGATTTAAATGAAGTGATGGCGTTATCTGCATGGATGACAATTAAAACTGCTGTTTTGAACTTACCATTTGGTGGTGCAAAAGGTGGTATCCGTGTTGACCCACGTAAACTTTCAAATCGTGAATTAGAACGTTTAACTCGCCGTTATACGACTGAAATCGGTCATATTATCGGGCCTCAAAAAGATATCCCAGCTCCAGACGTTGGTACAAATGCCAATATCATGGGTTGGATGATGGATACTTACTCTACAAGCCAAGGTTATACAGTAACTGGTGTTGTAACTGGTAAGCCAGTTCACTTAGGTGGCTCTTTAGGTCGTGTTAAAGCGACTGGTCGCGGTGTATTCGTTACAGGTCGCGAAGTAGCTGCAAAAATCAATTTACCAATTGAAGGCGCGAAAATCGCTGTTCAAGGTTTTGGTAACGTAGGTAGTGAAGCTGCTTTCTTGTTTGTTGAATCAAAAGCAAAAATCACTCACGTTCAAGATCACACTGGCACAATTTTCAATGCTGACGGTATTGATCTTGTTGCATTACGTGAACACGTAAATGCAAACCAAGGTGGTGTTGGTGGTTTCGCTGGCGCGCAAGCAATTGCTGATGAAGATTTCTGGACTGCAGATGTAGACATCATTATTCCTGCTGCGTTAGAAGGTCAAATCACAGTTGAACGTGCTGAAAAAATTAAAGCTAAGTTGATTTTAGAAGGCGCGAACGGCCCGACTTATCCTAAAGCGGAAGATATTTTAGTTGAGCGTGGCATTGTTGTGGTTCCTGACGTGGTATGTAACGCCGGCGGTGTAACTGTAAGTTACTTCGAATGGGTTCAAGACATGGCGAGCTACTTCTGGACCGAAGAAGAAATCAACGAGCGTTTAGACAAGTTGATGGTTCAAGCTATGCATGACGTTTGGAATACAGCAAACAGCAATGCTTGTACTTTACGTACAGCAGCTTACATCTTGGCATGTGAGCGTATCTTAAAAGCTCGTAAAGAACGCGGTATTTTCCCAGGCTAATCTGAGGAAATTACCTTTTAGAAAAAGTGGGCTGAGCAAATATAAAGGATGTATAGGGTTATTTGTTCAGTCCCTTTTTCTAAATAAATTAAATGAAAGACAGTAAGACAGATTAAATAAATTAAATAGATACTGAGGTAAGCATGGAACAGCCAATTTCTGTAACTCGAAGCAACTTTAATGACTGGATGGTTCCAGTTTTTGCACCGGCAAATTTCATTCCGGTACGTGGTGAAGGTTCACGTATTTGGGATCAAGAAAATAAAGAATATATCGATTTTGCAGGCGGGATTGCAGTAAACGCATTAGGTCATGCGCATCCAGTGGCAGTAAATGCATTAACAGAACAAGCTACAAAACTTTGGCATGTAGGTAACGGTTATACCAATGAACCTGTTCTACGCCTTGCTAAACAACTCACCGAAAATACATTTGCCGACAAAGTATTCTTCTGTAACTCAGGTGCAGAAGCGAATGAAGCAGCATTAAAGCTTGCTCGTAAAGTTGGACTCGACAGCGGTGTTGCGGGTAAAAGTGGCATTGTGGCATTTAATAATGCTTTCCACGGACGTACCTTATTTACCGTTTCAGCAGGTGGTCAGCCAAAATATTCACAAGACTTCGCACCACTTCCAAACGGGATTAGCCATGTTGCTTACAATGATTTAGAAGCTGCCAAAGCAGTCATTAATGAACAAACCTGTGCAGTGATTGTAGAGCCTGTACAAGGTGAGGGTGGGGTAATTCCTGCTGACATCGAATTTTTAAAAGGTTTACGTGCGCTGTGTGATGAGTTCGGTGCCTTACTTATTTTTGATGAAGTACAAACTGGTGTAGGCCGTACAGGTTCACTTTATGCTTACATGAACTACGGTGTGATTCCAGATGTACTCACTACTGCAAAAGCATTGGGCGGTGGTTTTCCAGTGGGTGCAATGTTAACAACTGATAAATTTGCGCCGCATTTTTCAGTGGGTACACACGGTACAACTTATGGTGGTAACCCGTTAGCAAGTGCGGTTGCTGGTGCTGTATTCGAGTTTATTAATACGCCAGAAGTACTTGAAGGTGTAAAACACCGTCATCAATATTTCCTTGATGCATTAAATACTTTAAATGCTGAATATCAAGTTTTTGATGAAATTCGTGGTCAAGGTTTATTGATTGGCTGTGTATTAAAAGCTGAATATGCAGGTAAAGCAAAAGACATTACAACTTGGGCAGGCGAAGAAGGACTACTCGCTTTAATCGCAGGACCAAACGTGGTTCGTTTTACTCCTTCTCTGATTATTCCTGAACAAGATATTGATGAAGGAATTGCTCGTTTAAAAAGAGCTTTGGCAAAGTTGGCTAAATAAAAAAAAGGAAAGCTAGCCATGATGATTGTCCGTCATGCCGAGTTTCGAGACCTTGAAGATATTTATAAATTAGCAGGTAAGTCAGGTGTTGGCCTGACTTCCTTGCCACAAAATATGGATACACTTTCGGCTCGAATTTCACGTACTCGCAATACTTTAAATGGTAATGTTCATAAGAGCGAACAAGGTTATTTGTTTGTTCTTGAAGATACAGAAGCTCAACGTGTTATTGGGGTGAGTGCAATTGAAGTTGCTGTAGGTTTAATCGAACCTTGGTACAACTTTCATGTGGGAACACAAGTACACGCTTCAAAAGCATTAAATGTCTATAAAGCATTACCGACTCTATTTTTAAGTAATGACAGAACAGGAAGCAGTGAGCTCTGTACATTATTTTTAGATCCGGAACGTCGTGAAAACCAAAACGGTAAATTCTTATCAAAAATCCGTTTTATGTTTATCGCAGCATTTAAGCAATATTTTGAGAAAAAACTCATTGCTGAAATGCGAGGTTTCTCTGATGAAAATGGATGCTCGCCTTTCTGGGATGCGATTGGACACCATTTCTTCAATATGGATTTCTCAACTGCAGACTATTTGAGTGGAATTGGTCAAAAAGTTTTTATTGCGGAACTTATGCCACGTTTTCCAGTTTATGTAGACCTTTTACCAAAGGCTGCACAAGAAGTGATTGGGAAAATGCATCCACATACTTTGCCTGCTTATCATGTGCTTGAGTCGGAAGGCTTACGCTATCAAGGATATGTCGATATTTTTGATGCTGGTCCAACCATTGAAGCCAATATTGATGAATTGCGAGCAGTAAAAGAAAGTCAGTTACTAAACGTCAAAATTACAAGTGAAGCTGCGGTCGGTAAGACCCAATATCTCATTGCCAATGATAATTATCATGACTATAAGGCAATGCTGTTAAAGCTTGATCTTGTTGATAACACAATAAATTTAACACATGAACAAGCTGAAAAACTCGGTGTACAAGAAGGTCACGTTGTTCGTGTGTTATCACTAAATCCAATGGAAGTATCCTGATGTCAAACTCTTTATTTATAAACGGTGTCTGGTTACAAGGCAGCGGCGCAACATTTGAAAAAACAAATCCGGTTGATAACCAAACTGTATGGTCAGGTGCCGAGGCTACTGTTACTGATGTAGAGCAAGCTTGTCAGGCAGCGCGTACTGCGTTTCCAGCTTGGGCGCGTTTACCACTTGCAGAGCGTGTAGCGATTGTTGAAAAATTTGCCGCTTTGCTTGAAGAAAATAAAAAGCATTTAGCAGAAGTCATTAGCCAAGAAACCAGTAAGCCATTTTGGGAAACGTTAACTGAAGTTCAATCAATGATTGGCAAAGTTGCGATTTCGATTCGCGCTTACCACCAGCGTACAGGCGAAAGCTCAACTGAAATGGCCGATGGTGTAGCATCTTTACGTCATCGTCCGCATGGTGTGCTTGCAGTTTTCGGTCCATATAACTTCCCGGGCCATTTACCAAATGGGCATATTGTTCCTGCATTGCTTGCTGGCAACACAGTTGTATTTAAACCAAGTGAATTAACGCCTTGGACTGCTGAAGAAACTGTAAAACTTTGGCAACAAGCTGGTCTGCCAAATGGTGTGATGAATTTGGTTCAAGGTGGACGCACCACGGGCGAAGCATTAGCTGCTTCACATGAAATTGATGGTTTATTGTTTACTGGAAGTGCAAACACTGGTTATCACTTGCATAAGCAAATGGCGGGTGCACCTGAAAAAATTCTTGCGCTTGAAATGGGCGGCAATAATGCATTGATTATTGATGAAATTATCGATGTCGATGCAGTAGTTAATCTTGCTATTCAATCTGCTTTTGTTTCGGCAGGTCAGCGTTGTACATGTGCACGCCGTATCTTGGTAAAAAATGGTGCTGAAGGTGATGCATTTATTCAACGTTTTGTTGAAGTGGCTAAAAACCTGAAAGTAGGCCGCTGGAACGACGAACAACAACCATTTATGGGTGGCGTGATTTCATCGGTTGCTGCAACAAACATGATGAATGCTCAGCAAAAGCTACTTGAGCTTGGTGCAAAAAGCTTATTGCTAATGACCCGTCCACAAGAAGACAGCTCATTACTTACTCCGGGTATTGTTGATGTAACAGGTGTGGCTGGTATTCCAGATGAAGAATATTTCGGTCCGCTTACAACCATTCAGCGTTATGACAGCTTTGATGAAGCATTGAAAATTGCCAATGCAACACGTTTTGGTCTGTCTGTTGGTTTGGTTTCTCCAAAACGCGAATTGTTTGATGACTTACTCATTGAAGCACGTGCCGGTATTGTGAACTGGAACAAGCCATTAACTGGTGCTTCAAGTGCTGCACCATTTGGTGGTGTTGGAGCTTCGGGTAACCACCGTGCAAGCGCGTTTTATGCTGCCGACTATTGTGCTTGGCCAATGGCTTCACTTGAAAGTGAAAGCTTAACTTTGCCAGAAAAATTATCTCCAGGGATTGTGTTGCCTTAAACACTAGGGAAAGAAAAATGAAAGGATATGAAGTAAATTTCGATGGTTTAGTGGGACCAACACATCACTATGCGGGTTTATCTTTTGGTAATGAAGCATCAACCAAAAACCGTAATAACACCTCGAATCCAAAATTGGCAGCAAAACAAGGCTTATTAAAAATGAAAGCCTTGGCTGACATGGGAATGAAGCAAGGTGTACTTGCTCCGCATGAACGCCCACATGTTCCAATGTTACGCCGTTTAGGTTTTACTGGAGATGACATTAGCGTTGTTGCTCAAGCAATGCGTTATTCACCAGAGCTATTGTCATCTTTAAGTTCAGCTTCTCCAATGTGGACTGCAAATGCGGCAACAGTTTCACCTTCGGCAGATAGCCAAGATGAGCGCGTGCATTTTACAGCAGCGAACCTGAACAATAAGTTTCACCGTTCAATTGAAGCTGAAACAACGAGCCAAGTTTTACAAGCCATCTTTAAAAATGAACGTCACTTTGTACATCATGAAGCTTTACCACAAGTGGCTTTATTCGGTGACGAAGGTGCAGCAAATCACAATCGTTTAGGTGGTGATTATGCCAAGCGCGGTGTTCAGGTGTTTGTTTATGGTCAACAACACTTAAATAATGGCTTACCGGGACCAAAGCGTTATCCAGCACGTCAGACGCGTGAAGCAAGTGAAGCAATTGCACGTTTACACCGTTTAGATGATGCTCATACTGTTTTTGTTCAGCAAAATCCTGATGTAATTGATCAGGGTGTATTCCATAACGATGTGATCGCGGTAAGTAACCAACAGGTTTTATTTCATCATCAACACGCTTTCTTAAATCAAGATCAGGCTTTTGCTGAAATTCGTCAAAAAATGGCAAGCATTGGTGAAGATTTTATTTCGATTGAAGTACCTGAAAACCGCGTTACTGTAGACGATGCTGTTTCTACTTATTTGTTTAATAGCCAGATTTTGACTCGTCCTGATGGTGGTATGACCATTGTTGTACCAGAAGAGTCTCGCCAAAATGCTGCAGTGTGGAGCTATTTGAACGATATGATTCAAATGGGTACACCAATTGATGCTATTCAGGTATATGACTTACGTGAAAGTATGCGTAATGGTGGTGGACCAGCATGTTTACGCTTGCGTGTAGCTTTAAACGAAACTGAATTAAATGCTGTAAATCCAAAAGTCCTCATGAATGATCAGTTGTTTGGCACACTCAATCAATGGGTAGATAAACACTATCGTGATCGTTTAGCTCAAGAAGATTTAGCAGATCCGCATTTGCTTATGGAAAGCCGTATGGCGCTTGATGAACTCACCAAAATTTTAGGTTTGGGTTCGGTTTATCCTTTCCAAAAATAATGAGGAGGTGACATGCAAGATTTTCTAGCATTAACCTTACATGGTGAGCAACCTACAGTACGCGAAGGAAAACAAGATAATTTTTCTTGGCGTTGGTTAGGTGAAGGACTTCTTGAATGTACGCCACATGTACAGTACGACAAAGCTGTCGTACTGTCAGCTGGAGTACATGGTAATGAAACAGCACCAATTGAATTGTTATCTCATCTATGCACAGATTTATTTGCAGGACGTTTAAACCTTGCTGTGAGATTACTGTTTGTACTGGGTAATCCTTATGCAATGCGTCAAGGTAAACGTTATGTGCATGACGATGTAAACCGAATGTTTTGTGGTGGATATAAAAATTTACCCGTAACAGAGGAATCTAAGCGAGCTGAGGTTTTGGAACACGCAGTTGCCACTTTCTTTCAGGAAAGTGCGAGTGATGCTAAGCGCTATCACTATGATTTGCATACGGCAATTCGGGCTTCATTATTACCGACCTTTGCTTTATTGCCTTATCAAACCCATGACTACGATGCTGATATGATAGCAAGTCTTGATGCTGCCGATTTAGATGCTTTGGTTTATCACCGCGCTGCGGGTAAAACTTTCACACATTTTACCAGTGAGAGCTTTAAAGCTGCGAGTGCCACCTTGGAGTTGGGGAAAGCCTTGCCATTTGGACAAAATGACTTGAGCCAGTTTGCTGCAATTGATGAAGTCATTCGTAACGTGGTTTCTGAGCAAGCTTTACCGACACGACATAAATCGAAAATTCGAGTATTTCAGGTATCTGACTCTTTAATTAAAAAAGATGAGGATTTCCAAATGAACTTATCGGCTGAGGCTCCGAACTTTTCGACATTTACCCAAGGTGAAATCATTGCGATGCAACCTTCGGGTAATTATGTGGTTGAGCAAGAGCAGGTCTGGATTTTATTTCCAAACCCAAATGTGAAGATCGGTTTACGTGCAGGCTTGGTTTTAACTGAAACAATCTGAATAGTTAATTTTAGGCAAATAAAAAAGGGCGATGAATCGCCCTTTTTTATTGCTAACTTTAATTAGTTAGTACCGAAAAGACCTTTAACGAAAGATTTCTTTTCAGTTTTTTGTGTAGAACCTTGAGCTCCTGCATTTACGTTTGCATTTGCACTAATTCCAACTGGAGCAACATTAACACCAACGTTTACACCTGTTTGAGCGTTAACTGCATGAGCTGGTTGAGCTGCATTTAATTGTGCTTGAGCATCTGCTTTAGTGCCAGCAACAAATTCTTTTTGCTCTGCTTGGTTTTGAGCTACGCGGGCTTTAACCGCATCTACACGTGCTTGAGCATCAGCTTGTTTTTCAGCAGTAAATTCTTTTTGTTCAGCTTGTTTTTCTGCAACTTTAGTTTTTACTGCATCAAGATGCGCTTTTGTATCAGCTTTAGCTTCAACTGCTAAGTTTTTAGTACCCGTTGCAGCTTTAGTCGCTAAATTTTTTGTTCCTGTTGCTGCTTCAGTAGCAAAATGTTTAGTGCCTGTTACGGCATCAGAAGAAAGTTCAGTCACTTTACCTGTTGTTTTTTTAGTTGCTTTAACTGTAGTGTCTGCAGCTACATGACCAGCATGTTTTGCAGTATGACCTACGGTATGAGCAGTATTTTTGACTGTATTGGCTACGCCACTAACAAGTCCACCTGGTTGTACATTAACTTGGGCAGAGGCACCTGCATTAACGCCCGCACTTTGTGCAAAAATAGAGGCAGAAGCAAGAACACTTGCAGTCACGATAGCTGTTTTCATCATTTTCATTGCGATATCCTTCAAAGAATATACCCTTTAATGAGGTATTTCATAAACGCAATCGCATCATAGTCAAACCTTGATTCGCTTGGGAATCACCTTCATCAAAACGTTACAACAGCATTACAGTCAATAAACACATAAGGGAGAAATTGTGGAGAAAGAAAAATATTAATAATAAAGTGAAATAGATATCGATATTTTATAATTTAAAACCGAGCAAAATATTTCCTTTCCTTTTGTTCTCTGAAATAAAAACAATTAAAAGCATTCAACATAACCATTTTTCTATATCTCTAAAGATGATTCTTTTTTCATTTTTTATTGGAGTTAACGGCATAGTTATTGCTTATTATGAGAATAGGGTGCTTTTTGGCGCTTTTTTGAACCATATTCTGCCAGAAATATAAACGTACAGGGCAGAACTGTATTTTTGCTTATTCGGGAAAAGGTGTTTTAGCTTTTCTCATGTTTATATATTTCAAGAAATAGAAATTTCACATGAAATATATCTAAAGAAATAGCGCCTTATTTCGAATAATCAAAAATAAATATAGATGTCTATAAACAAAAAAACAGAGATCTTAAATGATGAAAATTATTGCTTCCCTTTTCATATTGGTCGGCTTAGTCGCCGTTGTTCTTTATTTTAAGCCAACAAGTGGTGCATCTGAGGTGTTCAATTCTGCTTTACATAAGCCGAATTCATCACAACCAGACACTTCATCTTTACTTTCTAAACTTAAGGAGCCTGCTCAACTTAAAAACGTATCTTTAAATTCAACTCAACCCGGCCCAGTATCAGCAGATACTGTTCCTTTTTATGACACAAAAAGTGATCTTTCTATTCAACCGATTGATCCAGAAAAAGATCCAGCAAATGAAATAAAAGCGAAATAAGTAAATTGTTAGTCGAAAGACTACGGAGAAAAATAATGCAAAGTAAAACGTTATTTCTATTAGGTCTATGTACGATCTTAAGTACAACTGCATCTGCTCTTCCTTTGGACTCTAAAGGTGCTAAACAGCAGTTAAATCAGGCAGCAAAACAAAAAGTATTTCAGGGTAAAATTGATTTAGATGCCTTGGTCACCAATGATTCTAATGACCTTATCGTTGAATACAATATCCCTTCGGAAAGTGTAGCTTCAGGTTTGGAGCGGCGAAGTTATATTGCTGCAAATAAAAAGAATATACAGTCGAGGTTTAATCGTGGTGTAGGGGTGCAAGTACTTCGGGACTACAATAATTTGCCTTTAGCTTTTTATCGAATTAGTAATAGAGAAGCTTTAGTTGATTTACTTAACGATCCAAATGTTAAAGCAGTTTATCCAAACCGAATCAATCAGCCTACGACGATGGAAAGTCTGCCTTTAATTAATCAGCCTCAGGCCAATACTAAAGGTTTTAATGGAACCGGTTCGAGTGTTGCTGTGCTGGATACAGGGGTAAATTATTTGCATTCGGATTTTGGCTGTACGGCGGTGAATACACCTTCAAGTACATGTCGTGTCGTTTATTCATTTGATAGTGCTCCAGATGATGGCTCACTTGACGATAATGGTCATGGTAGCAATGTTTCAGCGATTGTGTCTAAAGTTGCTACCAAAACAAAAATTATTGGAATAGACGTTTTTCGATCAGGTTCAGCCTATGATAGTGATATCATTGCGGGCATTAACTGGGCAGTAAATAACGCTAAAACATACAATATTAAAGCGATAAATTTGAGCCTTGGTGTTCCTGGTGTTAAATACAAATCTGAATGTAGTAATAGTAGTTATGGAACAGCATTTGCAAATGCGCGAGCTGCTGGAGTAGTACCAGTAGTCGCAACTGGTAACGATGCATTCCCTGATGGTATTTCTTCACCTGCTTGTGTTGCTGGAGCGGTAAGAGTAGGTGCTGTATATGACAGTAATATTGGTGGTGTGTCATGGGGGAACCCAGTGAAATGTTCTGACCCCACTACGGCAGCGGACAAAGTGGCATGCTTTAGTAACGGGGGCAGCCTTGTGACTTTATTGGCACCAGGGGCAATGATTACTGCGGGTGGCTATACTATGGGAGGTACTTCTCAGGCGACGCCACATGTGGCTGGCGCGATTGCGTTATTAAGAGCAAACAGTGTTACACCAACTGAAACTATCGATCAGACAATTAACCGTTTAAAAACCACTGGTAAACCTATTACTGATTCAAGAACGGGCTTAGTTTTCCCACGTATTGATTTGCTGGCAGCAACCAATGGTTTAACCGTTAACTAAATAGCATATTTATAATTTTTTATTAGGTCCAAGAAATTTAAAATGGCTATGGCTCGTTGCAAAAGGTTACTTCTGCAACGAGTTTTTTTATGGAAAATTTTTAATCACATTTCTCTAAATTGGCTTTACTAAAATTGCTCTGGAGCTTTTTAAAATTATTTTGGATTGCTGGATCTTGAATATTAAAAGTAGTTGAGCTTTTTGTTGTCGAGTTGGTGGCTTGACTTAATATGCCGGAAGAATCTGGATATTGCTCCGTAAATGATTGAGCTGAAATCAGGCCTTTATTGTTAAAAATCCAGTGCTCAGTCACTTGGCCTCCACCTAAATAACCTGTAAATTCAATCATGCAAGCTTGTTTATCGTGTTTAATAAGTTTGGCTACATTGCCAGTGGTGGTTGGATAAGCTTCGATATTCGTATCTTGTTCTAAAACTTGTGCCTGAGAGTAAGAAGAAACAGATTTGGTGGTCGCACACGCAGTTAATGCTACACAACATAATGTTGAAAAGAGAAGTTTTTGACTATTCATAAGGCAGGTTCCTAGCTCTTTGTATTTGGTGATCTTTCTTTTTAAAGTATATTTTTTTGAAAAGTGCGACATGATCGCGCTCCTCAAACCCAATTTTAATTGGTCGTCGTGCTAGATTTGCTTAACTCACCTTGTTCTATCGGTATGTTCTCACCATTTCGACTACTGGTAATATTTTGTTTGGCTTGCTCTATTTTCTGTTCAGTAAAGACTTTTGCTGTATCTGCTTTTTGTTGAACGACTTCTGCTTTTTCAGCTGTAAATTCTTTGGTATTTTTCCATTTTTCACTAATTTTATTCGAAGTTTTCTCTGAAGCACCTTGAATAGAGTCTCCTAAATTTTGTATGCCTTTTCCTGTTTTATATAACAGGACACGTCCTAAACTTGGGTTATCACCATAAGGTTGAGCTTTAGATGTTGCTTCATTTACTTGTTGCGGCTGTGTTGTTTCAGCAAAAAGGGTTGATGAAGCCAATATAGAGCTTGCAACGCATAACACTTGTAAGGTTTTCATTTGGATCAATCTCCCCAATTACTTTAAAAGTTGAAGTGCTGATCTTACTGTTAAAAATATACCTTGTGCAGCCATGAGATAAAACCCATACGATTTGATTACGAGAATTCATCATTTAATAGCAATAGACTTACTATTCCGAATACTCATAAATAAAATTCACACTTAATTAACTCTATAAATGTATCTCTCGCTTTGTGGTTGCTCACATTTTTATGCCAGAAAAAGTGATTTTGCATAAAGGCAAGATGTTCAAACTTATAACTCTGAATATGCGCTAAATTTTTATATTGTTCATAAATACTCTTAGGCACTAACGCCACGCCAGAACCCGCACTCACACACCCAATAATCGTGGCATAACTGGTAATGCTGGTGATGGGAAGTGAAATATTCTTGAGTTTAAGCCAATCTTCGAGAGCTGCACGGTAAGGGCAGCCTTCAGTCCACATAAAAATTTCTTTACCAATCAGATCTTCTTGGCAATGAATTTCACCCAAAGAGTGAGACGCAATTAGGACCATGTCTTCTTGATAAATACTGAGTTTATTTAGCATAGGAAACTCTATATTGCCCGCGACAATTGCACCATCAAGTTTGTGCTGAGAAATATCGACTAATAGCTGTTTCCATGTGCCAGTAATAATTTGAATGGAAACTTCTGGATAACGTTGATGATATTTCGCAAGTAAATTGGGTAGGCGAGTTGTGGCAGAAGATTCAATAGCTCCAATTTTTAATGGGCCAGAGGGCGGTGCATCAGGGTGAATACTTCGTTTGGCTTCGTCACAGAGTGCTAAAATTTTACGGCAATAATCGAGAAAGATTTCTCCAGATGGCGTGAGCTTTAAGCTTTTTCCTTCACGATAAAACAGCGGTGCCCCTAGTTCTTCTTCAAGTTGTTTAATACGCGTTGTGATATTGGAGGGTACACAATGTAGTTGCATTGATGCCTTAGCCATGGTGCCGCATTCAACCACGGTTTGAAACATTTTTAACTGGGCGATATCCATATTTTATCATTCACTTTTAATGAATATATGACTCAATATAAGTTAATTTTATTCAACTATCCATGCGCATATGATGAAAGTGTTCCATTTCTTTAGTGCAGATTTAACATGGCAATTTCTCTTGCTGCCGAAACTCAGCCTCCCGCATTTAAGCTTTACCTATGTATTGCTATTACTGTCTTTTGTTGGGGCTATTCACCTATTGGCGTACATAGTGCCTTGCATTCATATACACCGCAGCATATTGCCTTGCTCCGCTTTTTAATCGCATCCGTTTTCTTACTTCTTTTGGTCATGAAAAAAAGAATTCAGCCATTAAAGTGGAAAGATGCTCCTGCGCTTGCTGTATTAGGTTTTTTCTCTGTAACGCTACATCACTTACTTATAAATACCGGGCAGCAGTATGTGACTGCGGTTGCATCTAGTATTTTGAGTCAATCTATTCCGCTATTCACTTTTATTATTTCAGCTTTGCTTTTTAAAGAAAAAATTAGTTTCAAACAGTGGTTGTGTATTTTGCTTGGCCTTTGTGGCGCCGTGTTAGTGGTTAGTGGAGATCATGGTTTTGGTATGCCGAGCCCTTACAGTTTGTTGATAGTGTTAGCAGCAATTGCGTGGGGCCTTTATTTTAATTTATATAAAAAATTTGCTTTAAATTATGATGCCTTGAGCATGATGTGCTACATCATCTGGTTCGGGACCATTCCTTTACTATTTTATAGCGCTAATCTACCGAATGAAATTTTACATGCCACTTGGCAAGCCAATATGTCAGTTGTCCTATTAGGTATTTTCCCAAGTGCGATGGCTTATGTGCTGTGGGGCTATGTACTTAAAAATATGCCGTTAACGATTGCATCGAATTTTTTGTATTGCTCGCCGATTGTCGCAATGAGTTTGGCAGTGCTTTTCTTAAATGAAAAACCATCAATGATGGTGCTGTTAGGTGGAGTGATTATTGTGGGGAGCTTGGTATGGATGAATTGGAGGAATAGGCGTACTATTGAATAATCTATAGATCATTAAACTATCTGTAGATTGATGTTGTGTCATGTGCTGCTTACTTTAAGAGAATGAGATGATTGTTGTTACCTTGACCTATAAAAAACCATTAGCCGAAGTTGATGCTGTACTCAAAGAGCATATTGCTTTTTTAGATCATTACTATGAGCAGAAGAAATTTCTGGCATCAGGGCGCCGAGAAAATAGAGTAGGTGGGGTGATTTTGGTTTTAAGCTCTTCGATTCAAGAAGCTGAAGAAATCATGAAAAATGATCCGTTTTATATTCATGATGTGGCTGATTATGATTTTATGTGGTTTGAGCCATCGAAAAGTTTAGAAGAAATTAAAGAGTTTGTTTAACGTAAAAAATAAAGGGATCTAGATCCCTTTATTTAATAAGGAGCTAATTAACCCTGCAACACACTCACATAGCCACAGCAGTAAACAAGTTACGTAACTGAGCCAATAAATGTAAATGGTTTGCTTTTAGGTCAGTATCATCCGCCATTACCATTACACCATCAAAGAAGGTATTGTTAAGTACGCAAAGCATTACAAGCTTAGAATCTTTACTTAAACCATTTTCTAAAGCTCTGGCAAAAAGAAGAACAGCACAATAGCTCCAAAAATTCCGCTTAAGATCAACCAGTCTTTTTTACGCATATCTGCAAGGCGAATCACCGAAAGATAAACACTGCTGAAAAAAACCAAAACAAAAACTAGCGAAACTAGCGGATTATTGAAGAAGAATTTGCTGATGCCAAATAGTACGAAAATAATGGTACTAGAAACCCAATACAGCAGAGCCAAAATAAATTTGTTCACTGATAAATTATGAACAGAACGATCTAAACGAGGCAAAGTTATAGCTAGCATAATCAGCCCTGCGAAACCGCCTAGAATAGAGATAATCATAAAGAACAGGCCGCTCATATCTGGTTTGGTCTTTATATGAGGATATAGCTTCCATAGACCATAACCGAATGCCATCAAAAGGGTGTGGCAAAGAACAAGGTAAGCATCTATACGGTAAAACTTTTTAATTGAAGTGGTATTCATTATGATAACTGCTGATTTATTCTTAATATTAAAAAACCCCACTAATCTATAGAGGGGTTCTCATTAATTTACAACTAATAAAGGCTTAGCCCTGCAACACGCTCACATCAGCCACTGCAGTAAACAAGTTACGTAACTGAGCCAATAAACGTAAACGGTTTGCTTTTAGGTCAGCATCATCTGCCATTACCATTACGCCATCAAAGAATGCATCAATCGGCGCGCGAAGTGCTGCAAGCTTAGAAAGGGCAGCTGTGTAATCTTTTGCTGCAAGTAATGGTTCAACCACAGGTGTCACTGCTTGAAGTTCAGCAAATAATGCTTTTTCAGCATCTTCAACCAAGTTTGCTTCAACTACAGAACCTTCAGGTGTTGCTTCTTTTGCAAGAATGTTAGCAACACGTTTATTTGCAGCAGCAAGTGCAGCAGCTTCAGGTAATGTGCGGAAGTGGTTAACAGCATTTACGCGCTTGTCAAAATCGAGTGGAGATTTTGGTGCAAGTGCTTGAACGGCTTGAAGTACGTCAACAGCAACGCCTTGGTCTTCGTACTTAGCACGGTAACGACCTTCCAAGAACGCAACAGCATCAGCACGAGTTTTTTCGTGGTCTTTAACGATATCGCCATAACCTTGAAGCGCAAGATTTACTAACTCTTCAATTGTTACGTCTAGCTCATTTTCAATGATTAAACGCAAGATACCAATTGCTGAACGACGAAGAGCAAATGGGTCTTTAGAACCTGTTGGCGCTTGTCCAATACCGAAAATACCAACAAGAGTGTCTAAACGGTCAGCAAGGGCAATGGTTGTACCTGTTTTGGTTTTTGGTAAAACATCACCCGCAAATTTTGGTAAATATTGCTCACCTAAAGCTTCTGAAACTTCAGTGTTTTCGCCTTCAATACGCGCGTAGTAAGTACCCGCAATACCTTGAAGTTCTGGGAACTCACCTACCAGTTCTGAAGTTAAGTCGCATTTAGCAAGTAATGCAGCTTTTTCAGCATCGGCTGGGTTTGCACCAGTGATTGAAGATAATGCAACTGCAAGTTTTGCAATACGTGTTGATTTGTCCCAAAGCGTACCAAGCTGTGCTTGGAATACCATGTTTGCTAATTTTTCTTTACGAGATGCAAGCGGTTGCTTTTGATCTTGTAAGAAGAAAAACTCAGCATCAGACAAACGAGGGCGTACAACCTTTTCGTTACCTTCAATAATTTGAGTCGGATCTTTAGACTCAATATTAGAAACAGTAATGAAGTAAGGTTGTAATTTACCTTCCGCATTGATCAAACAGAAATACTTCTGGTTGTCTTGCATTGTCGTAATAAGAGCTTCTTGAGGAACAGCTAAGTAGCGTTCTTCAAAAGTTGCACGTAAAGCTACAGGCCATTCAACCAGACTTGTTACTTCGTCAAGTAAGTCGGCTGGAACAATCGCAGTTGCGTTCACTTCATCAGCTAACTTTTTCACTTGTTCTTGAATGGTTGCTTGACGCTTTTCAAAGTTCGCAACAACGTAAGCTTTTTCTAAGGCAGCTAAGTAATCATTTGCATGCGCTAAAGTCACAGCTTCAGGTGCATGGAAACGGTGACCATAAGTCACATTACCAGCTTTGTGATCTTGAATAGTCGCGTCAACAATTTGGTCATCTTTGAGTAAAAGAACCCATTTCACTGGACGTACAAACTCGGTACGGCTTGCAGCAGAACGCATACGCTTAGCAATTGGTAAATTGTCTAATGCAGTTTGTAAAATCTGTGGAAGTAAAGCGTCAAGGCTTTGACCTTTTACATCTTTTAGATAGCAAACTTTTTCAACTTTACCTGCTTGGAAAGTAGAAAGCTGATCAACTGTAATGCCTTGACCACGCATAAAGCCTTCAAGTGCTTTAGTTGGTTTGCCTTCTGCATCGTAAGCTGCTTGAACAGCAGGGCCGTCAAAACGTTTTTGTGTATCAGCTTGTGCAGCATCTACATCTACAATTTTAAGGGCTAAACGACGTGGAGCAGCATAAGCTTCAACAGATGCGAAGTTTAAACCAGCTTCATTTAAGCCTTTTACCGTTTCTGCTTGTAGTGCATCACGTAACGTTTTTAAGCTTTTTGGTGGAAGCTCTTCACAGCCAAGTTCGAATAAAACAGTATGTTTGCTCATTAGTTTTTCTCCGCCTTTGCTGCTTCACTTTCAGCTTGTGCTTTTAGCTGTGCCAATACTTCATCACGTAAGTGTGGTTCTGCCATTGGGAAGCCAAGCTCTGCACGTGCTTGTACATAACTTTGTGCAATAGCACGCGCTAAAGTACGTACACGTAAAATGTAACGTTGACGCTCAGTCACAGAAATTGCGCCACGTGCATCAAGTAAGTTAAAGGTATGAGACGCTTTAACCACTTGCTCATAAGCAGGAAGAGAAAGTTTTGCTTCAATTAAACGGTTTGCTTCTGACTCGTAAAAATCAAACAGTTCAAATAATTTTTCAACTGGAGCGTATTCAAAGTTATAAGTCGATTGCTCAACTTCATTTTGATGGAATACGTCACCGTAAGTCACGGTACCGAATTGGCCTTTGGTCCAAACTAGGTCATAAACCGAGTCAACACCTTGAAGGTACATCGCAAGACGTTCTAAACCGTAAGTGATTTCACCTGTTACTGGGTAACATTCAACACCACCGACTTGTTGGAAGTAAGTGAACTGAGTTACTTCCATACCGTTAAGCCAAACTTCCCAACCTAAGCCCCAAGCACCAAGAGTTGGAGATTCCCAGTTGTCTTCTACGAAACGGATGTCGTGAGTAAGTGTATCAATCCCGATTGCTTTTAAAGAATCGAGATAAAGCTGTTGGATGTTGTCTGGATTTGGCTTAAGTACCACTTGGAACTGGTAGTAGTGTTGCAAACGGTTCGGGTTTTCACCATAACGGCCATCTTTTGGACGACGTGAAGGTTGAACGTATGCCGCGTTCCAAGTCTCAGGCCCTAAAGCACGTAAGAATGTTGCGGTGTGGAATGTTCCAGCGCCCATTTCCATGTCGTAAGGTTGTAATACGACGCAGCCTTGTTCGGCCCAATAGTTTTGTAGGGCAAGAATTAAGCCCTGAAATGTATCAATATGCGAGATGGCGCGACTCATGTAGCATCCACGAATTTATGAGAAAAATTGCCCCTAAGTATAAGGATTTTGTAGGAGAGTGGCAAAGGCTTAATCAAATGAATACGCGATTAGCCTATTTGTTTTCGGCTTAGCCATTTCAAGCTTAACCAGTAGCAAAAGCCGGTAAATAAAATCATGAGATAAAAACTGTAAATCTTATAAATATTCCACCAAGGAGACGGGAATGACCCGACAAAAAACAAACGTGCAATAGGGCTAATCAAAATCCATATCGCAGTTGCGCTGATGAAAATACTCATCAGATTTAAACGATTTTTACGAGCGAGAAAATAGGAAATGATATATGCGAAAGGAATAACCAGAAGGCCATAAAAAAGTAAATAAAATAAGAAGTGGGCTAGAAAAATAACTCCAATCGAATAAAGGTTGAACTCAGCATTTAATATTATGACCCCTAAGGCAGATAAACTCAGCAATGGTATGGGTGCAAGCGCAAGTGCATGAATAATCGTTTTTTTGTTATATTGAAGCATATTAAAAATTATAGAACTGAGAAGAAGTTATGTTGAAATTTTGCTGCAAACTTATTGTTTTATCCAGCCTTTTCTGTAGTCCATGGCTTTACGCGCAAACCGAAACTGATGAGCAAGATGAATACAATCAATGTGTAGACCAGACCATTAAAGAAATGAAGCTTGAAAGTATTAATAATATGGTCGTGTATAGTTGTTCTGAACAAGCTAAAAAGACTTATGAAGAAAAAATAGTTGCTCTGATTGATCAAATTCGTGCACAAAGCGAAGAATACAAACAGCCAGAACGTTACCAAGATATTTTAAAATCTCAGCGACTTTGGAAAGCCTATGTAGATCAGGAGTGTAATAATGCAGGTTCATACATTGGCTCACCGATGTATTCATATTGCCCAATGCAAGAGTATGAAAAGCGTGTAAAGCAGCTTGAAGAATACGTTAATTAAGCTGGTTCATTTTAAACGTCATCTCATGACGCTGAGCGTACTTTACTAGATTAAATTTAAGAATGCGAAATGATATTTTCTAAACGATGCCACAAATGAGTCGTTTGATATGTCTGATCGCATTCGGGAAAAACTACAGATTCTTGCTGATGCTGCTAAATATGATGTGTCTTGTTCATCAAGTGGCAGTGACCGTAAAAACAAAGATAAAGGTCTGGGGGATGCCAGTCATTCGGGTATTTGCCATAGCTATACTGAAGATGGCCGCTGTGTATCTCTCTTAAAAATTCTATTTAGTAATGTTTGTATTTTTGACTGCGCCTACTGTGTTTCACGTCGCTCTAACGACGTCCAGCGTGCGGCATTTACGGTGCAAGAGGTCGTAGATTTAACCATTAATTTTTACCGCCGTAATTATATTGAAGGGTTATTTTTAAGCTCTGGCATTTTTAAATCGGCCGATCATACGATGGAGCGTATGCTCCAAGTGGTTAAAAAGTTACGTCTTGAAGAAAACTTTAATGGCTATATTCACCTAAAAACCATACCGGGAGCATCGCCTGAACTGATTCATGAAGCAGGTTTATATGCTGATCGTATGAGTATTAATTTAGAGATGCCGACCGAAATTGGACTAAAAACTTTTGCGCCAGAAAAATCACATCAGGAAGTACAAAAAGATTTAGGTTTGGTCCGTGACAGGCTCATTCAGCTTAAAGATGAACGGCAAATCATTAAGCATGTACCGAAATATGTACCAGCAGGGCAAACCACTCAAATGGTAGTGGGGGCACATCAAGAGTCAGATCAAGATGTCTTGTTTATGGCAGACAAGCACTACAAAGAATTTAAACTCAAACGTGTCTATTTTTCGGGTTATATCCCAATTAATACCGAAAATAATTACTTGCCAGCAGTGGGTTCTGCACCGCCGTTACTTCGTGAAAATAGGCTTTATCAAAGCGATTGGCTGATGCGTTTTTACGGTTTTGAAGTCAATGAAATCGTCAATGAAAAACATCCAAATTTAGATTTGGATGTAGACCCTAAACTAAGCTGGGCTTTGAGGCATCCCGAACAGTTTCCGGTAGATTTAAACCGTGCAGATTATCAAATGATTTTGCGTGTACCGGGCATTGGAGTGAAATCGGCCAAGAAAATTGTGCAGGCTCGCCGTTTTGGAAAAATTCATATCGATTTACTTAAAAAACTAGGCGTGGCCTACCAGCGTGCAAAATACTTTATTCGCTGTGAAGACAGTCCAAAATTCCAAAAGGAACTATCTTCTGGCTATATTCGACAGCAAATTTTAACGCAGGGATCTTCGAAATATGTGCAGCAACTCTCGCCACAATTAAGCCTTGGGTTTTAGCCATGTTTAATGAGGAAGTGGCTTACTATTTTGATGGTTCAATGGTTGGGCTGCTAAGCTGTGTTTTTCGTGCATTTCAATTTAAAGAATTACAGGTCAGGCTCTGTTTAAATGATGCGGCTCAACATGGCTTATTTGCCGATAAAATTGAGGTTGCAAATAACGAGCAACATGCCGAACGTGTGTGGTCTGCGCTACAAAAAAAGCTTTCATCCTCTTCGTTAAAACAATTTTATTTTGCTTATTTATCTGAATCTTTAGATGCCTATCAGCATTTATTTAATTATTGTATTTATGTGTTTAGTAGTCATTCGTCTGTAGAAAAAGATTATTCGCACCCAAGTGTTTTAGCGATTGCGCAGTGGACGAAAAAAGTCGGGCGAGAAAAGCATAGAATGGAGGCTTTTATTCGGTTTAAGAAAACTAAAGATGAGCTTTTTTTAAGTCTGGTTCGTCCTGATTTTAATGTTTTACCGCTTATCCAGCCGCATTTTAAACGGCGTTATCAAGATCAGCGTTGGCTCATTTATGATGAGCAACGTAAGTTTGGAATTTATTATGATTTACGTGAAATACATGAAGTTTCACTCGAAGCTTCTGAAGTTGACCGTAATTTAAAAAATGGCATGAGTCAAAGTTTTCAGCTTGAGTTAGATGAGCAGGAAGTTTTGTATGATCAGCTTTGGAAAGATTATTTTAAGAGTGTAAATATTACAGAACGTCAGAATATCAAACTCCACGTGCAGTATTTGCCGAAACGGTACTGGCGTTATTTGAATGAAAAACTAATTGAATATTAAAGTTTTAAAATAGTAAGAATACGTTCAACAAGTTTTCTGATATTTAAAAGATATAATTTAAATGCACTTTATGTGGCTTTGGGCGTATACTTTTGCCCGTTATAAATAACGGCATATCCCCTAAGGTGTACTGTGAGTGTTATACAGCGAGAATGGTTACAGATTTTAAAGCCGAATTTTAAGGTTTTACCACTAAAAGAGCGATTGCTTTGCGGTATTGGAGCACTATGTGGTTTAGCAATTTCTTCCTTAATTAGTTGGTATGTTCTTGGCGGAATTAATGCTTGGTACATCGCGCCTATGGGCGCCTCATCTGTTTTATTATTTGCAGTTTCAACCAGTCCGTTGGCTCAACCTTGGAATGTGATTGTTGGTAATACATTAGCCGGAATTATTGGGGTTGCTTGTGCGCAGTGGATTCCTGATTTAACTACAGCTTTTAGTGTGGCTGTTGGGCTCGCCATCTTTTTAATGATGACCACCGACTCTTTACACCCGCCGAGTGGAGCAGTCGCAATTACGGCTGTACTAGGTGGTGCTGCCATTCATAAATTAGGTTTTTATTTCGTTTTTTATCCAGTTTTACTCAACTCTTTGCTTCTACTCGGTTTTGCTGTATTTTTTAATCGATTGATTGGGCGACATTATCCGGTTACTGCACATTTAAATGAGCGTAGTAAAGATCCAACTCCCACTCAAAAAGTATCAATTCAGCCAAAAGATATTGAGTATGCATTAGAGCATCACACAGAATTACTAGATATTAGTCAGTACGATTTAGAAAAAATCATTTTAGAAGCGCAAGAACATGCCAATGAGCGCATGGTAAATCAATATATCTGTCAGGATATTATGAGTCGTGATGTGATTAAACTACATGAAAATGACGATATTCATCAGGCATTAGATAAGTTTAAACAGCAGAATCTCATGAGTTTACCTGTGGTCAATGCAGAAAACCATTTAGTGGGAACTTTAGCGCTCTATGAAGTCGTAGAGTGGTTTAAAGGCGCAGCTGACCCAAGAAACTCTTGGCAGCACTATGTAAAGCAGATCATGAGTCGTCGAGTGGTTACTGTACTACCAACCCAACCTATTCAAGATTTAGTGCCATACTTTGTTGAAAAGTCGTTTAACTACATTCCTGTTGTTGAAGATCGTAAGCTTATAGGAATGATTAGTCGTGCAGATATGATCGCGGCTTTACAGCAACAGTTAAATCGAAAGCTATAATTTTTAAAATAAAAAAAGCTACGGTTGATTAGGGGATGCAACCGTAGCGACCAAAATAAACTAAGTTATTTAATGTATTTGTTCTTCTCGTACAGTACGAACAGGCTGTTGATAACCTTGCACTTGTTCAGGTTGTCTTTTAGGAATGACTAACCATAAAACCAAGTAGACTAAAATCCCTGGGAAAGCCGCACTCATTACCGAAACCAATACGAAAATAATGCGTAATAAATTTGCGTTCCAACCAAAACGTTCAGCAATACCGCCCATTACACCGGCGATCATGCTTTGTCGGTTCGAGCGATATAAACCAGAATTGGTCATGTAATTCTCCTCAAATATATAAATGACAAGGGATATTGATTTCCCTTGGTTAATAGAAATATGGCGTCAAAATTAGCAAATTAAAGTCTGGTAAAACTAAAAATAGTTAAAATATGTAAATGGTTTAAATGAATGAAAGCAACATCAACTAAAATGCACTCTTTCGGGGCTGAAAGTGTTTGTAGTAGTGATGAGATCGTTCTTGAATCCTAGTTTGAACTGTAGCATTGCTGTTGTATGTAAATGATGTATATATCTTTGAAGTCATCTGGTCTTTTAATGAAACATTTGGGTTTGGTTGCCATTTTATGTATGGGACTGAGTGCCTGTGATGCAAATCATGCCGATTCTAAGGATCACTCAGCGGTAGCAACGACCTCTAAACATGAAGATAGTTTAGTTAAAAGTACTACTGTGGTTAAAACTTTGGATGATGCCGCGGGACGAACTTTCTTGCCTGATGGTGTGCAAGATAAGACTTCGAAATTATCTGAAACAGATCAACAATATGCGGGTCGCTACCATACTCGTATTTCGTGTGAAGATAATTTTGCCGATTGTGAAACAGGTGAAGCAGAATATATTTTAAATTTATTACCTGATGGTACTGCGTATTGGAATGTTATTCATTTTGGCCGAATTAGTAATAAAGACGGTGCAAAAAGTGCAGCCATCAATCAATTATGTCCTTCTTTGACATGGAAAGTTGATTCTGATGCTCATGAGTTAAAGATTCAATGTCCAACATCAGATGTTAATTTCTACTTTAATATTATTTCAAAACAAAAATTAATCGTAAATTTAGAGAAGTTGTTCTACAGCGATTATGGTAAAAATCGTGAATTTCTAGAACAAAACTATTTTGTTCCCACAAAAGCCTATGTACTTAATAAAGAATAAATTTAATTTTAATTTAATAAAAAAGAGCGCAATTTATATTGCGCTCTTTTGATTTTAATACTTACTTATTATTAATAGTCGAAACTAAAGTGTTCAACTGGTAATGAAGTAAGTGTACGAGACGTAGTCACCATTGATTCTGCATGACCTTGTGCACGTGGCAATAAACGGTCGAAGTAGAAATCAGCAACTTTAATTTTTGCTTTATAGAACTCAGGAGTTTCTTGACCGTTACCTGCTTCTAATTTTTCAGAAGCAACCACAGCTTGTTGTGCCCAGAAATAAGCCATCATGACATAGCCTGAGAACATCAAGAAATCTACAGAAGCAGAAGATACGATGTCGCGGTCTTTACGTGCAGCAAGCATGATACGAACTGTTAACGTATTCCACTGCGCACAAAGCTTAGTTAAGTCCCAAGCAAAACGACGTAAGTATTTATTACGTGCGTGAGCTGCACAGAATTTTAAGATTTCAGCAGTATATTCACGTACTACTTTACCTTTTGAACTTAACAACACTTTACGGCCAATTAAGTCGAGAGCTTGAACGCCTGTTGTTCCTTCGTATAAGGTCGCAATACGTGCATCACGTGCGATTTGCTCCATACCCCATTCTTTAATATAACCATGGCCACCATAAACTTGCATACCGTGGTTAGCAGCTTCTAAACCAAGTTCAGTTAAGAAACCTTTTAAGATCGGTGTATAGAAACCAAGTTTGTCATCGTAGTCTTCAAAAGCAGCTTGATCACCACGTGTTAACGCATCTGTCATTTTGTCAGCGATTTGCGCAGCGTAGTAAATCATTGCACGGCCGCCTTCAGCGATTGCTTTTTGAGTTAAAAGCATACGGCGTACGTCTGCATGGTGAATGATTGCATCAGCAACTTTGTCTGGATCTTTCTTACCAGAAAGGGCACGCATAGACATACGGTCTTTAGCATATGGAAGAGCACCTTGGAAAGATAATTCAGCATGTGCAATACCTTGAACCGCAGTACCGATACGCGCTGTGTTCATGAAGGTAAACATTGCATGTAAACCTTTGTTTACTTCACCAATCAGGTAACCTGTTGCATTGTCAAAGTTGAGTACAGCAGTTGCAGACGCACGAATACCCATTTTGTGTTCGATTGAACCACAAGTCACTGTATTACGTTCACCAACACCGCCATCAGCTGTAGGCATAAATTTAGGTACGATAAACAAAGAAATACCACGTGTACCCGCTGGTGCATCTGGAAGACGCGCAAGCACAATGTGAATAATGTTTTCAGTTAAATCGTGTTCACCAGCAGAAATAAAGATTTTAGTACCCGTGATTTTGTAAGTACCATCTGCTTGAGGTTCAGCTTTAGTTTTTACTTGGCCTAAGTCTGTACCACATTGAGGTTCGGTTAAGCACATTGTGCCGCTCCATGTACCTTCAACAAGTTTAGGCATATACGTTTGTTTTTGCTCATCTGTACCGAATTGCAAAATAGTGTTCATACAACCTGAACTTAAACCCGGGTACATGGTAAATGACCAGTTTGCAGTACCCATCATCTCTGATTTAATCAGATTTAAAGACATTGGCAGGCCTTGACCACCAAATTCTTCAGGATAAGAAAGCCCTTGCCAGCCACCCATTACAAACTGGTCATAAGCTTCTTTAAAACCTTTTGGCGTTTTTACTTCGCCGTTGTCAAAATGGCAACCTTCTTCATCGCCAGATTGGTTAAGTGGTGACAGTACGTTTTCACAGTAATCGGCCGCACCTTCAAGAATCATATCTACAGTATCTGGATCTGCACTTTCACCATTTGATAAAGTTTTATAGTGAGCAGGGTAGTCTAGTACTTCATTCATTAAGAAGCGGATATCGTGTAGGGGAGCTTTATATGCTGGCATGGCTTTAATCCTAATTTTGAATCATTGTGGGATTATCTGAATCGATGATTTGATTATTCACTCGCATGATAAAAATACAATGTTAATCACACTCGAAAAAAATGTCAGAAAAGCGAATTTTGTCGAAAATAGATATACCTGAAATTATATTTTCTGTTAAAGTCAGGCCTTATACTTTTATGTGAAAAAACAATTAATTTTTAGCAAGTTTTGCTGAAAAGATAAAGTAATAAGGTTTTAAAAAAGGTTATGCATTTAAAATATCTAAGTTTATGTTTATTTAGTTTGGGCTTGACGGCATGTGCACAACACAGTGTGCGGCCACAAGTGACATCTGCGAATTTAGAGCAAAAAGCCATTCGAAGCGTTAATGCGATATATGAATATCCAAGTTATGATTATCGCGGAAACTTTAAAATCACAGTTGACCCGACACAAATAAAGCAAAACTCAAAAGCTGAAAATACGCCTAAGCTTGATGCTGAATTACAAAAGAAAGTTGATCAATATCTACATGAGCAAAAAGTTAGTTTAAGTAAAGCGCAGAAACAAGCCTTATATGCAGCTATTATAAATCAACAAGATGATTTAGGTTTAAACGCATCGGCAGGTTCAGAAAAATTTAATACAATTTTATTTAATTTAATAAATGATCTTCAGTTTAGTTATGATGGTTCAATTCATTATCGTCAAAAAATGGGTTCATTTAATCTGACTGCCAGATATGAAAAACCAACGCTATTGGTTCAGGCAAAATTGCCAATGGTGGTTGATCTAGAAAATTATAAGTTTTATGTTAATTATTTTGCTTTAATGCCATATTTAGTTAATAAAGAAAGTCAAAATAATCTGACTTATTTTGATTTTTCAAAATACAAAGATCTTTTAAAAGACGTTGATGTGAAGAAGCTTGTTGAATATCTTAAAGCTTCTAGTGCAGTTTCTTATCGTTTGGCTGAACCACAAAACTTACAACGAGTGCCTCTAACAGAGGCTGACCGTAAGGTCGGGGCAGTTGAAAAGATTCGTTTAAATACGACGGTCGAACAATTCTTTATGGAAGTTGATCTTTATACCCTCGTAAATAAAAAGTATCTTCAGCAAAATGTTTCACGAGCTGATGAGAAAAAAATTGATGAAGTATTTGGTAAAGATGTAACTTCCGCTGAGGAGAATGAAGATTCTGAGGGTGGAGCACAAGAGGACCATAAAATTTCTTCTGATGATGCTTCAGCTGTGAGTCAGGAGCTTTATAGTTTAATTAATGCACATTTTGAAGGAGTTCTTTCATCGGATAGTGAAAGTGAAGAATACCCTAAAGTAGAAGAAGCTGAAGCTGAGGAAGTATCAGCTTCTGAAGACGAGGATGTCAGTGAAGCAGCAGCAGATGAGGTACAAGAAGCACAAGCTGAAGATTCTGTAACCCTCACTGAAGATCAATGTATTGAATTAAAATCACTGAAGAAACCTGTTGCTTTGGGTGATATTAATTATTGCCAAGTTTATGGCATTGATATGCTAGACCAGAGCGCTGCAAGTGCTGAAAAAGTTCAAGCCCAATCTCGCCAAGATGCTTTAAAACAAACATTTGAAGCTTATAATCAAAACCAGTTTATCAATGATGAAGCTTTCAAAGCTTTATGGTTAAAACATAAGACCGAGATTGAACAAGCTTTACCGAAGCAAAGAAATCCAATTACGATTGATGTGGCTTTAGATGACAAAGGTCGTGCAGTGAACATGACTTATGATGTTGCTTATACGCCAGCTGAGTTTAAACACAGCTTTAATATTAAAGCTGATATGCAAATTTTAAACTACGGTAAAGCAACTTCAATTGATCAACAGCAGCTTAAACAAGCCAAGTCTGTAGCTGAAGCAAGTAAAGGCTCTATACTAGAAAACTTTATTAAAGGCTTTGGAGAAAAACTTGGTCAAGGGGATGTGTTAGAACATCCAGTAGACACACATAGTGATGTACAAGATTTAGATACAAATCTGGCTGTACTTGCAGATAAAACCTATGATGCAACGCATGCTTATGACAAAACTTATAAAGCAGTATTTATTGCCAAATTGACTGCCGAAAAACCGTCATATATTAAGTATTACTCTGTTCAACAGCTACAAGAAATTGCTGAGGTTTATGCTTACTGGTTCTCTGAGGAAGATACTTATAATCCTCAAGGAAAGGCTTTAGAACGTATTACAGCTTTACAGCAAAAGCATCATCTTGAGCAAGATGAGCAGTTTGATCATGAATTAGGTCGTGCTGTAGATCATATTGTAATAGAGACTATACAAGGTAAAGCAGGGCGTGAAGCTTGGCAGAAACTACAGAAACAATATAAACAGCCAGCTCAACTTTTCTCAAAACAGTATCAGTTAGAATTTGAAAAACAAAACGGTGTTTCTTCTGAAGAAAAGCATTTGTTATCAGAAACAGCTGATATTTTAGGGAATGTCTATGTAGCTGCTCGTAAACAACAGCTTACGGAAAAAACAATTCAGAAGTTAAAGCCTGAACATAATGAATTTATTGATTATGAAATTTTCCGAGATATTTATAAGCAAATGGTTGCTGCTAAAAAATAGTAAATAAGATAAATAAAGAACCTACTTGATGTAGGTTCTTTATTTGTTTATAAGAAATCTTTTAAGTCTGGTCTTACACCATTCCAAATATAAAAAGCTTCAATCGCTTGACCAACTAACATGCCGAAACCTTCAGCATAAGGCACATTTCGTTGCTTGGCTTGATCAAGGAAACTAGAAGGTTTGCCATAAGCCATTTCATACGCATATTTGAACTGTAATTTTTCAGGAAGTTGTAAAGCATCACCTGAAAGACTTGCAGAAGTTGCATTAATTACAATATCAAAATCGCCGTCTAAATCATTTAAAGAAATTGCTTGTAATTGGGCTTGTGGAACTGCTGTTTTTAAGTCATCTACAAGTTGTTCTGCACGAGCGAGGGTTCGGTTGGCAATAACGATCTTTTTAGCGCCAGCCTGTACCAGAGGGTAAATGACACCACGAGTTGCACCACCAGCTCCTAAAATTAAAATAGTTGTATTTTGTAAGTTCCAATCTAAAGCTTGAATTGCGGCGACTAAGCCTTGACCGTCAGTATTGTCGCCATGCAATTTGCCATTTTCCATCCATAACGTATTTACAGCTTTAGCAATTTGAGCACGCTCAGTTAACACATCACATAAAGCAAAAGCTTGCTCTTTAAACGGAACAGTAACATTCATGCCACTGCCGCCTTCTGCAAAGAAACTGCGCATGCTCGATTCAAAACCATCGAGAGAAGCCAGCCGTTTTTGATAGTTTAGATCAACACCTGTTTTTTCAGCGAAAGCATGATGCAATTCAGGAGAGCGTGATTGTTCGATCGGGTTGCCAATTACTGCAAACTGTTTGGTCATTCTTGTATCCAAAATTTTAAAATGGCATGAAGCAGATAAAGCCTATACTGAATATTCAGCAGGCATCACTATAAGTCAAATTGGCACAAGAAAAAATATTGGGTGAGTGTAAGAAAAGTTGAAAACAAAAAAGGAGATCCTTTAGGGTGGAAGCCAAAGAATCTCCAAAACAAAAAATTAAGCGACTTTTTCTTTTAAGCCTAACCAATCACGAGGTTTTAAGTAGTAGTCAGTTAAACGTTTTTCTGGTGAGTCTTCATCCCATTCAGGGCGATACGACCATGCAGCTAAATTAGGTAAGCTCACTAAAATCGACTCAATACGGCCGCCTGTTTGCAGACCAAATAAAGTACCACGGTCATACACGAGGTTATATTCAACATATCTGCCGCGGCGATAAAGCTGAAATTCTCGTTGAGCTTCGGTATAAGGCTGTTCACGATGTTTTTCGAAAATTGGCAAAATGGCATTTAAATAACCATTGCCTACAGCTTGAATATATTTAAAGCAAGTTTCGAAATCCCAGCAATTTAAATCATCAAAAAATAGACCACCGACACCGCGCTGTTCATCGCGATGTTTTAAATAAAAGTAGTCATCACACCATTGCTTATGTTCAGCATAAACATTGTCACCAAAAGGTTTACATAGGTCATAAGCAGCTTGATGCCAATTTAAAACATCTTGGTCATCTGGATAAAATGGCGTTAAGTCAAAACCACCGCCAAACCACCAAATCGGATCTTGTCCTTCACGTTCTGCAACGAATAAACGGACATTGGCATGAGAAGTTGGAATATTTGGGTTTTTAGGGTGAATAACTAAAGAAACACCGAGTGCTTGAGCTTTAGCGCCTGCAATTTGAGGGTGACGTTCAGTAGCAGATGCAGGAAGTTTGCTAATGTTGATGTGAGAAAACATCACACCGCCTTTTTCGATCACTGTGCCATTTTGCAGCACACGTGAACGACCGCCGCCACCTTCTGGACGTTCCCAATCATCAATAATAAATTCTGCCGTACCACCGCCAGCTTTTTCTTGTTGTTCTAAACCAGCGCAAATACGGGCTTGTAAATCGAGGAGAAATTCGCGGACACGTTGAATATCTGTGGAAGTCGGATGTTGCATAATGACCCTCAAAGATGATTGATATAAATTAAATACATCAAAACATAAAACCATAAAAAAAGTAAGGGATTTTTTCTAAATCTTGAAAAAATCCCTTAAACATTGCTTTTAAACTTTACCCTTGAAATCAAAAATCATCTTTTTGATAAAGGTGATCCATTCTTTCACGTTTAGTTTTTAAATATTGCTCATTAAAAGGATTGCGACCTACGGTTAACGGTACACGGTCTACAACATTAATTCCCTGATCTTTGAGTGCCTGAATTTTCAAAGGATTGTTGGTAATTAACTTTACTTCTTTTACTTTTAAGTGGTCGAGCATGATGCTACACATATCGTAACGACGTGCATCGGCAGGTAAATTCAATAGTAAATTGGCATCTACGGTATCGTGTCCCTGATCTTGTAGGGCATAAGCACGAATTTTATTGGTTAAACCAATTCCACGACCTTCTTGGCGCAAATATAAAATTACGCCTTGTCCTGCTTCATTGATGAGTTTTTGAGTGGCTTGTAGTTGTGGGCCACAATCACATTTTAATGATGCAAAAGCATCACCTGTTAAACATTCAGAATGTACACGGACTAAAACAGGGCCTGTTGGCGGATTTTCTAACCCTTTAGAAAGTGCCACATGTTCTTCACCTGTTGCTGGATCTTGAAACACAGAAATATTGAATTCACCAAAAGCGGTCGGGAGTTTTGATGTTGCAATGAACTCTATAGGCACAGATTAACTCATCTTTTAACCGAAAACGGTTTAAAGTATAGCGTAATGCTGGGAGATTGGTCGAATTGTCATAATCATTTTGCACACTAAGGTTTTCTTTTTTGTATAAAGAAGACGATAATAGTTGATAAATAGTCAGATTATTCAGGATAATCTGCCAACCATACCCATAATGTATGAGAGACTGCTTTGCATGATCTCGTTCGCAAATGTGGCTGATTGAAGGTGACTTCATTCGATTGTATGATCGACCCATTTTGACCCAGCTTAGGATTTGCCAGGCTTATAAAGGCTTTGCCACATATGTTGTATACCGAAATTCCAACTCAACGCCCTGTTACGCCATTGTTAGATGCAATTGATCATCCTCAACAATTACGTCAGCTCGAGCATAGTCAACTGGTTCAAGTGGCTGATGAGTTGCGTCAATATATTTTATATGCAGCAGGCCAGAGTGGTGGCCATTTCGGTGCTAACCTCGGCGTGGTTGAGCTGACGGTTGCGCTGCATTATTGCTTTAATACACCAAATGACCGTTTAGTTTGGGATGTGGGACATCAAGCATATCCACATAAAATCCTGACTGGTCGCCGTGAACAAATTACAACTATCCGTTCAAAAAATGGATTAGCAGCTTTCCCTGCTAGAGAAGAGTCGGTTTTTGACACCTTTGGGGTAGGGCATTCATCAACAGCTATTTCAGCTGGCTTGGGTATGTCACTTGCACGCCGCTATCAAAATGACCCATGTGAAGTTGTTTGTATTGTGGGTGATGGTGCAATGACTGCGGGAATGGCATTTGAAGCCATGAACGATGCTGTTGCACATGATGCTGACTTGATTGTTGTACTTAATGACAATGACATGTCAATTTCTTGCAGTACGGGTGGCTTTGCTAAACATTTAGCTGCAATTTGGGAAAAAGGTCATTTAGTCAATGTAGATGAACATGGTGAGGCTTACATTCAGCCACATCCAAAATGGACCTATAACTCTCGGTTACACCAATCAGCAACCGATGCAGCAGATAATCTATTTAAAGCAATTGGTTTTGATTATTTTGGACCATTTGATGGGCACGACGTCACTCAGTTGGTTCAAGTGTTCAATGCGCTCAAAAAACGTAAAGGCCCACGTTTAGTTCACGTTTATACTAAAAAAGGCAAAGGCTTTGCTCCTGCGGAAGCTGACCCAATTACTTACCACGCGATTGGTAAAATTAATGCTGCTTCAGGTGGGAAAACACCACCAAAGTATTCCGATGTCTTTGGTGAGTGGTTATGTGACGAAGCTGCTCAAGATGAGCGTTTGCTTGCGATCACGCCTGCCATGTGTGAAGGCTCGGGCATGGTTAAGTTTGCCAAGCAATTCCCACAACGTTTCTTTGATGTCGCCATTGCAGAGCAGCATGCTGTAACACTTGCAGCTGGTATGGCATGTGAAGGACTAAAACCTGTTGTTGCAATTTATTCGACATTCTTGCAGCGTGGTTACGATCAACTTATTCATGATGTTGCATTACAAAATCTTGATGTAACTTTCGGGATTGACCGTGCTGGTTTAGTGGGTGAAGATGGCCCAACACACGCAGGTGCATATGACTATGCCTATATGCGTACTGTACCGAATATGGTGATTATGGCGCCAAAAGACGAAAATGAATGTCGTCAAATGCTTCATACAGCTTATGCCTATAATGGCCCTGCTGCAGTACGTTATCCACGTGGTGGAGGTGTTGGTGTCGAAATTCAAAAAGAAATGACTGTTCTTGAATTAGGTAAAGCTGAAATCGTTGCAGAAATTAAACCAAATAGTGATGAGCAAATTACAGTTCTAGCATTTGGTAGCCGTGTCATGGTTGCTATAGAAGCTGCCGAGCAACTTGCACAAAAACATGATGTCGGTGTGCGTGTCGTAAATATGCGCTTTGTAAAACCGCTTGATGAACAAATGATTCGAGACTTGGCTGAACATACTCATTTGTTCGTAACAGTTGAAGAACACGCGATTATGGGTGGTGCAGGTAGTGCTGTAAATGAGTTTATGGCACAAGAGCAAATTGTGAAACCTATCATTAACTTAGGTTTGCCAGACTCATTCCTGCATCAGGCTTCGCATAATCAAATGCTGCAAGATTGTGGTCTAGATGCTAAGGGTATTTTGAACTCAATTGAGAGAGCTTGGCTTAAGCAAAATCAGGTGGTTTAAGCCTTTAATAAAATTTTTGAAACATTTTTCCCCATAAAGCGCATTCATTTGCTAAAATGTATGCGCTTTTATGCATTATTCTTTGTCAAAATCTTCAAATTTGTATTGTAGTGGGTGTTCAATGGAACCTATGGTGGTTATGGCTGCGCGTGCGGCTCAAACAGTTGGTCAAGAGCTTTTAAAAGCGCATCAAAATCGTCATAAACTCGATTTGCAAGTTGAAGAGAAAGGCATTGATGGCCCGGTAACACGTGTAGATCGTTATTTAGAACAATTAACGATTGATACGTTACGTAAAAGTTATAAAAACCATAGCTTCTTAGGTGAAGAGTTCGGTTTGCAAGAAGGCAAAGGCCATGATGCAGACTGGTGCTGGGTAATTGACCCACTTGATGGCACGCAAAACTTTATTAATGGTTTCCCTCATTTCTGTATCTCTATTGCAGTTCAACATAAAGGCGTTACTCAACACGGCGTAATTTACGATCCTGTACGTGACGAGTTGTTCTCTGCAAGTCGCGGTCGCGGTGCGGTAATGAACCAACGCCGTATTCGTGTAAATGTAAAAGATAGCTTAGAAAATACATTCTTGGCAGTAGGTCACCCTTACCGTGCTAAACGTGCTGGTGAAATCGTATCTTATGCAGAGCAGCACTTTGCTTCATTATTAGCTGTGACTCAAGCGGGTGCTCAAATCCGTCGTGGTGGTTCAGCTGCTCTCGACTTAGCTTATGTTGCTGCTGGTCGTTTCGATGGTTTCTTTGAACTTGGTTTAAAACCATGGGATATCGCTGCTGGTGAGCTTATTATTAAAGAAGCGGGCGGTGTAGTGGTTGATGCTCGTGGTGGAAATGATTCACTTGAAAATGGTCAAGTGATTGCATGTTCACTTAAAATGTTAAAGCCATTAATGCAAACAGTTGTTCCTGCTTGGGACAAAGCTGCAAAATAATTTAGAAATGCTTTCAATGTTAAGACCCTCTTTTTATAGAGGGTTTTAACTTTTTAATGATCGGTAAAATACAAATAATAGTAGAAATAACGATAAAGTTGATTAAAACACATGACTTTTAAATTCTTTCTGCTATAATCCGCCCACGCACTTAAATTTCCGTTCATTACCTGAACATTCTGTTCTATTCATTGTAAGCGCACGCTGTCCATAGAGAGGACCATTTCTTGCGCCCCGATCGCTCAGCGATTCTTCAGGTTCGGCCGTAATCAAGCGTGCGTTTAATCCACATCGTCGTTACTCGGATTGCCGCTGAATAATAAGGTTCAGCTAATTTTGCTTTGCCGCTTTGTGCCGATGTCTATTTTGTACTTATTAAAAATGGAGCACCCACTAGGGTGAAACTCTCTATGAGCAAAACTTTTGCCGAATTTTCTTTGCATGAAACCTTACAACAAGCGCTTGAAGGTTTAGGTTTTACTACCCCGACTCCTGTGCAAGAACAATCTATTCCTGCAGCTTTAGAAGGTAAAGACCTTTTAGTTTCTAGCCAGACTGGTTCTGGTAAAACTGCTGCATTCTTGTTGCCGACATTAAATAACTTGGCAGGTCAAGAAACTTTCGTTCCGTTCAAAGAACGCATGAAAGCTGTAACACAACCGAATATTTTAGTAATTTCACCAACTCGTGAATTGGCGCAACAAGTAAGCCAAGATGCAATCGCATTTGTACGTCACATGAAAGGTGTTCGTATTGCTGCCATCATGGGTGGTATGCCGTTTGCTAAACAAATCCAACAGTTAAAAGGCGCGCAAGTTGTTGTTGCAACACCAGGTCGTTTACTTGACTTGGTAAATCGTCGTCAAATTAAATTAGACCAAGTAGATGCTTTAATCGTTGATGAAGCGGACCGTATGCTTGACCTAGGTTTCTCTGAAGACTTAGAAGCAATTAGCGAATTAGCGGCTAACCGTAAACAAACATTAATGTTCTCTGCAACATTTGCTGATCGTATTATTCGTCTTGCAGCATGCATGATGAAAGATCCAATGCGTATCGCAATTGAAACAGGTCATTCAACCAATACAGATATTACGCAAACATTGCATTGGACTGATGGCTTTGAGCACAAGAAAAAATTACTTACTCACTGGTTAAGTGATGAAAACTTAGATCAAGCTGTAGTTTTTGCAAGCACTCAAGAAGACACTGATATGTTGGCTGAAGAACTTGCAGAAGCAGGTCATTCAGTTGTTGCACTTCACGGTGCAATGCCACAAACAGTTCGTAACCGTCGTTTACGTAGTATCCGTGAAGGTCGTGCGAAGATCTTAGTTGCAACTGACGTTGCTGCTCGTGGTCTTGACGTACCAACTATTTCTCACGTAATTAACTTCGGCTTACCAATGAAGCACGAAGACTACGTACACCGTATTGGTCGTACAGGTCGTGCTGGTCGTACTGGTCAAGCGATTACTTTAGCGACTTATCGTGAGCGCGGTAAGATTCGTGCACTTGAAGAATATTTAGAAGCGCGTTTAAGTGTTTCTGAAATTGAAGGCTTAGAGCCATCTCCACCTCCTGCTCGTTCAGGTCGTGACGGTGGTGGTCGTGGTCGTGGCGGCAACGGTGGTCGTGATGGTCGTCGTGGTGGTGGCGGTTTTGGCGGTGGTCGTCGTTTTGAAGGCGAAAGCAACTTCAAACGTCGTGAAGGTGGTCGTGATGACCGTCCACGTCGTAGCTTCGATGACAAACCACGTGGTGATCGTCCATTCGGTGGTGAAGACCGTCCGCGTCGCGAGTTCAATTCTGATCGCCCACGTCGTGAGGGTGGTTTTGAGGACCGTCCACGTCGCGAGTTCAATTCTGATCGCCCACGTCGTGAAGGTGGTTTTGAAGACCGTCCCAAACGTAGCTTTGGTGGTGAAGACCGTCCACGTCGCGAGTTCAACTCTGATCGCCCACGTCGTGAAGGTGGTTTTAACGATAAGCCTCGTTTTGATTCAAATGATGACAACCGTGGTAACCGCGTAGACTATAAACCACGTCGTGAAGGTGGTTTCGGTGACCGTCCAAAACGTAGCTTCGGTGGTGAAGATCGTCCACGTCGTGAAGGTGGTTTTAATGACAAGCCACGTCGTAGCTTTGACGACAAACCACGTGGTGAGCGTCCAGCGTTTGGTGGCGAAGATCGTCCAAAACGTAGCTTCGGTGGTGAAGATCGTCCGCGTCGTAGTTTTGATGATAAACCGCGTCGTAAATTCGACCGTTAATCTTAAAAAGATTTAAAAAAAAGGCCAGTTAACATACTGGCCTTTTTTATTTTTCAATTTTGTTATAAAATAACAAAATGTGAAATAGTTCAACATTTATTGTAATAATGCGTAAAAGTAAGCGAAAAGAGACTCCATTGGCATGGTTGAGTAAATTATTACTTCAACGTGGTTTGCCATACCTTTTTATTGCACTTGCTTTGTGCAATGGAATCTATTTTGCGTATGCTTTGTTAACTGGCCATTTCGTAGATCAGTTTCAAGTTCTTAATCAATAAATTTCTTTTTAAAATCTAGCTCATATTTATAAATGAGCTTGTTTTTGCTTTTGTCAAAATTACAACAAGATTCCCAAAATTCAGTGTTATAGTATGCGGGCATAAAAGTGCAGGAATGATTGCCATTATGAATAATAAAACTCCTCTCTCGACTCAGTCACTCATTGAAGTGAAAAACTTGAGTTTTAACCGAGGGGAACGCGTCATTTATGACAATATTAGTTTAAATATACGTCGCGGTCAGATTACGGCCATTATGGGACCATCTGGTACAGGTAAAACGACTTTATTGCGTCTGATTGGTGGACAGCTTGTCCCTGATCAGGGCGAAGTTTTGCTTGATGGTAAAGATATTGCACAAATGTCACGTCAGGAATTGTTTGCAGCCCGTGCGCGTATGGGAATGCTATTCCAAAGTGGTGCTTTATTTACCGATATGTCGGTTTATGAAAATGTCGCTTTTCCAATTAGGGCACATACCAAGCTTTCTGAAAATCTGATTGCTGAACTGGTCGCTTTAAAGCTTGAGTCTGTTGGCCTGCGTGGAACTGAACAGCTTATGCCTACTGAGCTATCAGGCGGTATGAATCGACGAGTTGCTTTGGCTCGTGCAATCGCACTTGATCCAGATTTAATTATGTATGACGAACCTTTTGCAGGGCAGGACCCGATTGTAAAAGGAGTTTTAACGCGTCTCATACGTTCATTGCGAGAAGCTTTGGATTTAACCACCATTATTGTCTCACATGATGTTCCTGAAACCCTATCTATTGCCGATTACATTTATGTTGTGGCAGAAGGAAAGATTCAAGGGGAAGGAACGCCAGAAGAATTGCAAAAATATGCTTCGCCATTTGTAAAACAGTTCTTAACCGGCTCGGCAGAAGGTCCGGTTGAATACCAGTTTAGCCATCAAGCTTATTTAGATAACGAGGTTCGTCCATGAATACGATTGCCTGGTTAGGTAGACTCGTTATTGAGCGGATTCGAGGGATTGGTGTTGCGGCACTGATGCTCTTACAGATTATTTTTTCATTACCTTCATCGGGCGGTTTTGGGCGTTTCGTCTATCAAATGCATCGTGTAGGGGTAATGTCTTTACTTATTATTACGGTATCAGGTTTATTTATTGGTCTGGTACTCGGATTGCAAGGCTACTCAATATTGGTCAATGTGGGTAGTGAATCAATGCTAGGCACTATGGTGTCTTTAACCTTGTTGCGTGAGCTTGCACCTGTTGTCGCTGCTTTACTCTTCGCTGGGCGAGCAGGTTCTGCATTAACTGCTGAAATTGGTTCAATGAAACAAAGTGAGCAGCTTGCCAGTATGGAAATGATTGGTGTTGATCCTTTAAAGCAAATCGTATCACCACGTCTTTGGGCTGGCATAGTCAGTTTGCCAATGTTAACTGTTATCTTTGCTGCGATTGGTATTGTTGGCGGCAAAATGGTTGGCGTTGATTTTCTTGGCGTTGATGAAGGCTCCTTCTGGAGTGGTATGCAAAATAATGTTCAATTTGGCCATGATGTTGTAAATGGCATCATTAAGAGCATTGTATTTGCTTTACTTTGTACATGGATTGCAGTTTTCCAAGGGTATGCATGTGATCCAACACCTGAAGGTATTGCAACGGCAATGACCCGGACGGTTGTATATTCTTCATTATGTGTTTTAGGTTTTGATTTCGTGTTGACTGCGGTCATGTTCGGAGGGATTTAATGAAATCACGTACTAGTGAGCTGGCCGTAGGTATCTTTGTCATTATCTTCGGTATCGCTTTATTCTTTTTAGCAATGAAAGTAAGTGGTTTGGTAGGTACAAACTTGAGCGAAGGTTACACCATGAAAGCTCAGTTTGATAACGTTAACGGACTTAAACCACGTGCTAAAGTAACGATGAGTGGTGTAACAATTGGCCGTGTTGATTCAATTACGCTTGATCCAGTTACACGTTTAGCTACAGTAACTTTTGACCTTGATGGAAAACTGACAAGTTTTAATGCTCAGCAGTTAAAAGAAGTTCAAAAAAATGCTTTAGACGAATTACGTTATAGTTCTGATTATACGCAAGCGACTCCAGCGCAACAAAAAACAATGGAACAGCAACTGATCAGTAACATGTCATCCATCACCAGTATTGATGAAGATGCTTATATAATGGTTGCAACCAATGGTTTATTGGGTGAGAAATATTTAAAAATCGTACCGGGTGGTGGTCTTAACTACCTTAAACGTGGCGATACAATTTCTAACACCCAAGGAACGATGGATTTAGAAGATTTAATTAGTAAATTTATTACTGGTGGTGGCGCAGGTAAAGTTGCCGCTGGTTCATCATCCTCAGCAGAAGAAAAAGCTCCTGCAAGTACTGACAGCAGCGCACAGCCGTCATTTGTTGAGTAAGAGATTATTTGAAGGAGTGGTTCCAGGTGAATACGTTGTTTAAACAAACCCTGACAGCAAGTATTTTGTCTACTATGATTGCAGGTACAGCTTTTGCTGCACCTTCAGAAGCACCACCTGATTTTATTAAGCGTGTTGCTGATGGTTTGATTGCTCGTTTAAAAACAGATCATGCCAAGTTACAAAACAACCCTGCTTTGGTTAAATCAATCATACGTCAGAACTTAGATCCGTATGTTGACTCGCAAGCGTTCACTCGTATTGTGATGGGTACTTATGCGACAAATCAGTATAGTACAGCTGCACAGCGTGCTCAGTTTGAAACAAACTTCCGTAATACATTAATTGAGAATTACGGTAGTGCATTTGCTAAGTATACAAACCAAACTTACACCATGCGTCCTTATAAAGCGACTGCAGGTAAAAACCCTGTTGTGACTTTAGACTTCAACCACAATGGCGACAAAATTCCTGTGTCGTTCCAGTTGGCTGACAAAGGTTCGCAGTGGAAAATCCGTAACATCAATGTTTCTGGTATTGATTTAGGTTTACAGTTCCGCAACCAGTTTGCTGCAACTGTGAAGCGTAATGGTGGCGATTTAAATAAAGCAATTGCTACGTTTAAACCAGATGCAGATGCTGCTGTTAATCAGAACAAACAAAAATAAGTAGGTGAAGAGTGGTTCAGTATCTTAACCAAGAGTTAGTTGTTTCAGGCAAAATCGATTTTGAAAATGCTGAACAACAATACCAAGCTGGATTGGCAATTATTAAGAAGCAAACAAGCTTTCCTCTAATTGTTGATTTAAAACAGCTTGAGCATGGTAATACGTTAGCCTTGGCTGTTTTAGTTCAATGGTTACGTCAGACTCCACAGAAGTCTGGATTACATTTTAAAAATGTTCCAGAGAAGATGCTGAAAATCATTCAAGCTTGCCATTTGCAAGAAGATCTACATTTGGTCTGATGATGCAAAAATAAAAAAAGCACCTAAATTTAGGTGCTTTTTTTATATAAAGGATGGGTGGATAAGAACAGACTTTAAATCCATTTTTTCCAGCGGAAGTAAATGATAGGACCAATAAAAAAGCCGACAATAATTAATAGCACTGCGATAAAACTGCTTTTACCATGAGCAAAAGGCAATACTTCAGTGTTCATACCATAGATACTTGCGATGAGCATCGGTGGCGCTAACATACTTGGTAAGATCGAGAATCGACGAATCGTATCGTTTTGTTCGGTGTTAATGAATCCAGACGTTGTATCAAGTAAGAATCGTACTTTTTGGAATAAGAACGCATCATGTTCTACAAGCGAGCGGACGTCTTCACTGAGCTCTCGAATATCTGCATCATAGATATGACTGCCTAAGGCACGTGGACGAGATAAAAACGTTAAGACACGTCGTAAATCAATTAAACAAAGTTGTGCTTTTCCAAGCATGTCTTCTTGTTGTGCCAAACGGGTAATCATGTCATCAAGGTCTAAAATTTTCTCACGTTGATGGTTGTTAAGAACCTCAGTGGAGTATTTTTCTAGATCCTTGTGGATATCTTCTAAGATATCCGCAAGCTCATCCAGCTTTGCTTCAAGTAGGCCTAATAAAATCCAAGTTGGATCTTTATAGTCCATTTCATAGTCATTACGGCGAGCTCGGGCACGAAATGCACGAAACGCGACGAGCTTTTCACCGCGTAATGTAAATAAGCGATCTTTGTGTAAAATGAATGCTACGGTTTGCACCATGGCAAGCATATGTGATGACTCTTCAGCATCTCCATCGACCTGATAATTTTTATTTTTCGTTAAAAAATAGGTGCTGATATGCAAAATACCGTCATCATCGCGGTAGAATCGAGCAGAAGAAGAAATGTCTTCTAGGGACTTTAGTGTAGGTAAGTTCTGATCGTAGGCATCTAAGACCCATTGTTGTTCTTCTTGAGAGGGTGCAATTAGATCAAGCCATACTAATTCGGGATGTAGATCAAATCCACCGTTGATGGTGGCATCTTCCAGACTTCCGCGTTCTGTGGCATAAAAGGCTTCAAGCATGTGTCTTTTTTCCTCACGCAGTCTGATGGAAATTGATGGGTGTATTTTAGACAAGGATTTGCCGAAAAACACTTGCCAATACACTATTTTGCAAAAAAAAACTCTGTCGATAGTCTAGTTTGTCAGCATGACAGTTCAATAAAACGGTTTTTATACTATGAATTCAATTTGCATTTTCTGTGGTTCATCTTTAGGTTCAGACCCAATCTTTCAACAAATTGCTCAATTAACCGGTCAAACTATTGCCAAGCAAGGTAAAACTCTCGTTTATGGCGGTGGTCGTTCAGGTTTAATGGGCGTTGTCGCTGATAGTGCTTTGCAAGCCGGTGGGCAGGTCATTGGCGTCATTCCTCGTGCTTTAGTCGATCGCGAGTTAGCTCATCCCGGACTGACAAAATTATATGTCGTCGAGAATATGCATGAGCGTAAGACCAAAATGGCAGATCTGTCGGACGGTTTTATTGCGTTACCAGGTGGGGCAGGTACATTGGAAGAAATCTTTGAACAATGGACATGGGCACAATTAGGTATTCATCAAAAGCCGTGTGCTTTTCTAAATGTAGCGGGCTTTTATGAAGATTTGCTTAAAATGGTTCAAGGAACTGTAGATAAAGGTTTTAGTCAGGCACGGTTCGCTGATAAATTGATCGCTTCGGATAAAATTGAGGATATTCTTCAACAATTTGAACAATATCAACCACCAGCTCCAAAATGGGCTAATGCAGATGTTCAACCATAAACGAGGTTAAATCGGTGAAAATAATTACGGTCGCCGCTGCGGTGATCTTAAATGAGCACAATGAGTTATTACTGGTTAGAAAGCGTGATACACAAGCTTTTATGCAAGTAGGCGGTAAGCTGGAGCCGAATGAGGCTCCGGAAACAGCCATACAACGTGAAATTCTGGAAGAAGTTGGCAGCTCTTGTGTAATAGAGCAGTTTATAGGACAGTTTGAGACAGCAGCTGCTAATGAGCCAGATCATACGCTGATTAGCCATTTATATTTGGTTCGATTAAAACAGTCTCCACAAATTGCAGCCGAAATTGCTGAAATGAAGTGGATAAAATTTAATGATTCCGAAACTAAACTTGCGCCATTAACCAAAGAAATAGTAATTCCATGGTGTGAGCAAAACTTATCTGCAATTTAATAATTTTAATATGATGTAGATGAGGCAGCAGCTAGGCAGCTTGCATAAATAGATGTGCACCCTAGCTGTTTTAGCACTAGACTTAAAGCGGAAATTGAACTTCCTGTTGTGATCACATCATCAATAATCAGCACACGACGGTAGCGCCGTTTTTCTTGAGGTATCGCAACAAATTGCTGTTCAATATTTTCAAATCTTTCGAGTCGAGATAATCCTTTTTGTGAACGCTCATTGAGGCGTTGGACAGGCTGCCAAACAGGTATTCTTAATTGTTTACTTAGAAGCTTGGCAAGTAATAATGATTGATTAAAACCTCGCTCCGTTAAACGCTCTTTAGAAATAGGCATAGGTACTATGGCTTGTACCTTAGGAAATTTTATTTGCTGTAAAACCTCAGCAAGTAAGGTCTGGTAATGTAATTTTTGTTCATATTTAAACTGCTGAATTATACGGTTAATTGGATAGGTATAATGACAGGCCACAAGAACAGATTGATCATTACGCTGAACTGTCTGCTTAAGCCATGGTAGTTGTTCCCAACATTCTTTACAAAGCGAGTGCTTACCCCGCGTTCCTATTTCACATAACAGGCAAGGGGACAATAACTGAAAAAGATATTGAGGATTGAACAACTTAAACATAAGCGTATCGGGGTGCTTCAGGTAGCCAGCGTTTCAAGAGGGCTTCAGCTTGTTGTGGATAGTCTTTTAGAACCTGTTGTGCAACATAATGCGCTTGACTCAGTAAATGGTCATCTCGTTCTAATCGCGCCACTCTAAAGCCCATATCACCTGTTTGTTTTGTTCCTAATAGTTCACCCGGACCTCTTAGTTCAAGGTCTTTTTCTGCAATCACAAAGCCATCATTACTTTCTCTTAAAATAGACAGTCTTTCTTGCCCATTTTGTGAAAGTGGTGGTTTATAAAGAAGAACACAAAAACTAGCCTTTGCACCTCGTCCGACACGACCACGTAATTGGTGTAGTTGTGAAAGTCCTAGTCGTTCAGCATTTTCAATAACCATAATCGAAGCGTTAGGTACATCTACCCCAACCTCAATGACAGTTGTGGCAATCAAGAGTTGTAGTTCATTATTTTTAAATGCTTGCATGACAGATTGCTTTTCATCAGCTTTCATTTTGCCATGAACCAAACCGATATTAAGTTCAGGAAAGCGCTCTTTCATTTCTTGATAGGTGGCTTCCGCGGCTTGAGCATCTAAAGTTTCGGACTGTTCAACCAGCGTGCATACCCAATAGGCCTGTTTACCTTCTCGACAATTTGTAGCAATTCGATTTAGCACTTCTTCACGACGATCTAGTGGAATCGTGACTGTCTGAATTGGTGTACGGCCTGGTGGTAATTCATCAATAATGGATGTGTCTAAATCACCATAAGCACTCATTGCTAATGTTCTAGGAATTGGGGTTGCAGTCATGACCAATTGATGTGGAGTAAGCTGATCAGCACCTTTATTGCGTAAGGCTAATCGTTGATCGACCCCAAAGCGATGTTGCTCATCAATAATCACAAGTCCTAGCTTTGCAAACCCAACATTATCTTGAAATAAGGCATGAGTACCTACAATCAGTTCGGCATGACCTTCTTTAATTTGTTGTTCCGCTTGTGCTCGCGCTTTACCTTTTTGTTTGCCTGATAACCAAGCTACCGTAATGCCTAAAGGTTCAAACCAACGTTTAAAGTTTAAATAATGCTGCTCTGCCAAAATTTCGGTAGGTGCCATTAATGCAACTTGCCAATCTGCTTCTAGGGCATGGCATGCTGCAACTGCCGCAACTAGAGTTTTCCCTGCACCTACGTCACCTTGTACTAAACGTAGCATAGGCTGGTGTTGTTTTAAGTCGCTTAAAATTTCTTTGGATACACGCTTTTGTGCATTGGTCATTTGAAATGGTAAAGCTTCTAACAGTTTTTTTGCTAGTATTTTGCTACTTGGGAAAGCGGGTGAGGCAATTTGACGAATATAAGCACGTCGTGTGAGAAGACTAATTTGGTGTGCGACCAGTTCTTCAAAAATAAGACGCTGCTGAGCAGGGTGCGACCCTTCGGCCAATTGAATCATATTGGCATCGACAGGTGGCTCATGAATGTAATGTAATGCTTCTTTGAGCGCGTACCCATTTGTATATTGTTTAGGAAGCAGCTCAGGTAGAGCATCACTATGATGCTTCAAAGCTTGTTTAACATATTCGCGTAATTTAGGTTGTGTTAATCCATCAGTACTCGGGTAAATTGCTGTGAGCTGTGTTTTTGGCAGAGGTGTGTGTTCATTAATGAGCTGAATTTCTGGATGATAAAGCTCAAGTCCTCGTGCACCTACGCGAACTTCACCAAAAATACGTAAACGGTTACCAGGTTTTATTTTGTCGGTTAAGTTTTTATAAATATGATAAAAACGTAAAGTCACCTTACCAAATTCATCTTGTATTAATGCAGCCATAGATTTACGTTTACCTGGAGGGAAATCAACAGATTTGACTTCACCCTCGAGTAAATAACTACGACCAACCACCAATTGATTCATAGGAATAATGGTACTGCGATCTTCATAATCACGGGGCAGATGAAACAGTAAATCATCTGTGGTAAAAATATTTAGTTTTTCGAGTAGGGCTGCTGAAGCCGATCCAACGCCTTGTAACTGATGGACTGAAGTCATGTCCCCTCAACGAGTTTTCTATGCATATATTATTTATCGGTTATGGTAAAACATCTCAGCGTGTTGCTAAACAACTATTTGAGACAGGACATCAAATTACCACAATCAGCCGCAGTGAAAAAACAGATCCTTACGGAACGCACCTCGTGCAGGATATTTTTACGCTCGACTTAAGTGAAATTGCGCCTGTAGATGTAGTTTATATTTTACTTTCTTCAGACGATAGTACAGTTCAAGGTTATCAACATACTTATGTTGACAGTATTGAACCTATTCGTCAGGCTTTAAAAGCTCACCCAGTCAAAAGATTGATTGTTGTGTCATCTACGCGGGTATATGGCGAAAATTCTGGTGAGGTGATTGATGATCATAGTGAGATTCATCCGAATGATGCTCAAGGCCATATTCTTCATAATATGGAATTGCTTTGGCAGAAATATTTTCCGTCACAGTGCGTGATTGTACGTCCTACAGGTATTTATGGCGCTTCGGTCGATCGATTAAAACGAATGGCTGAAAACACACAAACCTATCCAAATATTCACTATAGTAATCGTATTCATATTGATGACTTGGCAAGATTTTTAGCATTTTTAGCCGATTATGAAAAACCGCATAGGAGTTATCTTGTTGCCAATAATGCCCCTGTGCCTCTACATGAAGTCATTCTTTGGTTTCAAAGCCAATTAGACTTACCGCTACTTACCTTGGATTCAGCTCATGTTTCAGGTAAAAAAATATATGCGAAACACTTATTTGAAACAGGTTTTCAGCTTGAACACCCGATTTGCTTTAATGACTATTTATTATGTTTAAATGCTCATGGTACAAATCAAAATTTAGACTAAACTTTAAATAACAATAGAAATACCTGAAGAGGCAAATAAATTGCCGATAAAGATAAAAATGTTGAAAGTAAAGAAATTTTGTTTAGCTCTTATTTTGAGTGCAATTTCTGTTGCGAGTTGGGCCGAGGATCAGTTGTGGTGTACATATGATCCTATGGGTACCCAAGGGGATATAACGCGTCGTTTAAATGACATCCGATTATATGCTCAGCAATATAATGTCAAATTCAAAGTTGTCAGTTATCAAAAAGAGCAGCAAGCCATTCAAGCTTTTGATGATGGTAAATGTTCAGGTTTAGCAGCTAGTAATTTTAATACGTATCAATACAACCATTTTATGGGAAGTAGCTCTGGGATTGGCCTTATACCTAATAACAGGACTGCTCGAAATTTATTGCAACTTTTAAATCACCCGACAATTGAGAAAAAACTAATTAATCAAGACTATGAAGTGGTGGGTATGATTCCGGTAGGAACTGCCTATATGGTCATGAAAAATAAAAAAATATCAAAAGTGGCACAGCTTAGAGGTCAAAGAGTCGGGGTGTTAGCCAATAATCCGCCACAGCAGGCTTTGGTGAGAAGTGTAGGGGCACAGCCAGTCTATGTTGATTTATCCAATGCGATTGCACAATTTCAGCAAAATAAAATCGATATTATGCCTGCACCGATTTATGGGCTTTTACCTTATAACTTACAGAAAGATTTTGGGCCAGACACTCAGGTGATTAACTTTCCACTGGCTTATTTCGGAGTAAATTTAATTATTAAACCTCAAGCTTATCCTGCCAATTTTGGGCGAAAAATCCGAGCTTGGTTTGTGCAAAATAGCCAATTATTAACGAATCGAGCGATACAGTGGGAAAACCATTTACCTGCCTATTATTGGGTAGATGTTTCTTTTTACGAAAAGCAGAGCTATGACATTATGGTGGCCAAAATACGCAATCAATATGTTCGCTCTGGATATTATGATGCTTACTTTGTTGAGTTGATGAAGCGTTTACGTTGTATCGATGATCCACGTTATTTTGAATGTTCAATGCGTAGATAAAATAAAAGGCAACCTGAGTTGCCTTCTATTTTGAGTAAAATTTTAAGCTTTTTTACGTTTTAAACGACGTTTCGCTTGTTGAGATGCCATTGCTTCAAGAGCTTCTTTTAACTCTTCATCAGTAAAGGTCGTGATGTGTTGCAACATCTGTAACGTTACTTCATCAAGTACTAACTGTGCGCCTGCTGCCATTTGACGAAAATTATCATCAAACTCAATCTGACCTTGGTCATTAGTACGGATGTAATTTTGCTGAGTTAAAACTTTAATAAAGCTTTGGAACAATGCTTTGTCAAAGAACTCTGGAGAATTAAACTCGTAAAGAACAGACAAGCGTTGACCTAACAAATGACTTAACTCTTCAACTTGTTTTGCTGAGATATTGCCTGAACCACGTTGTGTGATTAAAGCTAAAGTCATGTAATAACGTTCAAGACTTTGCTTAACAGGTGTTGCTAATACTACAAGTTGATTATGCTCTTCAGTATTTGGTGCAGAGCTAATCAAGTTACCTTCGTCATCTTGCTGAATAAGGTTTGATTGAACCAATGCATCTGCATATTGCTCAATCTGTTCTTTAAGCTCACTGCTTTTCCATTTAAGGAATAGTTCGGCTTTTAAGAATGGATAAAGCGTATAGATGACATTGCTTAAATCAGCACGACTGATTTTCCCGTTATGTTCAACAAGCGATGCAACCAATGAAGGTAAAACGAAAGCATGCAAAATGTTATTACGGAAGTATGTAAGCAGAACCGCTTGGTTATCTTCAATCGCAATAATATCGCCAAGCGCATGTTGTACACGCTTAATCAATTTAAGCTTTAAACCGTAAGCAATAATTTCCTTGCCAGATAGCGGCGTTACTTCTGTACGCTGATCATAAGGAAAGTTCGATGCTAAATTGCGGTAAGCTTCAAGCTGCTTAATACAGATTTCTTCATCAAGCGTATGCTTTGGAGTTGCAAGTAAGATAATAGAGAGTAAAGAAACCGGGTTAATAACTACCGCACGGTTAATATTTTCTAAAATTGCATGTGCAGAGCTATTTACAGCATCTGAAACAGCTTGAGGAATTGGGTCGTCATTTTTCTCGATGTAGACATTTTCTGCATTATGCTGTTTAAGCAAATCATCAAGGAAAACGGGTTCACCAAAGTTAACGTGTACCTTACCGAAAATGCGTTCAATTTTTCGTAATGTTTTAACAATACCAAAAATAGATTCAGCTTCTTTTGGCTTACCTTGCATTTCACCAACGTAAGTCGAACCTTCCATAAGGCGCTCATAACCAATATAAGTTGGTACAAATACAATTGGCTTTGTACGGCCGCGTAAATGGCTATGAACCGTCATGGCAAGCATACCGGTTTTCGGTGGTAATAAACGGCCTGTACGCGAACGACCACCTTCAATAAAGTATTCAAGTGGCGTATTGCGAGAAAGAATGCTGTATAAATATTCTTTAAATACAGTTGTATAAAGACCATTACCACGGAAAGAACGACGAATAAAGAAGGCACCGCCACCACGTAAAAGCTGACCTACGAAAGGCAAGTTCAGGTTATCACCAGCAGCAATATACGGAACCATTAGGCCACGTCTATAAATCACATAAGACAATAATAAGTAGTCAATATGGCTACGATGACACGGTGTATAAACAATTTCGTAATCTTTCGCGAGTTCACGAACAGTACTAAAGTTGTGAACCTCTACGCCGTCATAAAGCTGAGTCCATAGGCGTGTTAATGCTAAATCTGCAAAACGTACTGCTGAGTGTGAATAGTCAGATACGATTTCATTGACATAACCAATCGCACGACGTTCTGCTTCGAGCATGCTAATTTTGCCGCGAATACTCTCGCGTCGAATAGCCTCTTGCACGTCACGAGACTTTACAACTGACTGCATGACATTGCGGCGATCTGATAAGTCAGGGCCTAAAACCACTTCACGCTGACGGTCAAGGTAGTCATTTAAAGTACTAACAATATAAGTCGCTGGTGAAAGGTTCGGATAATGCTGTTGAGCATATTCAACGAGGTCACGTAAAGACTGCGGTTCATGGAACTCCAAATAAGATTGGCGACCATGTAAACCGATATTCACAAGCTGCTTAACTGTACTTGGTGTTGCCCATGTGTCTGAGAACAAAAGCTTGAACCAAGAGTCTTCTTTATCTGGAGAACGACCCCACAAAACGGTTACTGGAACCAGTTCTATGTCGAGCTCAGGATTTGCCTGTAAAACTTCAATCAGTTTAATTAAGCGAGGTGGAAAAGCATGAGGTGGGGGATTTAACAGGTTATTTTCATCATTATGCTGTAAAAATAAAACTGATGCTTTTTCCTGATGAGAACCGATAACCAACGGATCTAATGCCGGCTTTAAATTTAAACGGCGAGTTTCCCCATCCACCACTAAAGCATTGCTGCGAGAATGGTTTTGTAAGACATAGCACACCACTTTTTGGCGCTCAGTCTTTGCTTCAGTTTCCGTTGTTTCTGATACTGGTTCAGTAGGAACTTCCCCAAGAACATGTGGTGTTACCACGAGGTCAAGTAGCTTACTCGAAAGCCGACGATACATTTGACCAAACCCACTCTTGGACATAAGAACTCCTACTTCTTAAAGACAAATCCCGGCACCAAATGCAGAGGGTAATTATTTTGAGGCATTTATTAAAAAAAACAATATGCTACTTTCTTATAAATTATAATGCTTTTGGCATTTTTTATCGTTAAAAATCGTATTTTTAGCTGTTTTAAGGGTAATGTTCGTCAGAAGTTGACTGATTGTTCCATGTACAAATAGTTTTTTATGGCACAATAGATTATACACATCTGTCCTTTAATACCAATTTTGCCTGCAATATGAAGGTATCTCTCATGAATGCGTTAACCCAAGAACTGGTTGAGCTGCTCACTTTAGAAAAGCTTGAAGAAAATATTTACCGTGGAATTAGCCGTAATTTGGTCGGTAAACGTGTTTTTGGAGGTCAGGTTTTAGGTCAGGCTTTACGTGCTGCCTCTTATACAACAGATCGTCCTGCGCATTCTATGCATGCTTACTTTTTATATGGTGGCGACATTAATGCTCCAATCATCTATGAAGTAGATCGTTTGCGTGATGGAAAAAGCTTTGTCAGCCGTCAAGTTCGGGCAATTCAGCATGGACGAGTTATTTTCTCGGCAATGGTGTCTTTCGCCAACCCTGAAGAAGGTTTGAATTACCAGCATTCAGAACCAGAATACCCAGCTCCTGAGACATTAAAATCGGAAAGTGAACTGAAAGAAGGAATTCTTAATTTTGTACCAGAGAATGTTCGTGCAAGTTTCATGCGTGAGCGTCATGTTGAAATTCGTCCGATTGATCCGGTCAATCCATTTCAGCCTCAGCCGGAAGCGCCGTTTAATGCGCACTATATTCGTACCCATGATCGCATTCCAAAACAGCTAGATGATATTGCTTTACACCAAGCAATTGTGGCGTTTTATTCAGATTTTACTTTAATGACTACGGCTTTAAGACCACATGGCTTAAGCTATATTTCTCCAAGTTTGCAATGCGCCAGTATTGATCATGCCATTTATTTCCATCGTCCACTTCGTGCTGATGAATGGATGCTTTATGACATGGAGGCAACGGTTAGTGCAGCTTCTCGCGGACTGAATTTTGGCCGTATGTGGCAAAATGGCCAACTTGTATGTAGTACGGTGCAAGAGGGTTTGATTCGTTTGCGGGAAATTGAAACGCAATAAATAATAAAGGGCCATCGAAAAGATGGCTTTTTTATTTTTAATTCAAAGGATGTGACAAAAAATTGCTCGAATGAAAAGCAAGCTCATGTCATATTTGCAAAAGGATTGCCTACTGAAAAAAATAATGTTGATATGAACTTAAATACACAAATTCTGATTGCCGCGATTTTAGGTCTAGCCTTTGGCTTCCTACTCACCATGTATCCAGACACTGCTTTTGTAAAACATAGTTTATATGGGCTTGGAATATTAAGTAGTGTTTTTATCGGGCTTCTTAAAATGCTTTTGGTGCCCTTAATTTTCAGTTCGATTGTTGTGGGGGTATCAAACCTACAAGCGGGCGGGCAGCTAGGGCCAGTCTGGAAAATTACATTTTTATGCTGTTTAACTACAACGACTTTAGCCCTAATTTTAGGTATTAGTTGTGCTCATTTATTTGAGGTTGGACGTGGCATAGATATTTCTATTTTTCAGACATCTATGCAAAATTATCAAGCACCTGATAGTTTAAACCCAGCAACTTTCTTCACTAATTTTATTCAAAATACTTTAATTAACCCCTTTAAAGCATTTAGTGATGGAAATGTCTTGGCGGTTGTCGTGTTTGCACTATTTGTGGGTGTTGCTTTAGTTCACGGTGGCGAGCGCTTTAAGAGTATCCGCTTATTGAGTCATCAGTTTTTTGAAATGATGATGATGCTAGTAGGTTGGGTAATGAAGCTGGCGCCATTGGGAATTTTTGCATTACTTGCTAAGTTAATGGCTACAGAAGATATTTCAGTATTAAGTCGGTTGGCAGAGTTTGCCGTTGTGGTAACAGGAACCACTATTTTCCATGGTGCTATTGTTTTGCCATTATTGCTTTGGATTTTTGGTCGTATGAGCCCTTGGACTTTTTTCAAAGGCACACGTACAGCTTTAATTACTGCATTCGCAACCAGTTCTAGCTCTGCCACAATGCCGCTGAGTATGAAATGCGCACAAGAAAACTTAGGCGTACGTCCTCAAACGGCGGGTTTTGTGATTCCATTAGGTACGCAGCTCAATATGGATGGTACCGCACTATATGAAGCAGCAGCTGCACTGTTCGTGGCAAATCTAGTAGGACTAGATTTAAATCTGACCCAGCAAATTGTCGTGTGTTTAACAGCAATGATTGCATCACTTGGAGCACCGGGAATTCCGAGCGCGGGTATGGTTACCATGATTATGGTTTTACAGTCTGTAGGCTTGCCAGCCGAAGCGATTGCAATCTTACTTCCAATTGACCGTCTACTTGATACTGTAAGAACAGTGGTAAATGTTCAGGGCGATATGATGATTAGTGTGGTTGTAGATCGATATACAAAAGATAAAGATATCAGTGTCTAATCTCTAAATGAAAAAGCAGGATTTATATCCTGCTTTTTTTATTTTTAAGCGGCTTGTAGCTCGGCTCTTTTTGCTGCTGGAGATTGAGATAAATAACTTACTGCATCTTCAGTGCTGCCTTCTTTGACGGGATCATACCAAGGCATAAGGTAGTCAATTTGCTGAGCAATAAGCCAGATAGGGTTTGGTAAAACCTGATTATCTTTTCGGCTAATTTTATACCACTCTACAGCAACCCATGCTGGGAAAAATCTCGACTTAGCAGCATCAGCAAAGCGAGGGTCTTGCTTCATAATATGTGCAGCGCCGTCTACCCATAATCCAAGTACCAGTACAATCACTGCAAGGCTTAAATAGTAACGTGGGATATAACCACCGCCCAAATGGCGATATAAATCAAAAGCTACGGTACGGTGTTCAATTTCTTCTGAACCATGCCATTTAACCAGATCGACCATTTCTGGATCTGCACCTAGTTCCTCCCAACGATTGTTATAAAGCGCATATTTACCGAGTACACAGGTCATATGTTCAACAGTGGCAATAACGCCTAAACGGAATAGATCCCATTGCTCTTGTAAGAATTGAGGAACTTCTTTGTCAAAAGGTTTATCTGCCAAAGCGGTGGTAAATAGATAATTCATAATGTCCAGATTTCTCTGGATATCAATATTACGTGCGCTTAAATATTCTTTATTGGCAGAAGTGTGTGCATTGGCATGCATTGCTTCTTGGCGAATAAATGCTTGAACATCCTGTTTAAGTTTTTCATCGGTAATACGAGGTAAAACCTTGTTATAGAGTCGGCAGAACCAGAACTCTCCAGCAGGCAGGATATTATTAATTTCATTAATAAAATAACTTGCAAACGGTTGGTTTGGAATCCAGTCTACAGGGGTATCTTTCCAGTCAAATTTTACCTTGCGTGGAAGAATTTTATAGTCAATAGAAGAACCTAAAGCCTTGTTCTTCAAAAAAGATAACAATTTCATCATTTAGTCCTGATTTTTAACTCGATGAAGTTATAACGAGTATAAAAAAAGCCCCTACATTTGTGTTTAGCAATAGGGGCCAATTGAATATAAATTTAATGAAGAAATTGTATCTGTTTTGACGATTTACTCTTCAGCATCCTCATCGCTTGCTTCAGGAATCGCATCAACGTCAAATTCTGGCTCTTGATCAAGTGTAAAATGTAGACGACCAGCCATCACACTTGCGAGTTCTTCTAAACCTAATTTGTTAAGTGATGAGAAAAGCTGAATAGAGAAATCAAGCTTCATTTTTTTCAATTGTTGTTTAACTTCAAGCAAGACTTTGTTTGCTGGACCACGGTTCAGTTTGTCTGCTTTGGTTAAAAGAATATGAACAAATAGATGGCGTGAATAAGCCCACTCTAGCATCATCATGTCAAAGTGCTGTAAAGGGTGGCGAATATCCATAAGTAAAACTAATCCTTGTAAGCTTTTACGATGGATTAGATAATTTTCTAATTCTTTTTGCCAAACACGCTTCATATCTTCTGGTACAGCTGCATAACCATAACCAGGAAGGTCAACTAAGCGTTGATCAGGATTACCTAAGCTGAAGAAGTTAATCATTTGAGTACGGCCAGGTTTTTTTGAGGCACGTGCGAGTTGTTTTTTGTTGGTTAAGGCATTAATAGCACTAGATTTACCAGCATTTGAGCGCCCTGCAAAAGCAATCTCGTAGCCACTATCTTCAACACAAAGTGCCAATTTAGGAGCACTCATTAAAAATTCAGCTTGGCGTAACCAGTTCAGAGATTGCACAGCATACGCTGTGATTGCTGGATCTGGTTTCTTTTCATAACTGATCTTTTGCTTGGGTGCGAGTCTGGCTTTGGTGTCTTTCGATTTTTCACTACGACGCATAAAAAATAACTTTTTAAATGAGAGGGCTCGCGCCTAGTATAAAGGAGCTTGGTTATTCTTGCTAATTTTCAGTAAGCTTGCTTGCAAAGATAAATAGAATTACGGGCACTAGATTTGTAAAAAGTCTATAGGTGAGGTGTTTGAAGCAGATTTAGGCTGTTGTAAGACTTCTCCCAGCGTATATTGGTCTAAACTTTGATAGAAGCTTTCTAAAGCTTGATCAAGAATTCCTTTTAAACCGCAATGCGAGCGTAGAACGCACGGTGGGGTGTTGCATTCAACAATTTGATGGTCACCTTGTAAAATTCGGACAATTGCACCGAGCTTTAAGTCTAATGCTTTGGGGTTTAAGCGAATTCCACCACCTTTACCGCGAATGGTGATAATCCACTCTTGTTTACCCATAAAATGGACAACCTTCACGAGATGATTTTGCGAAACATATAAATCTTGAGCGATTTCTGCAATTGTGTACGGCGCGTCACTTGGGCGAGCGACATACATTAATATTCGCAAAGCATAATCGGTAAATTTATTAAGTTGCATGATCACCAAAAACTAAAGGTTAAGAGGTTGATCATCTTAGCCTGAAAGTCTAAAGAATAAAACTTTCAGGCTAGCGCTTTTTCAGTTACAGCGTTAAAGGGGCTGAAACTTGTACTTGATCACCCACTCTATAGTGTTCAAGCAAAATGTTCGAGACCGAAAACTCTGTATGGTTTTCTTCAGGTTGAACATCAAAATGATAAGTATTGTTCTCTTGAGCTTCTGTAAATTTAAAAGCTTTAGGTTGTTCGAGTTGTTGATCGGGAACTTGAACTTTTACTGAAATAAAAGCATTTGCTGGGCTAGTCAGTACATCTTCGTGGTCAGTCGCTTTTAACGTAAAGCGTTTGCCAGACTCAAGAGGATCAATTTGTGTAATTTCAAATGAACGCCAGCCAGCCCATCCACCTTTTAAGCTTTCAAGCTGCTCATACTTTTGTTTTTCAACACCAATTAAGATATCTGCCAACTGTAAGTAAGCTTGTTTCCACGCTTCAATGAGTTCTGATTCAAATGGAACATTTAAAACTTCACTAATTGAATGAAGTAAGTTGTCGCCCACAATTGCATATTGATCTGGCTGAATATCTAAACTCACATGCTTGGTGGTAATACGTTCAACTGCTTTAGCGAGCACTGTAGGATTTTCAATATTTTCAGCATACGCGAGGACTGCTGCTGCAAGAGCGCGAGGTTGGCGCAGGCTGGTCTGATCATCAAGATTAAATACGTTTTTTAATTCTGGGTTGTTATTCAACATACGCTTATAAAAGTATGTAGTCAGCGTAACGCCATGTTCACGTAATACGGGTACAGTAGATTTAACGAGTTCAATTTGTTGTGGAGTCATGGCTAGACCTTAATTATCTGGCTATATAAGATGTATTTAAAATACATCTTTAAAAAAATTGTGGCAATAGCTTTTTTACAAAAACCTTAAAAAAATTAAGGGATATTAAATCCCTTAAAATAAAATAATGATCTGGTTAAGTTTTTTATTTGCCAAATAATGAGCCGAGTAGCCCTCGTACCAATTTCTGTCCTGTACTGCCGCCTAAGCTTCGAGCAGCACTTTTTGCAAAAGTTCCAACAATATCTTGAGTTAGTTTTGCTCGTTCTCTTGCAGCACGTTCTTCTTCCTTCTGTTGGTCACGTGCTAAACGTTCTTGTTCCTTGGCTTGTTGCTTCGCTAAAGCTTCTTGCTCTTTGGCAAGCTCAGCATCCTGTTTTTGCTGCTCACGTTCAGCGACTTTATTTTGCAGCATTTCATAAGCGCTCTCGCGATCTACAGCTTGCTCATAGACGCCAGCAATAATACTTTGAGAAATCAGAGTCTTTCGTTCTTCAGGCGTAATAGGGGTAAAAGAAGAGTAGGGAGGCATGACCCAACCGCGCTCGACAATTTGTGGTGTACCTTGCTCATCTAGACAACTAATGAGTGCTTCACCTACGGCTAGCTGTGTAATCGCCTCATCCACTTTAAAATTAGGATTGGAGCGGAACGTATCCGCGGCGGTTTTTACTGCTTTTTGGTCTTTAGGTGTAAAGGCGCGTAGGGCATGTTGTACGCGGTTACCAAGTTGACCCAAAACACTTTCTGGTAAATCGAGTGGATTTTGAGTAATAAAGTAAATACCGACCCCTTTAGAGCGAATTAAACGTACAACTTGCTCAATTTTTTCTTGTAAAGCTTGACTGGCATTATCAAATAACAAGTGAGCTTCATCGAAGAAAAACACGAGTTTTGGTTTATCCATATCACCAACTTCGGGAAGTTGTTCAAATAACTCAGAAAGCATCCATAACAAGAAAGTAGCGTATAGCTTAGGTGTATTCATGAGCTTATCAGCAGCAAGAATGTTGATATAGCCGAGTCCATTAGCATCAGTTTGTATAAAGTCCAGAATATTTAAAGCTGGCTCTCCAAAGAATTGATCTCCACCTTGGTCGGCAAGAGCGAGCAAATTACGCTGAATCGCTCCTAAACTGGCTGGAGATAAATTGCCATATTCGGCTTTAAAGTCTGCCGCATGTTCACTCACAAATGTGATCATGGCTTTTAAATCTTTAAAGTCGACTAACAATAATCCTTGATCATCTGCGATGCGGAACACAGCAGATAAAACACCTTCTTGAGTGTCATTTAGATTAAGTATACGTGCTAATAAAATTGGACCAATCTCAGAAATAGTAGTCCGAATAGGGTGGCCTTGTTGCCCAAATAAGTCCCAAAAAATAACGGGATTGGCAGCAAAAGGAACACTATCAATTTGTAGAAGCTTTAAGCGTTCATTAAATTTATCTGAAGCCTCTCCAGCTTTTGCGAGGCTAGAAACATCACCTTTTGCATCGGCAAGAAAGACGGGAACACCGATTCGAGAAAAACTTTCTGCGAGCACTTTTAATGTGACTGTTTTACCTGTACCTGTAGCACCTGCAATTAGTCCATGCCGGTTGGCAAATTGAGAAAGCAAAACAATTTCTTTTGATGTGTCATTAATATTTTTAGCAATAACAATCGGTGTACCCATATATTTTTATCCCTTGGAGCGAGCCACTATTGATGTTGTCGTTTTACAAATGTTTCAGTGCACTTTCGATATCTTGAATTAAATCTTGCGGATCTTCTAGACCTATACACAAACGAACCAATAAACCTTGTTGTAAATGTGTATTCTCAAGTTTTCGCATCATTTTTAAATCATAAAGCATGATAAGGCTAACTGGTCCACCCCAGCTAAAGCCAAGTTTAAATAGCTTAAGAGCATCACAAAAACGACGTACTGCTGAAATGTCATAATCAGGTTTAAATATTACACTGACTAATCCTGCACTCTTACCTGTTGTGCAAATCTCTTGCCAATATTGATGGCCAGGGGAAGATTCATCACTCGGATGTAAAACTTGAGCAAACTGCGGCTGTTCCTTTAACCATTTCAGTAGTGTTTTAGCATTATTTGATTGTTGTTCATATCTTAACGACATGTGGGCAAGGCTACGTTGAACTTGAGCTGTATCATCGCCAGATACTGAAATTCCTAAAATGGCATGCATTCGGAACAAACGATGATGTAACTTCTCATCACGTGTTACAACACTTCCCATTAAAATATCACCACCACCACTTGGATATTTTGTTAGCGCATGAACAGTTAAATCTACTGACAAGTGCTCATCAGAGAAATCAAAAGCATTAAATGCAAGTCCAGCTCCCCAAGTATTATCTAAAGCAGTTGCAACTCCATGTGCCTTTGCTTTTTTAACTAACTCTTTAAGATCAGGGAATTCGAGAGTGACAGAACCTGCTGCTTCTATCCATAAAAGTTTGGTTTTTTCAGTTGGTCTAAAGCTTGAGGCATCAATTGAATTATAAACTTTGACGCTAACACCATATTGATCTTTTAAGTAGTTTAGATGCTCCAGATTTGGACCATATATATTGTCTGGTACCCAAACTTCATCCCCTGTTCCTAAAAAAGCAGAGTTAACTAGATTTATTGCAGATAACCCACTTGGTGCAAGTAAACAGTATGAACCACCCTCTATTTGGGCAATATTGTCGCCTAAGGTAAACGTTGTTGGTGTGCCGTGTGTACCATAACTGTAGTCATAAGGATTGGTCCAATGACGGTCAAAAAGGTGCGCAGTCGATTTAAAAATAATAGTCGATGCACGAAATAAGGGAGGTTGCACGGTCTCGATGAATTGAGGTGCTTTTCGTGGTGCATGAATGAGTCGGGTTTGGAAATTGTTATGCTTTTTCATGGGGCGCTATGCTTTAAATAATAAGATTAGATTAAGAGAAAACTCACTTATTCGCTAGATTTTTGATTAATTCTAAGATGTTTCGTTACTGCTGTAACATTCACTAAAAACTTGGCTTTATTTTTGCAAAGATCAAACCAACATTCTAACAACAATAGGTTTAAGCGCATGAAGTCGCATTTACGTGTTCACTATTTTCAACATATTGCTGGCGAAGGGTTTGGAAGCTGTTATTCATTTTTAAAAGCTCATCACGCCACTATTAGCTCTACGGAGTTCTTTGCACTTCCGGTTGATCGGTCACTTGAAATAGAAGCTTTACCACGAATTGAAGAGGTAGATTTACTATTAATCATGGGTGGAACCATGAGTGTAAATGACGAGGCAAACTATCCATGGCTTAAAATAGAAAAAAGATGGTTGCGTCGATATTTGGCGGCAGGAAAACCTGCTATAGGACTTTGCCTAGGTGGGCAGTTAATTGCAAATGCATTAGGTGCAGCTGTTAGTCGCAATCGTTACCAAGAACTTGGATGGTCGACAGTTCAAAGAGTTGCCAACTTACCCCAAGAAAGCTTTCCGCTACCTGAAGAAATCAATGTGATGCAGTGGCATAGTGAAACATTTGAAATACCTAAAGGCGCTATACGTTTAGCTGAGAACGTTGCTTGTCGTAATCAGATGTATCAGATTGGGAAAAATGTATTAGGTTTTCAATTTCATCCGGAAATGACACCAGCAGCTTTAGAACTCCTACTTGAAAATGAAGAGGAGCTATCTATTTTTGACGGTGAATATGTTCAATCGGCAAGAGAACTGCAATATTCGGAAGCACAAAAATTTGAACAGGGTAATCAACTCTTAAATAAAGCAATCGAGTTTGTAATAAATGCATAGAATGAATTACTCATACTCGGCTAAAGCAGGATTTGAACAAAAAATAGAAAAAGAGAATTGCATAAGACTTAAACAATCGTTATAATGAGCGACCCTCAAGAAGAGGGCATTTACTGCGAAGAAAGTAGTAAATGTGCATTACAGTCGTGGCATCGATCACGACCTTGGTGATTATCACTGCCTTTGACACTTACCAATAGGTGAGATGCGTCAAAGGTGATTCTTTATATATTTGGCTTGGAGTTTACTGGTATGTCTAACCAGAGAATTCGTATCCGTCTTAAGTCTTTTGATCATCGTCTGATTGATCAATCTGCTCAAGAGATCGTAGAAACCGCTAAGCGTACCGGCGCACAAGTTTGTGGTCCAATTCCGATGCCTACTCGCATCGAACGCTTCAACGTTCTTACTTCACCGCACGTTAACAAAGATGCGCGTGACCAGTACGAAATCCGCACCTACAAACGTTTGATCGACATCGTTCAACCTACAGATAAAACTGTTGATGCATTGATGAAGTTAGATCTTGCAGCTGGTGTTGATGTTCAGATCGCTTTGGGTTAAGGCTTTCGGTTAATTAACGATTAGTTAATTAGGCCGCTTTTTTAGAGGTTTATGCACATGGCTATTGGTTTAGTCGGTCGCAAATGTGGTATGACTCGCATCTTTACAGATGCTGGTGTTTCTGTACCTGTTACAGTCATCGAAGTCGATCCAAACCGCATTACGCAAATCAAAACACTTGAAACTGATGGTTATCAAGCTGTTCAAGTAACTACTGGTGAACGTCGCGAATCTCGCGTAACTAACGCTCAGAAAGGTCACTTCGCGAAAGCTGGTGTTGCTGCGGGTCGTTTAGTTAAAGAGTTCCGTGTTACTGAAGCTGAGCTTGACGGTCGTGAAGTTGGCGGTACTATTGGCGTTGATTTGTTCACAGTTGGTCAAATTGTTGACGTAACTGGTCAATCAAAAGGTAAAGGTTTCCAAGGTGGTGTTAAACGTTGGAACTTCCGTACCCAAGACGCTACTCACGGTAACTCAGTTTCTCACCGTGTATTAGGTTCTACAGGTCAAAACCAAACTCCTGGACGCGTGTTCAAAGGCAAAAAAATGGCTGGTCACTTAGGTGATGAACGCGTAACAGTACAAGGTCTTGAAATCGTATCTATTGACGCTGAACGTTCTGTTTTAGTTGTTAAAGGTGCAATTCCTGGTGCAACTGGCGGTGACGTAATTGTACGTCCTACCATCAAGGCCTGAGGGGAAATACCGTGAATTTGAAAACTGTTTCCGGCTCTGCTGTTGAATTGTCTGAAGTTGCTTTCGGACGTGAATTTAACGAGGCTCTTGTACACCAAGTTGTTACTGCTTACTTAGCAGGTGGTCGTCAAGGTACTCGTGCTCAAAAATCGCGTGCAGACGTTTCTGGCGGTGGTAAAAAACCATTCCGTCAAAAAGGTACTGGCCGTGCTCGTGCGGGTTCTATTCGTAGCCCTATCTGGGTTGGTGGTGGTAAAACTTTTGCTGCTCGTCCACAAGATTGGTCTCAAAAAGTAAACCGTAAGATGTACCGCGGTGCAATGCAATGTATCTTAGCTGAACTTGTTCGCCAAGATCGCCTTGTATTAGTTGAAGAGTTTGCTGTTGCAGCTCCAAAAACTAAAGAATTGCTTGCAAAACTTAACGACTTAAATGCTGCTCGTGCATTAATCGTTACTGACGCTGTAGATGAGAACTTATATCTTGCAGCACGCAACCTTCCGCATGTAGATGTGGTAGATGCAACTGCAATCGATCCTGTAAGCTTGATCGCGTTTGATAAAGTTGTGATGTCTGTAGCTGCTGCTAAGAAAATTGAGGTAGAACTCGGATGAACAACGAACGTATCTATCAAGTCCTTAAAGGACCAGTCTTCTCAGAAAAGGCACAAGTTTTAGGTGATACTGTTGGTGTTCAAGTATTTAAAGTAGACATCAATGCTACTAAGCTTGAAATCAAAAAAGCAGTTGAAAAACTTTTTGGTGTAGAAGTTGTTAAAGTTAACACAACTATTACTAAAGGTAAGACTAAGCGCTTTGGTCGTACATTAGGACGTCGTTCTGATGTTAAAAAAGCATACGTCACCCTGAAAGCCGGCCAAGATGTTGAAATGGCTGACTTGGGCGATACCGCTGAAAGCGCAGCGGAATAAGGACGAAAATTATGCCGATTCAAAAATGTAAGCCAACGTCTCCAGGACGTCGCTTTGTAGAGAAAGTGGTTCATGACCATCTTCACAAAGGCGCTCCTTACGCACCGTTGGTTGAAGCTAAAAAACGTACTGGTGGTCGTAATAACAACGGTCACATTACTACTCGTCACGTTGGTGGTGGTCATAAACAACACTACCGTATCGTTGACTTCAAACGTAACAAAGACAGCATCCCAGCTGTTGTAGAGCGTATTGAATACGATCCAAACCGTACAGCACATATTGCTTTATTGAAATATGCTGACGGTGAGCGTCGTTATATCATTGCACCTAAAGGTTTACGTGCTGGCGATAAAGTACAATCTGGTAACGATGCTCCAATTCGTCCAGGTAACTGCTTGCCACTTCGTAACATGCCGATCGGTTCTACACTTCATAACGTTGAACTTAAAATTGGTAAGGGTGCGCAATTAGCGCGTTCTGCTGGTGCTTCTGTTCAGTTGTTGGGTCGTGATGGTTCTTACGCGATTATTCGTCTTCGTTCAGGCGAAATGCGTAAAGTACACGTTGAATGCCGCGCTGTAATTGGTGAAGTTTCTAACCAAGAAAACAACCTTCGTTCATTGGGTAAAGCTGGTGCTTCACGCTGGCGTGGTGTTCGTCCTACCGTACGTGGTATGGCGATGAACCCGATTGACCACCCACACGGTGGTGGTGAAGGGCGTAACAAAGGTATTCAACCTGTAAGCCCATGGGGTCAAAAAGCTAAAGGGTACAAGACACGTACCAATAAGCGTACGACTAAGATGATTATTCGCGACCGTCGCGTCAAGTAAAGGAATCTGACTAATGCCTCGTTCTCTGAAAAAAGGCCCATTCGTCGATGCGCACTTGTTCGCTAAGGTTGAAGCGGCTGTTGCTAGTAACTCTCGCAAGCCGATCAAAACTTGGTCTCGTCGTTCGATGATCCTTCCAGATTTTGTTGGTTTAACAATCTCTGTTCATAATGGTCGTAATCACGTTCCAGTAATTGTTACTGAGCATATGGTTGGTCATAAACTCGGTGAATTCGCGCCAACTCGTACCTATCGTGGTCACGGTGTTGACAAGAAATCTAAACGTTAATAGGTGTCATGATGGAAGTAACTGCTAAATTACGCGGTGCCGCTATCTCGGCACAAAAAGCACGTTTGGTTGCAGATCTTATTCGCGGCAAATCTGTTGCGCATGCTTTAAACATCTTAAACTTCAGCAATAAAAAAGCTGCTGTTTTAGTAAAAAAAGCATTGGAATCTGCGATTGCAAACGCTGAACACAATAACAGTTTAGATGTTGACGATCTTAAAGTTTCTACGATTTACGTTGATGAAGGCATGAGCCTTAAACGTATTATGCCACGTGCTAAAGGCCGTGCAGATCGTATTACTAAGCGTACTTGTCACATCACCGTTAAGGTAGGGGTTTGATATGGGTCAGAAGGTTCATCCAATCGGTATCCGCCTAGGTGTTGTGAAACGTCATAACGCTAACTGGTATGCGAATCCGAAACAATACGCTGAATACTTGCTTAAAGATCTTCAAGTTCGTGAGTTTTTAACTAAAAAACTTAAGAATGCGATGGTAAGCAATATTCTTATCGAACGTCCATCAGGCGCTGCTAAAGTAACTATTAGCACAGCTCGTCCTGGTATCGTAATCGGTAAAAAAGGCGAAGATATTGAGAAATTACAGCGCGAACTTACCAGCATTATGGGTGTTCCAGCGCAAGTAAGTATCAACGAAATTGATCGCCCAGACTTAGATGCGCGTTTAGTTGCTGAAGCAATTGCTTCTCAATTAGAAAAGCGTGTTATGTTCCGTCGTGCTATGAAGCGTGCGGTTCAAAACACTATGCGTGCTGGTGCTAAAGGTATCAAAGTTGAAGTGTCTGGCCGTTTAGGTGGTGCAGAGATTGCTCGTACAGAATGGTATCGTGAAGGTCGTGTACCTTTACATACTTTACGTGCAGACATTGACTATGCAACTATGCGTGCAGAAACAACTTACGGTACGATTGGTGTTAAAGTTTGGATTTTCCGTGGCGAGATCTTAGGTGGCATGAAACAAGTCATGAACCCTGCTCCTGCTGAAGATCGTCCAGCTAAACGTGGTCGTGGTCGTGGTGAAGGTCAAGAGCGTCGTGGTCGTCGCGGTGACCGTGCTGCTGACAAGGGAGAATAATCCATGTTGCAACCTAAACGTACCAAATTCCGTAAAGTGCACAAAGGCCGTAACACTGGTCTAGCGCATCGTGGTAGTACAGTATCATTTGGTTCGATTGCAATTAAAGCAACTGAACGTGGTCGTATGACTGCGCGTCAGATTGAAGCTGCACGTCGTACTATTAGCCGCCGTATTAAGCGTGGTGGTAAAATCTTTATTCGCGTATTCCCGGATAAGCCAATTACTCAAAAGCCTCTTGAAGTGCGTATGGGTAAAGGTAAGGGTAGCGTGGAATACTGGGTTTGCCAGATCCAACCAGGTAAGATCCTGTACGAAATTGAAGGTGTGAACGAAGAGTTAGCGCGTGAAGCATTTGCTTTAGCTGCTGCTAAACTTCCGTTTAAAACCACTATCGTGACTCGGACGGTAATGTAATGAAAACTAAAGATCTACGTGAAAAATCGGTAGAAGAGTTGAAAGCTTTGCTTGATGAGCAACAGCTTAACCAATTCCGTCTTCGTATGGCGAAAGCAACTGGTCAGTTGGGTAAATCGCACGAAGTGCAAGTTGCTCGTAAGACAATTGCTCGTATTAAGACACTCCTTACCGAAAAACAGGGGAACGGACAATGAGTGAAAAAACAGTCCGCACGTTAACCGGCAAAGTCGTAAGTGACAAAATGGATAAATCTATTGTTGTTCTTATTGAACGCCGCGTTCAACACCCGTTGTATGGCAAGTCAATTCGCCGTTCAACTAAGTTACACGCTCATGATGAGAACAATGTTGCTAAAATTGGCGATGTTGTAACCATTAAAGAAAGCCGCCCAATTTCTAAAACTAAAGCTTGGACTTTAGTGGAAGTAGTTGAAGCAGCTGCTGAGTAATTCGACGTTCTTGTTGCATCATCGGTCAATTTCGAGTACTCTTTGAGCCTTTCGAAATTGTGACCGGTGATGCTCGGTTTTGGAGTAGGGCAATGATTCAAACCGAAACTATGCTCGACGTAGCAGACAACAGTGGTGCTCGCCGCGTACAATGTATTAAAGTACTTGGTGGTTCACATCGTCGTTATGCTTCTGTTGGCGACATTATTAAAGTTACTGTAAAAGAAGCAATCCCACGCGCACGTGTTAAAAAAGGTGACGTGATGAATGCGGTTGTAGTTCGTACTAAATTCGGCATTCGTCGTCCAGATGGTTCTGTGATCCGTTTTGATGATAATGCTGCAGTTATCTTGAACAACAACAAAGCTCCGATTGCTACTCGTATCTTCGGACCAGTGACTCGTGAACTTCGTACTGAACAGTTCATGAAAATCATTTCATTGGCTCCTGAAGTTCTATAAGAGGCAATCATGGCTAAGATTAAAAAAGGCGATCAAGTTATCGTGATCGCAGGTAAAGAAAAAGGCAAACAGGGTACTGTATTGTCTGTTTCTGAAGACCGCGTTAAGGTTGAAGGCCTTAACTTAGTGAAGAAGCATCAAAAGCCTAACCGTGTAACTGGCGCTGAAGGTGGTGTAGTTACTCAAGAAGCTTCGCTTCATATTTCAAACGTGGCAATTTTAAATGCTACAACCCAGAAGGCTGACCGTGTTGGTTACCAAGTGATTGATGGCGTGAAAACTCGCGTTTATAAATCAAATGGTGAATCAGTGGCGGTAGCGAAGTAATAGGTTGAAAAGGCAATGGCCAGACTTAAAGCACGTTACAACGATGAACTTAAAGCAAAGTTACAAGAAGAACTTAGCATTAAGAACGTGATGGAAATTCCACGCATCACAAAAATTACCCTAAACATGGGTGTAGGCGCAGCTGCAACTGATAAGAAATTATTAGATGGCGCTGTAGTCGACATGCAATTAATTGCTGGTCAAAAACCAGTAATTACACTTGCTCGTAAATCTATCGCAGGTTTCAAAATCCGTGATGGTTGGCCGATTGGTTGTAAAGTTACTTTACGTGGCGACCAAATGTACGAATTCTTGGACCGTTTGATCTCAATCGCAATCCCTCGTATCCGTGACTTCCGTGGTTTCTCTTCGAAATCATTTGATGGTCGTGGTAACTACTCAATGGGTTTGAAAGAGCAAATCGTTTTCCCTGAAATCGATTTCGACAAGATTGATCGTATTCGTGGTATGGATATTACTATTACTACGACTGCTCGCACCGATGACGAAGGCCGTGCGCTTATGCGTGCATTCGGCTTCCCGTTCAAATAAGAGGTCGATATGGCTAAGAAAGGTATGATTAATCGCGAATTGAAACGCGAAAAAACAGTTGCTAAATACGCTGCAAAACGTGCTGAATTAAAAGCTACGATTGCAAACGTAAATGCAAGTGAAGAAGAGCGTTTCGAAGCGATGTTAAAGTTACAAGCATTGCCACGTAATGCATCTCCGGTACGTCTTCGTAACCGTTGTGGTTTAACTGGTCGTCCTCATGGTTACTTCCGTAAGTTCGGTTTAAGCCGTAACAAATTACGTGACACAGTAATGCAGGGTGATGTACCAGGCGTTGTTAAGGCAAGCTGGTAAGGAGCGACTAAATGAGTATGCAAGATACCGTTGCCGACATGCTAACACGTGTTCGTAACGCACAAATGGCTAAGAAACAAACTGTTTCTATGCCTTCTTCTAAGTTGAAAGTTGCAATTGCAAACGTACTTCAACAAGAAGGTTATATTTCAAATGTAGAAGTTGCTCAAGAAGAGACAAAATCTACTTTGACAATTACTTTAAAATATTTCGAAGGCAAACCAGTTATCGAAATGGTTAAGCGCGTAAGCCGTCCAGGTCTTCGCCAATACCGTGGTAAAGATAAACTTCCAAGCGTTAAGCAAGGTTTAGGTATTGCAATTGTTTCTACAAGCAAAGGCATCATGACTGATCGCGCTGCACGTGCTGCAGGCGTTGGTGGTGAAGTTATTGCTTTTGTTTCTTAATAGGTGATTCCTCATGTCTCGTGTGGCTAAAGCCCCAGTAACTGTACCTAATGGTGTAGCAGTTACTCAGAACGGCCGGCAGGTCGAAGTGAAAGGCACTAAAGGTACATTGTCTTTCAACCTGCATGCGCTGGTCGAGCTAAAACAGGAAGAAGGTAAACTTCAACTTGCTCCAGTTAAAGAATCGAAAGATGCTTGGATGCAAGCTGGTACTGCTCGCGCTGTATTGAACAACCTTGTAAAAGGTGTTAGCGAAGGCTTCGAACGTAAGTTGCAGCTAGTTGGTGTTGGTTATAAAGCTGCGGTTAAAGGTACTGTTGTAAACCTTAACCTTGGTTACTCACACCCAATTGACTACGCTTTACCAGAAGGTGTAACAGCGGAAACTCCAACTGCTACTGAAATCATTTTGAAATCAGCAAACAAGCAGTTGTTAGGTCAAGTAGCGGCAGAAATCCGTGCATACCGTGCTCCTGAACCATATAAAGGTAAAGGTGTTCGTTATTCGGATGAAGTCATTCTTCGTAAAGAAGCTAAGAAGAAATAAGGCGCGAGGTTCTTATGAACGAAAAGAAACAATCCCGTTTGCGTCGTGCGAAAAGCACACGCTTGCACATTCGTGCATTGGGTGCGACTCGTTTGTGTGTAAACCGCACTCCGCGTCACATCTATGCTCAAGTTATTTCAGCAGATGGTGGCAAAGTTTTAGCGCAAGCTTCAACTTTGGATGCATCTTTACGTAGCGGTACTACAGGTAATGTAGACGCGGCTACTAAAGTAGGTGCTTTAATCGCAGAACGCGCGAAAGCAGCTGGTGTAACTAAAGTTGCATTTGACCGTTCTGGTTTTAAATATCATGGTCGTATCAAAGCCTTGGCTGATGCTGCTCGTGAAAACGGCTTGGAGTTCTAATCATGGCTAAAGTTGAACAAAACGAAGGTCTTGTTGAAAAGCTGGTTGCCGTTGATCGTGTAGCCAAAGTTGTTAAGGGCGGTCGTATCTTCTCTTTCACAGCATTAACTGTTGTGGGTGATGGTAATGGTCGTGTTGGTTTTGGTCGTGGTAAAGCACGTGAAGTTCCTGCTGCTATTTCTAAAGCACTTGAAGCTGCTCGTCGCAACATGATCACTGTAGACCTTGCTGGTACTACTTTACAACACCCTGTGAATGCTCGTCATGGTGCAAGCCGTGTATACATGCAACCTGCTTCAGAAGGTACTGGCGTAATCGCTGGTGGTGCAATGCGTGCCGTTCTTGAAGCTGCAGGTGTACATAACGTACTTGCTAAATGTTATGGTTCTACAAATGCTGCTAACGTAGTAAACGCAACTTTTAAAGGTTTGCGTGATATGACTTCTCCTGAGAAAGTCGCTGCGAAACGTGGTAAATCAGTAGAAGAAATTCAAGGGTAATCAATCATGAAAACGATTAAAGTTACCCAGACTAAATCTTCTTCACATCGCTTGAAAAATCACAAGCTTTGCTTACAAGGTTTAGGTCTGCGTCGTATTGGTCATACTGTAGAAGTGCAAGATACGCCTTCTAACCGCGGTATGATCAACAAAGTCTACTATATGGTTAGTGTAGAGGAATAAGCCATGACTCTGCGTTTAAATGAGCTTGCACCTGCAGAAGGTGCAAAACGTGAACACCGTCGTTTAGGCCGTGGTATCGGTTCTGGCGTTGGTAAGACTGGTGGCCGTGGTGTCAAAGGTCAAAAATCACGTAAAAGTGGTGGCGTTCGTCCAGGTTTCGAAGGTGGTCAAACAGCGATTTATCGTCGTTTACCTAAATTCGGTTTCACTAGCCAAATCGCTTTAAAAACTGCTGAAGTACGTTTGTCTGAGTTAACTAAAGTGGAAGGCGACATTGTTAGCCTTGAAACTTTAAAAGCTGCGAATGTTGTTCGTCGCGATCAAATTCGTGCTCGTATCGTGCTTTCTGGTGAAATCACTCGTGCATTCACTGTTCAAGGTGTTGCATTGACTAAAGGCGCTAAAGCTGCAATTGAAGCAGCTGGCGGTAAAGTCGAGGAGTAATCTCGAGTGTCTATGTCTCCTAGTTCTTCAGGTCATGTCAACATGATGAAAGGTCAGCCATTTCATGTGAAATACCGTGAAATTATTCGCCGGATGAGTTTTCTAATCGGTGCATTGCTGGTCTTTCGACTAGGAGCGCATATTCCAGTACCAGGCATTAATAATGCTGCGTTAGAAAATTTATTTCATGCAAACCAAGGAACTATTCTTGGGCTATTCAATATGTTTTCTGGCGGTGCTTTAGAGCGAATGTCGATTCTTGCTTTAGGGATCATGCCTTATATTTCTGCATCAATTATTGTGCAGTTAATGTCAACGGTGATTCCTTCTCTTGAAGCCTTGAAAAAGGAAGGAGAGCAAGGTAAGCGAAAAATTAATCAATATACGCGTCAAGGTACATTACTACTTGCAGTGGTTCAGGCAGTAGGTATGTGTGCGGGTCTTATTGGTCAGGGTATTACTCTGTCTACAGGACTTGCATTCTATATCCCTGCGGTTACGTCACTTATCGCTGGAACTATGTTCCTAATGTGGTTAGGTGAACAAATCACTGAAAGAGGTATCGGTAATGGTATCTCAATGATTATTTTTGCAGGTATTGTAGCTGGTTTGCCTAAGTTAATTATGCAATCAGTGTCATCTGTAGATAATGGTCAAACAAGTTTAATTGGTCTTGTTATCTTTGGTCTTTTGTCTCTTGGTGTATTGGCTGCGATTGTGTTTATTGAAAAAGCACAGCGTCGTATTCCAGTAAACTATGCGCAGAAGCAGCAAGGGCGTCGTATATTTACAGCTCAGCAAACACATCTACCATTAAAAATTAATATGGCTGGTGTGATTCCTGCGATTTTTGCAAGCTCTTTACTATTGTTCCCAGCAAGTCTTGGTCAATGGGTAGGTAGTGCAGATCCGAGTGCTGGTTTAATTAAACGTAGCTTACAAGATTTAGCTTTGGTATTGTCGCCTGGACAGCCTTTGTATTTGGTGCTCTTTGGTGCGTTAATTATCTTTTTCTGTTACTTTTATACGGCTTTAGTATTTAGCCCTAAGGAAGTATCAGAAAATCTAAAACGCAGCGGAGCTTATGTGCCTGGTATTCGCCCAGGTGAGCAAACTGCTCGTTACTTAGATCATATTCTTAATCGTTTGACGTTTATTGGTGCGATTTATATTACAGTCATTTGTTTGATGCCAATGATTCTACAAAGTTCTTTTGGTATTCCATTCTACTTGGGTGGTACCTCATTACTGATCGTAGTCGTTGTTGTTATGGACTTTATGGCTCAGCTACAAGCGCATTTAACATCTCATCAATATGACAATCAAACATTAATGAGAAAAACGACTGCTCATCCTAAGGGATAAGCGCACTTAGAGGTTTCATCATGAAAGTACAAGCTTCTGTAAAGAAAATTTGTGGTAGCTGTAAAGTTATCCGTCGTAATGGGGTTATTCGCGTGATTTGTAGCGCAGAACCTCGTCATAAGCAGCGTCAAGGTTAATCTAATCAAGACCTGTTGATTTCAGTAGGCGAATTGGGTTAATATCCGCCCCTCAAGATTTTTGTGGGGCGGTTGATTATCTCTACTGCCTTTTTGGAGAAAGTGAATGGCTCGTATTGCCGGTGTAAACATTCCGGATAACAAGCATGCTGTTATCTCCCTCACTTATATCTTTGGTATCGGTCGCCACACTGCTAAGAATATCTTAGCTTCAGTTGGTATTACTGAGACTACTAAGATCCGTGAGTTGGACGATGCACAGCTTGATGCGATTCGTGCAGAAGTTGCTAAGGTTCCTACCGAAGGTGATTTACGTCGCGAAATTTCCATGAACATTAAACGTTTAATGGATTTAGGTTGCTATCGTGGCCTTCGTCATCGTCGCAGCTTGCCTGTCCGTGGTCAACGCACCAAAACTAACGCACGTACCCGTAAAGGTCCGCGCAAACCGATTAAAAAGTAAGATTTCTGGAAGCTAAAAGATGGCTAAAGATACTCGCACACGCAAGAAGGTCACTCGTACCGTCTCTGAAGGTGTTGCACACATTCACGCGTCTTTTAATAACACCATTGTTACGATTACCGATCGTCAAGGTAATGCATTGGCTTGGGCCACCTCAGGTGGACAAGGCTTCCGTGGTTCACGTAAATCAACTCCGTTTGCTGCTCAGGTAGCTGCTGAAGTTGCTGGTAAAGCAGCTTTAGATTACGGTTTGAAAAACCTAGACGTCCTTGTAAAAGGTCCTGGTCCAGGTCGTGAGTCTGCGGTTCGTGCATTAGGCGCAGTGGGTTATAAGATTAACAGCATTACCGATGTGACTCCAATTCCTCACAACGGTTGCCGTCCACCTAAAAAACGTCGCGTGTAAGGAGAAACATTCATGGCTCGTTATATTGGTCCAAAATGCAAACTCTCTCGCCGCGAAGGGACAGACCTGCAACTTAAATCTGGCGTTAAACCATTTGACGTCAAAACTAAAAAAGCTAACAAAGCACCTGGTCAACATGGTCAGGCTCGCGGTGGTAAGCAATCTGAGTATTCACTACAATTACGTGAAAAACAAAAAGTCCGTCGTATTTACGGTGTGTTAGAGCGTCAATTTAGTAACTACTATAAAGAAGCAGCTCGTGTTAAAGGCGCAACTGGTGAGAACTTGTTGAAATTGCTTGAAAGCCGTCTTGATAACGTTGTTTATCGCATGGGTTTTGGTTCTACACGTGCAGAAGCTCGTCAGTTAGTAAGTCACCGTAGCATTACTTTGAATGGTCGTCGTGTAAACATCGCATCTATTCAAGTTAAAGCGGGTGATGTAATTGCGGTTCACGAAGGTGCTAAACAACAATTGCGTATCAAAAACGCGATTGAATTAGCTGCTCAACGTGGTATTCCAGCTTGGATTGATGTTGATCATTCTAAACTTGAAGGTACGTTTAAAGCTGCACCAGATCGTTCTGATTTACCTGCTGAAATCAACGAAAGCTTGATTGTAGAATTGTATTCTAAATAATCCTTGAGGTAGCAATAATGACGCGTACTGCAAACGAGTTTCTAACTCCGCAAGCGATCAAGGTCGAAGCGGTTAGCGGGACCTCGGCAAAAGTGATTCTAGAACCTTTAGAGCGTGGTTTTGGCCACACTCTTGGTAATGCTTTACGTCGCATTCTATTGTCTTCTTTACCTGGCGCTGCTGTGGTTGAAGTAGAGATAGAAGGTGTCGAGCACGAGTACAGTACTTTAGAAGGCTTGCAGCAGGACATCGTCGAGCTCTTGCTGAACCTAAAAGGATTGTCTATTAAGCTGTTCGATCAAAATGAAGCTTATTTAACATTAGAAAAACAAGGTCCTGGCGATATTACTGCTGCTGACCTTCGTTTACCTCATAATGTTGAAGTGGTTAACCCAGATCATTTAATCGGTACTTTGAGTGCTTCAGGTTCATTAAAAATGCGCTTGAAAGTTTCTCAAGGTCGTGGTTATGAAACTTCTGATTCTCGTTTCCCTGAAGGTGAAACACGTCCTGTAGGTCGTTTGCAATTAGATGCTTCTTATAGCCCAATTAAACGTGTTTCTTACACCGTTGAAAATGCGCGTGTTGAACAACGTACCGATTTAGATAAACTGGTAATCGATCTTGAAACAAATGGAACGGTTGATCCTGAAGAAGCAATCCGCAAAGCGGCAACAATCTTGCAACAACAAATTGCAATTTTTGTTGATCTTCAGAAAGACCAAACTCCAGTTGCTCAAGAACCTCGTGAAGAAGTTGACCCAATCTTGCTTCGCCCAGTAGATGATCTAGAGCTTACTGTTCGTTCTGCTAACTGTTTGAAAGCAGAAAATATTTACTACATTGGTGATCTCGTTCAACGTACTGAAGTTGAGTTGTTAAAAACTCCTAACCTTGGTAAAAAATCGTTAACAGAGATCAAAGATGTTTTGGCATCGAAAGGCTTACAACTCGGTATGCGTCTTGAAAACTGGCCACCAGCTAGTCTTCGTATGGACGACCGTTTTGCCTATCGTAGCCGTTAATTAAGTAGGACTATCACCATGCGTCATCGTAATAGTGGTGTGAAATTAGGCCGTACAAGCAGCCATCGTAAAGCGATGTTCCAAAACTTGGCTAATTCTTTATTTGAACACGAGTTGATCAAAACAACTGTGCCTAAAGCTAAAGAATTACGTCGTGTTGCTGAGCCTTTAATCACTCTAGCAAAAAACGATACTGTAGCAAATCGTCGTTTAGCATTTGCTCGTACTCGTAATGCTGCAACTGTAGGTAAATTATTTACCGTACTCGGCCCTCGTTACAAAGAACGTAACGGCGGTTATCTACGTGTTCTTAAAGCGGGCTTCCGTGCTGGTGATGCAGCACCGATGGCTTACGTTGAGCTTGTAGATCGTGAAGTTAACACTTCAGCTGAATAATTGATATTATTCGGAAAAGGCCGGCTTTATGCCGGTCTTTTTTATTTTCTGAAAATTATAAAAATAAAAAAATGTCCTCAAGTGACATAAAAAAACGGATAAACGGTCAAACTTGACATTGTGTATTGTCAAAATTGTGTTTTAATAAAGTCATATTCTCAACAATGGGTATAAAAATAAAATGGAAAAGCAAGTTGATATTTTAATCATTGGTGCAGGCATTTCAGGAATCGGAGTTGCTGCCCATTTATCTAAAAATTCTCCGCAACGTCAGTTTGAAATTTTAGAACGTCGTGAATCCTTTGGCGGGACTTGGGATCTTTTCCGTTATCCTGGTATTCGTTCAGATTCTGATATGTCTACTTTTGGTTTTAACTTTAAACCATGGCGTAAAGCAAATGTATTGGCTGATGGTGCTTCTATTAAAGGGTATTTAGGTGAAGTGATTGATGAGTTTAAGTTAAAGGAAAAAATTCACTTTGGTCATCGAGTACTCTCTGCAAATTATGATTCTTCATCTAAGAAGTGGAATGTTGTTGTCGAAGATAGCAATAAAAAACAGCAGACTTGGGTAGCTAACTTTGTTGTAGGTTGTACAGGTTATTATAATTATGACCAAGGCTATGCGCCGACTTTCCCAAATCAAGAAGCTTTCAAAGGTCAACTTATTCATCCGCAACATTGGCCAGAAAACTTAGACTATACAGGTAAGAAAGTAGTAATTATTGGTAGTGGAGCTACTGCAATTACTCTGGTTCCTGCAATGTCAAAAGGTGGAGCAGGTCATGTGACGATGTTACAACGTTCGCCGACGTATATTGCAACTGTTCCTTCTATTGACTTCATCTATGAAAAGACTCGTAGATTTATGTCTGAAGAAGCGGCTTACAAATTTACCCGTGCTCGTAATATTGGTATGCAACGCGCAATTTATGCATTGTCTCAGAAGCATCCTAAAACAGTTCGTCGTTTACTCTTAAAAGCAATTGAAATGCAGCTTAAGGGTAAAGTAGATATGAAACACTTTACGCCTTCTTATAATCCTTGGGATCAGCGTTTATGTGTAGTACCTGATGGTGATCTATTTAAGATTCTTCGTGAAGGTAAGGCGAGTGTTGAAACTGATCAGATTGAGAAATTTACAGAGACTGGTATTCAATTAAAGTCTGGTAAACACCTTGATGCCGATATCATAGTATCTGCAACTGGTTTACAAGTCCAAATTATGGGTGGTGTTCAAGCTAAAGTTGATGGTAAGCCAATCAACTCCTCAGAACATATGCTTTACAATGGTATTATGCTAAGTGATATTCCAAATATGGCCATGATTATTGGCTATGTGAATGCCTCTTGGACATTAAAAGTTGATATTGCAGCTGATTATATTTCCCGTCTATTAAACTATATGGACAAGAATAACTATGACGAAGTTATTCCAGCGGGTAATAAAAATGAAATGGAAGAAGATACTGTGATGGGTAAACTATCTTCTGGCTATATTAGTCGTGCAGCTCATGAGCTTCCAAAGCAAGGTAAGCATGCTCCATGGCAAGTAACCAATAACTATCTTGAAGATAGAAAGTCATTACAAAATGCTAAGTTCGATGATGGTATTCTTCATTTCCATAAACATTCAGATGTAAATACACGTAAGCCAAAGCTAGTGTCTTAAGATTTGAAATAAAAAAGGAGGCAGATGGCCTCCTTTTTTATGTATGGTATTAAAGTGTTCTGGAAATTAACTCTTTCATAATTTCATTGGTGCCTGCATAAATACGGTTTGCTCGGTGATCAATATAAGCACGAGCAATTGGATATTCCAGCATGTAACCATAGCCTCCATGTAATTGGAGACATTCATCAACCACTTTTGAAAACATATCAGAAATTTTATATTTTGCGGCAGCGGCAGCTTCGACACTTAATTTTTCATCAAGTTGTAATTCCATACAACGATCTAAATAGGTACGACAGAAATCAATTTCTGTACGTAATTCTGCTAGTTTGAAGCGTGTATTCTGGAAAGCACTAATTGGCTTGCCAAATGCTTTACGATCTTTTGTATATTGAACAGTATGTGCAAATGCTGCTTCTGCACCAGCTTGGCAGATAATTGCAACCAACATACGCTCCCATGCTAATTCTTTCATGAGCATAATAAAGCCCATACCTTCCATGCCTAAAAGATTTTCTTTAGGAACACGAACGTTATCGAAGAAGAGTTCACATGTATCTTGACCTTTCATGCCAATTTTGTTGAGTGGCTTACCTTTAGTAAAACCGGCACGGTCAGCTTCCACAATAATAAGTGATAAATTGGCAGAGCCTTTATCGCTGTTACCTGTTTTACAGACCACGATGGCCATATCGCACAAATAGCCATTGGTAATAAATATTTTTGAACCATTAATGACATATTCATTGCCATCAAGAACGGCTGTTGTTCGAACAGCTTGTAAATCTGAACCCGTTCCTGGTTCTGTCATGGCAATTGCGGTCACTGTTTCACCAGTCGCCATCTTAGGGAGCCATTTTTGCTTTTGTTCTTCATTTCCAAAGTTATTGATATAGTTGGCGACAATATCGGAATGCAGCGAGAAACCTGTACTTGAGTCCATGGCATAGGCTTGTTCTTCAATAAGAATCATACTGTATAGACGGTCTACACCTGAGCCACCGTATTGTTCTGGCATGGTTGTGCACAGTAAACCTAACGCACCCGCTTTATTCCAAAGATCTCGGTCCACATGTTGTTGTTTCTCATATTTTTCAGTATTTGGCACCACTTCTTTTTCATAAAACTTGCGTACAGTTTCTCGGAAAGCTTCATGTTCTTCATTTAATAGATGGCGAGGTAACATATTTGGAATGGGACGAATAGCACCAGATTGCATTGTATTTCTTCCTTGGTTTGGGCTTGATGTTATAAGTCTAAAATACGGGAAGCTCACTAGGTCTAACAATGTGATGAATGCTCATTTATAGCTATGAAGTGATAAGTTTGGTCAATTTGATATTTTTAGCGAACTTTCTTATGTGATCAGGTAAACTAGGCGCACTATCAACGCAGATGGGGAAATAAATGTCTGAAGAAATGACCTTGGAAGAACGTAAAGTAGTTTATCGCGCACGCCGCGGTTTAAAGGAAATTGATGTCTATTTTGACCCGTATGTGAAAAATTATTACTTAAAGGCAGATCCAGCAGAAAAAGCATTATTTGCTGAATTAGTAGAGCAGGAAGATCCTGATTTACTTGACTGGTTTATGGAAGTATCTGAACCACCACGTACTGAATTACGTGATTTCATCCATAAATTAAAGCATTATGTACATGGCTGATTGGTTTTGGTCAACCAATTGAATTTTAAACTGAAATATAGTCGTTTCTCGATTATATTTCAGTTTTTTATTGGTTTAAGTTTAGCAGTTCTATTTTATCAACTCCTATCAATACTCTGGTGGTTGGTTACGGTCAGTTTACTATTCATAAGTTTTGTTTTCTTTTTCAAGCGGCCACAGCTTACTCAAATTGCTTATTTAGATCAGAAATTATGGTCACTTAGCTTTCATTCAGAGCAAACAATTTCTCGTGTAGAAATTTTAAAAATAATTGATTATCAGATTTTCATAGTGGTCTATTTTGAAGGGCATGAAACATTAACTTCTGTGATTTGGTTTGATCAAATGCCTTTGTCGCAGTGGAAACAACTTAAAACCTTAGAAAAATTCTATTAATTGTTAGACAATTCTACATTTGTATATTTATTTAAAAATTTTAAAAATCAAACAATTAAGATTTATTTCTTTTCGGAAAATGTAAATTGTCTAGTTAAAATACAGAAAAAAGAGCAAGAAAGCTAATTGTCCGACAATTTCTCAATATGGTTATTATTCTATCGGTTAAAGTACAAACACCAACGTAAAGTGTGTCGGAGGTCTCAAATGGAGATGCCAACATGGTCGTTCTTGGTCATTGCCATCATTCTGGCAGTGGTGATAGGAAGAGCAGGAACTTTACTCAGGGAACATCTTAATAAAGCTAATTATAGCAAAGTTAAGAGACAGAGGATGCAAAGGTCGTCGGTCAGTCAATAGTTTAATTGGTTAATCGATTAATTTCATCAAGTGTCCAGTTTTACTGGGTGCGAATGTAGTAAGGAGGTCTCTCATGGAGATTTCAATGTGGATGTTTCTGTTAATTGCAGTTGTTATGGCTGTAGTAGTAGGAAGAGCAGGAACTTTACTCAAGGATTATATAGAACAACAATAATATAAGCCGTTAAAAGCTTATCCCAGTTAATAAGTAGCATGTGCTGAACCGTCGCAATGCTACTTTTTTTTGCCTAAAATTTTTGTTTCCCTGAAAAACTGTCAATTTTATCTGCTGTGAAGTGTGTCAAAGTATAAGCGCTACAATTAGAGTAATTACTCTTTTATTCAAGATATGCATCTGCTAATGTACATCTGAAAAGGAAAAAACAAATTACATCGAGGACAGGAAGATGTCTAAAGTCCAAAAAATAAGCCAAGGTTTGGCGATGAGTTTTCTTGCAGCTTCAGTTTTATCAGGTTGTTCATACGTCGTGAAAAGCGGAGCAAATGTTGCTTTAGGTTTTACGGAAAAGCACGTCGTTCCACCTATTTTGGCAATGCAAGATGCTGAAATGGTTTGTAATACTGGTAGTGCCTTAACTCCTGCAATCATGTCGACTAAAGGTATGGGTGCAGATCCTACTCGTGTTGCTGTCTTAATGTATGCTGCTTCAGGTGTATGTGCGGAAAACCAAGCATTAGAACAGGAGTTACGTTATTTGCGCGCTTCAAAAGCAGGACAAGTAACAGAAGCTCAAGATGCACGTATTGCGCAGAAGCGTTGGGCTGCAATTGCTGCAGAGCGACAATATACCGGCTATAAATTATTCGCTGATCGTTGGGAATCTAAATATAAGTACCATTTAGGTGATTCTTGTCCAACTATGCGTAGTGATACCGATCAGACTGTATATCTACTTGGAATGATCAGTGGTCTTCAAGCGGTGACGAATGACATTAACTCAGGTGGTTCTGTCAATGTTCCGAAAGATATTGCTGCTATTGTAGAACGTGGCATGGTTTGTCTTGATAACCAAAAGTTCTGGGGAGCACCAAATGCAACACGTGCGGTGATCTGGACTTTATTACCAGGGGCTAACGAAGGTAAACCAGACCCGTATGAGACATTAAAGCAGTCAGTGCAAATCGGTGAGCAAAAAGGTGTCCGTTTGTCTCATGCACTCTACGCTGTAGCTGCTCAAGCGAGTGGTGACGATGCCAAAATCCGTGATGCATTAAAAACTTATGCAGCATCTCAAGCAGATGACAAGCCAGTCAATCCGAACTTCAAGTTAATCGATAGTATGGCGGGTTTAATTGTCCGTGGCATTTCTGACCGTTATTGGACTGAACATACAGGTGTTCGTACAGGTGATAATGGTATGTCTCATTTCTGGGATGAGAAAAATGAAGGTTCAGCAGAACTGGATGAGTTGTTTGATGGTGGGGCTGCATCAGAAGTTCCAGCTGACTCGACCTCTGCACCTGCACAGTAAACAGATCTGAAGAAACTAACTCCTTGCGGTTGCTACGTATTTTCTGATTAATCGTAAGGGGTTCGGTTTTAAAAGGAGTGTGCTATGAAAGATCATGTACTCAATAAAAAAGTGCTTTTGGTCGCAGGGTGCATTTCTGTTTCCGCATGTCTACAAGTATTTCCAGACTATTTTATTTATTGGCGCGAAAGCTTACTCGGTGAGTTTTGGCGTTTGTGGACAGCACACTGGGTACATGTTGGCTGGATTCATTTTCTTTTAAATATGATGGCATTTGCATGTTTGCCCTTCATATTTCCGCATACCAAAGTGTGGCACATCTTAAGTCTTCTTTTTCTTTTGCCGCCTTTTATCAGTTTGGTGTTCTATTTTTATTTGCCTTATATCGATGCATATGCCGGTCTATCTGGAGTACTCCATGGGCTGTATACGGCTGTTGCTTTAGTTTATTTGCAATACCGTAAAGAACGGAGTTTTGCATTACTGGTTTTAGGGTTAATTATTGCCAAGCTGATGTGGGAAAATACTTTTGGGCAAACAGGCACAGCACAGCTGATAGGGAGTCCTGTTTTAACCGAAGCTCATTTATATGGGGCGATAGGCGGTGCAATCTTTGGAGGATGCTATTGGCTTATACAAAGGTTCAAATAGAAAGATTGACAATACAAACTGTTAAAAAAGAGATTTTAGTCATTCTTTATTGATAAAGTTTGATGCAAATTTGATCGTTGAATAAAGGGATTGGTAGAAGGGGAATGGACGATACCCCTGACCAAGGAAATTGCATGACTCAAAGCCTTTGTTATGAGGGGTTTGAGAGAACAAAATTGGAATATTTATGCAAGAATATCAAGAAAAAAGATCTGGATTAGGTCTGCTGGGTTATATATGGAACGAATGGATCTCAACATTCGTGATCCTCATTTTACTATTAATGACGCTCATAATTGGTACCGGGGAAATGATCCACGGACAATTATTACGTATCGGGGAACGTCTTTATGGTGACCCTGCTATAGGCATGCAATATTCATTTTTGCGTGCGGAGCCTGAAAAGCCGTCTTGTGATCGACATCCAAATATTGATGCTCAAGTAAAAGAGCAAATGAAAGCGAATGCATCTGATGATTTCGCAAGCTTCTTTGGTGCTGCCTCAGAAAGTGATGTCCGTGCATCCTTACAAGCAGCACAGCAGCAATGTGAAGATAAATATCTGGCTTACGATAAAACCATTAAATATATTGAAGCAAATCCAGGGGTACGTACATATCGTACGATTGAAACGGGTTTCTTTGGCATATTTAAATTTGGTACAGAGAACCGCGCAATTTTACTAGTCTTTATGGTCTTAATCTCAGCGATTACTGCATCGTTGAAGTTCCACCATATTGGTTTACGTAACCCTGCAACCAAGCTGGACTACAAAGTGTATGCCTTCTTTATGTTGCTTGGTAATGCATTGCTTAGTTCTTCAGTAATTAGCCAGTACCGTTCTGTGATTAATTCAGGGGTTTCTCCAACTCATGAAACAATCATTATTTACTGGTTATGGATGATTTTATTTGTCGTCCTTACCTTAATTAGTCTTTATCAGCTATTTGTTTCCCCACCAGCAAAACGTGAGGGTGGCAATATTGGCTTAGCTTTATTATGTGTGCCTTTGTATGCATATATGGCTGTGATTACAGGTGTTGCATTCACGTTCTTTATGGACTATCCAATGGGGCAAGGGATTTACCTTGGTCAGTTGGTAGAGTTCTCGGGCATTTTCTTAAACCTTGCCTTGTTTATTTGGGCAGGTATGTTGCTCACGCAAACACGTGTAATGGACTTGTTCCTAAACGTACTTCGTCCATGGAACTTGGCACCAGAAACTTTAACTTGGTTAATTTTGATTGCTGCTGCTGTACCAACTGCCTATACAGGTGCTTCTGGAATTTTCGTTATCGCAGCCGGTGCGATTATTTATAAAGAAGTCTGGAATGCAGGCGCTCGCCGTCAGTATGCACTCGCTGTATCTGCAATGTCTGGTTCGCTAGGTGTAGTAGTACGTCCTTGCCTTTTGGTCGTTCTAATTGCGATGTTGGATAGTCGTCATGTTACGTCTGATGAGTTATTTGGACATGGTATTTATGTCTTCTGGTTAACTGCATTTATTTTCTTGGGTGTCTCTCTTTTCTTGGCAGAAGAGAAGTTCCGCGTGAACTCACCGAAAGTAGCACTTCCTGGTATGGCACGTGCTTTTGTACCTGTTATTCCATACATCTTGATCACTGTGGTTGTTCTTGCATTTTATAAATATGCATTAGATACAGGAATGAACGAATTTACTGCACCAGTGATTCTGCCTCTCGTGCTCATTGCGATGATCTTGTACGATAAAATGGTTATGCCTAAAGAGGCACCAGCCTTAAATATTCATGAAGCAATTGTTCGTGAACATGAGAAAAAATCTCCATTCTTACAGTCACACGATCCACATAGTTCACAGTTCCGTCTAGGTTTTGGTGGTGCATTACGTTTTGCAACATCAGAAACAGTTGGACATATTGGTGCGCTTATTATTTTAATGGCGTTGTCTGCAAGTGTGGGTGGTTTAATCGAGCGTACTGAAATTGTTGAAATGTTGCCGACCCATTTAGGTAATATTTATATTTCGCTCGCATTTATTGCATTACTACTTGCCATTATTGGTATGTGTACAGATCCATTTGGTGCTGTAATTTTAGTAGCAGCAACGATTGCTCCTGTAGCCTACGAAAATGGTATTCACCCAATTCACTTCTGGATGATTGTATTGGTTGCATTCGAGTTTGGTTATGTAACACCACCAGTTGCCTTGAACCATCTACTCACGCGGTTATCCGTTGGTGATGATGAGGTAAATGCTGCCGATGCAGAAGCCAAAGAGAAATATACAAGTTTCTACTACCGATATGAACGTTGGTTATTACCAATTATTGTCTTGTTCTCATCATTGGTATTAGTCACTTATGCTCCATTAGTACTGAAACTATTTGGTTGGTACAAGTAATTTAAAAATATAAGCTGAGCAAAAACACTCTCTTTAAGAGGGTGTTTTTTTATGTCGGAGTTATTTTGAGTAGATAAATTCTTAATAAATAAAAAAGCTAGCTCCGTATGAACTAGCTTTTTTGCATCATACTTAGAGTTAAACAAATACTATTGTTGTTTAACCTGAGCCTCGAGGAGCTTCACTTGCTCTTCTTTTAGCTTAATCAGTTGATCTGCATCAGCATGTTGAGCTTTTAGTGTCTCTTCCTGATCTTGCAGCTGATGATGAATGTCGTTGAGTTTAGACACTTCTTCTTTTGCTAAAGACTCTTGAGCCGGGACAGGTTGTTTGAGCACATCTTCATTTACAAGTTGTTGCGAGTTAGCTGTTTGTGTTTGAGCGACAGGCTCAGAACTTGCAGATGGTTTTGTAGTTTTTTGAGGTGCAGGTGTCGAGACAGGTTGAGGATCAACCATTGGTGCTGACGATTCGGTTTTTTTGAAAAACCATTGTGCTGCGAAAAAAAGCACTACAAGAATGCTTAAGCCCCCAATTAAAATCCACAAGAGTTTTGAGTTTTGTTTTCTTTGTAGTGGCATGTTTAAGACCTTTAGTCAGAACGACGAGGCTTGAACTGTATTACTCCAACTTCATCAGGTATAGCAGGTGTTTCTGGCTCATCAATATGAGTCGGACGATTTTCGCTATAACCGCATTCGATACATTCAATCCATTCGTCTTCAGCGGTGGTTAGCATGACAATTCGATCTATGGCTTCACATTTTGGACATTTAGCCCCAGCAATGAAACGTTTTTTCATCTTTATCACCCTAACCACACGATCAATTTAGGCCCATAGTTTAAGCGGTTTTGTTGTCGTTCGTCCAACCTTGATGACGTAACAACGCATCAATTTTTGGTTCACGACCACGGAAATTGACAAATGCTTCAAGAGCAGTGTCTTTCCCACCCACAGCTAAAATTGCTTGACGGAATTCTTTACCTGTTTGAGTGTTGAAAATACCTTCATGTTCAAAGCGGTCAAATGCATCGCTCGCTAAAACTTCTGCCCACTTGTAAGAGTAGTAACCCGCTGCGTAACCGCCTGCAAAAATATGACTAAAGCTATGTTGGAAGCGGTTGTAGTCGACAGTTGGAACTACTGCGTACTGTTTGCGAATGTCATTTAAAGTCTGCTGAATTTGCTCACTATTCAACGCAGGAGTCTTGGTGTGAATAGTTAAGTCAAATAGTGCAAATTCAAGTTGACGTAAAGTTTGCATGCCAGACTGGAAGAAACGTGCATTTAATAATGCATCGAGTAACTCTTGAGGTAAGGTCTGCTTGCTCTCAATATGCTCACTTAAAACATCAAGGCTTTCTTTGTCCCATGACCAGAACTCCATAAACTGGCTTGGTAACTCGACTGCATCCCAAGCAACGCCGTGAGTACCTGCAACCGAGATATTGTCTACTTCAGTTAACATATGGTGTAAGCCATGTCCAAATTCGTGGAACAGTGTGATGACTTCATCATGAGTCAGTAAGGCTGGCTGATTGCCTACAGGTGGAGTGAAGTTACATACCATATAGCAAATTGGTTTTTGTAAACCATGAACAGTTTGCATACGTGAGCGGAAACCACTCATCCATGCGCCGCCGCGTTTACCGGTACGTGCATATAAATCAAAGAAGAACCCACCAACTACTTGGCCTTGGTCTTCTAATTCAAAATAGCGTGCATCCGGATGCCAAACCGGAGCTTCACGTTCAACAATGTTAATACCGTATAGGCGCTGAACAATCTGGAATAAGCCCTGAATGACTTTCGGAGCAGGGAAGTAAGGTTTTAATGCTTCTTGAGATAAGTTGAACTGTTGTTGTTTAAGCTTTTCAGAATAGTAAGTCGTATCCCAAGGTTTGAGTTCATCAATCCCATCTTGTTTGGCAATTGCTTGTAGCTCAGCAACTTCTTGGAGAGCAGGGGTACGTGCATGCTCAGCTAAGTCGGCTAAAAAGTCGTGAACTGTTTTGACATCAGGAGCCATTTTGCTAGCAAGAGAATATTCAGCGTAGTTATTGAAACCAAGTAGTTTTGCCATTTCTTGGCGAAGGCTCAAGATTTCTTCCATAATTTTGCTGTTATCAAATTCTGTTTGTTCAGACTGATCTGATGCACGAGTGACATAAGCTTTATAAAGCTCTTCGCGTAATGCACGGTCATCTGCATAGGTCATGACTGCAAAATAAGCTGGGAAATCTAAAGTTGCTACTGCTTGGTCAAGCTCGCGCTGTTTACCGTACTGCTTTAGTAACTCAACATTGCTTTCTGGAAGACCTTTTAGCTGGTCTTCTGTAAGTGGTTTAAAGTAGGCCTGTGTCGCATCAAGTACATGGTTTGAGAAGTCAGAAGAAAGCTGTGAAAGTCGTGCAGAAATCTCTGCGTAGCGTTTTTTCTCTTCACCTTCTAAAGCAACGCCAGAAAGTTTGAAGTCACGTAATGCGAGACGGATGGCACTTTGTTGAGCAGGACTTAGCGTTGAATAGCTCTGACCATCATGAATGTGTTGATAAGTCTGGTACAGCGCCGTGTGTTGGCCAAGCTGAGTGTAATATTCACTTAAAGCGGGTAAGAGTGATTGATAGACTTCTCTAGTTTCAGTATTACTCATCACTGCATTTAAATGCGATAAAACACCCCATGATTCACTGAGATTATTTTCAAGGGTATCAATTTGTTCAAGTACAGCAAGTTGCTGGTCTGTGTCAGAAGGTGCAGCTGTAAGTGTGTTTAAGAACTCTTGTCCTGCTTGAATCGCTTGTTGAATATCTTGTTTTAAATTATCTAATGTAATTTGGTCAAAGCGGGGAGTAGGTAGAGTCGCTTGCTGTAAAGTCATTGCTAATAGCCACATTATTTTTTAAACATAGTATTAGATGTAGGTATTGTTAGGCAGGAAATCAAGCTTAAATTGAAAATAAACGTTCTAAAAATATTAAGCCCCCATGTTTGGGAGCTTAATAACAAAGAATAGAAACACCTATGAATTAGTCAGCCTTAGACTTGGCATTCGACTTTTTCTTTTTTGGTTTCGCTTTTTTCTTTACTTTTTCTGGCTTGGCCTCTGCTTTCGTAGTGGTTTTTTTACCAGATTTTTTAGTATATGAACTTGGTTTACCTTTTTCCTTCTTTTTACGGACAGGTTTTTCGCCATCATTTGAAGTAGTAGATGGTTTACCAAAAACTTCTTCAGTTGCTTGTGTCGTCGCTGTTCTGGTTGTACGTGGGGCACGACTACGAACTACTCGTCCAGCATGGGTCACTTGCTGAATAAGTTGGAAATCGATCTTACGTTCTTCCAGATTTACACCAGCAACCTGAATTTTAACTTCATCACCTAAACCGAAGACCTGACCACGATTTTGTCCAATAAGGTTTTGACTTGCTTGATCATAAATAAAGAAGTCGTCGCCGAGCTGGCTAATATGAATCATGCCATCAATATAGAGGTCTTTAAGAGTAACGAATAGACCAAATTCAGTGACAGCACTCACTATACCAATGAATTCATCACCTAAGTGCTGTTGCATATAGTGACACTTCAACCAAGTCGTTACACTACGAGATGCTTCATCAGCACGGCGCTCGGTTTGAGAGAAATGTTCACCAGCATCATCTAAAGCTGCACCAGAAAGCGGATAAGGCTTTTGTTTCAAATGGGCTTTAATTGCGCGATGTAACAATAAGTCTGGGTAGCGGCGAATTGGTGATGTGAAGTGCGTATAAGCTTCATAAGCTAAACCATAATGACCGGCATTTTTGGCACCATAGTAAGCTTGCATCATTGAGCGTAATAACACGGCATGAATGCTTGGCGCATCAATACGGTCTTTAGTTGCCTCAATAACTTTTTGATAATCTGCTTGGGTTGGTTGATCTGGGAAAGGTAAGCCAAGAAGTTTAACAAAATCTTTTACTTTCTGAATACGTGAGAACTCAGGCGCTTCGTGTACGCGATATAACATTGGAACATCATGTTCTAATGCATATTCAGCCGCGGCGACGTTAGCAAGTAACATACATTCTTCAATAAGCTTATGTGCTTCATTACGTGTACGAGGCAAAATTTCTTTAATTCCACCTAGCTCATCAAAAGTCATGTACGTTTCAATGGTTTCAAATTCCATTGCATGACGATCAGCACGTAAATTTTTCAGAATTTGATAAAGCTGGAAAAGCGTATTTAGCGATTTGTGAATATCACGATCTTTTGGAATCGCATCTGTTGCGCCATCAAAGTATTGTGCTACCTGTGTATAGGTCAAACGTGCTTTTGAGTGCATCACAGATGGATAAAACTCATAACCCGTTACACGACCAGTACGCGAGAGTTTTAGGTCACAGACCATACATAAACGGTCTACGTGCGGGTTAAGTGAACACAATCCATTTGATAATGCTTCTGGTAGCATTGGTAATACAAAGTGCGGGAAGTAAACCGAAGTACCACGTTCTTCTGCTTCTTCATTCAGAGCTGAGTCTAAACGTACATAATGGCTGACATCGGCAATTGCTACGACAACGCGATAACCACCACCTGGACGTTTTTCTGCATACACGGCATCATCGAAATCTCGAGCATCTTCACCATCGATTGTGACGAGCGCTAAATCTCTTAAATCAACTCGTCCTTCACGGTCTTGTGCAGAAGGTTCTTTAAAACTTTCAGCTTCTTTTATAACTTCATCTGGAAATTCGTAAGGTAAGCCAAACTCAAGAATAGTCTGCGGAATAATAATTTCAGTATCCGCTTTATCTGCCATAGATTGAATAATATGCGCCGTTGCAAACTCTTCACGGGTTGGGTAGGTATCTATGGCAACACGAAGCATATCACCAACATTCGCTTTGGCATGTGCAACTAATTCTTTTTCTAATGGAATAGGTTGGTGCTGATTTGGATTATTAGGTTGAATAAAGTATTCACCTTCATGTACCGATAATTTACCAATTAACTGTTTTACACGATGTTGTAGAACCTCGGTAATGAACCCCCACGGTTTACCTTTTCGGTCTACTGAGGTCTGCCGAACTCGGACTCGATCACCATTAAAGACTAAACGTAACTCACGCTCAGGAAGTAAAAGATCATCTTGACCATCAATATGTGCGGTGCCTAAACCTTTACTATTAATATAGACGGTCGCTTCATAAGTTGGTTGGTCTGTCACTAACTGAAACTTGAACCCGTCTTTCATGATTTGACCATCACGAACCATTGCACTTAAGCGATGGCTTAAAGCTTCGATACTTTTTTGGTCTTGAATATGAAAATGGTCAACAAGTTCTGCATGAGATTGCGGTGTTTGCAATTGTTCCAACGTATCTAATATTAGAGTACGGCTTGGAATAGGATTGTCATAACGTTCAGCTTCAGCTTTCGCTTCGGGATCAGCCCAGTTTTTTGTCATGTCTTTTGATTTCACGCTTGGCAGATAAGTTTAGCATAAGCCATGCAGACCCGAACTGCACGTTTAGGTTTGCAATAATGTGTTATGCACTACTGTATTTTAATGAAGAAATAATATCTATCTTAACAAGCGTTTGATCGAAAAAGACGAAAATAATAAGGAAATTGCTTAAAAAATAATTCATTGAACGAAAAAATAAGAAAATTTCAGTATGATGACTTGAACAATAGGGTTTTAGTTTGTATTATGGCGGCTCGTTCCGGTGAGGTGGATGAGTGGCTGAAATCACTTCCCTGCTAAGGAAGCATACCTATTACTGGTATCGAGGGTTCGAATCCCTCTCTCACCGCCATTTACTTAATGCGCTCATAGCTCAGCTGGATAGAGCACTTGGCTACGAACTAAGGGGTCGGGAGTTCGAATCTCTCTGAGCGCACCAAGTAAAACAGAACGAATCGCTGAAAGGCACACAAGTTACGCGCTCATAGCTCAGCTGGATAGAGCACTTGGCTACGAACTAAGGGGTCGGGAGTTCGAATCTCTCTGAGCGCACCAACTTGAAGAATTAACCGCTTTTATAGCGGTTTTTTTGTGTCTGCTGTTTAGTAATTTTTTAAAAATTTAAATTTATAACTTTTAATTATATTAGAGATAACGATAAATGAATCTGGCTTTATTTGATTTTGATGGCACGATCACCCATAACGATACTTTCAGTTTGTTCCTTAAATTTTCTTTGAGCAGAAAAACTCAAATACTAGGTGGTATTCGACTTGCACCTTATATCGCAGGCTATAAGTTTGGATGGGTAACCGATAAAACCATACGAACTAAGCTTTGTCAGGTGGGATATATAGGCTACGATGCAGATTCCCTAAAATATGTGGGACAAGAGTTTGCTAAAACGGTAATTCCTACCTGTATTCGTGAAAATGCTTTAGAACGTATTCACTGGCATAAACAGCAAGGAGATCAGGTTGTTGTGGTATCCGCTTCATTGGGTGTTTATTTAGAAAGTTGGTGTCAGTCTTTAGATTTGGATGTTATCTGTAATCAACTTGAAATAGATAATGGTATTTTAACTGGTAATTTTGTTGATGGTGATTGTGGTTATTTAGAAAAAGTAAATAGAATAAAAAATAAATACGATTTAACCCAGTATTCTACAATTTATGCTTATGGTGATACTCCTAATGATTATGCAATGTTAGAGCTAGCACATAAGAAATATTATAGATGGCAAGAAATGAATTAATATTAATTAATATTTAAAAATATATTTAAGAAGAAAGCCACTTTATTAGTGGCTTTCTTGGAGATTATTAAACTGTATGTAAAGTATTATCTAAGAAGTGGTCAGTAAGTAATGACTGAGGTACTAGAGTATGAACCGTGTTTGTTACGCTCGATACTGTAGAAGTGACTCCACCTACATTGCCGCCAGTTACTCCACCTAATAAGTTAGAAATAACGTCTGTGCCACCAGTACCAGTTACACCACCAGTTAAGCTACCTACGATATCTGTTACGACACCAATAGGGTTGCTGCCAGCAGCGCCACCAGTTACACCGCCAATGATGTCAGTCACTGTGCCAAGTGGATTACCACCAGTTAATCCACCAATAATGTCAGTAACAGTACCAAGAGGACTGTCACCTCCAACACCACCAGTCACACCACCAATAGCGCCAGTCGCACCACCAAGGATGTCAGTTAAAATACCAGTCGCAGTTGTGCCATTGGTAATGAGCGTGTTGACAATACCAGTTGCATGATCAGTTGCACCTTGGATATTACCGCCCACTAAATCAGATACAACCTCAAGCGCACCATTTACAGTGTCGCGAGATGTTTCGAAAGTTAAAGTGCCGAGGTGAGCAATATCAGTAACAGGGTGTTCAGTTTGAGGAAGTACACCAACTACAGTGTCTGCAACAGTATTAATTCCTGTATTAATAATGCTGGTTTTTAGGCTTTCGACACCTTGAAGAACATCGATGCCGCCTTGAACCACATCAATTACTGGAGAAATAGGAGAAGTGCCACCACCAATAATACCGCCAGTTACACCACCGATAATGTCAGTCACTGTGCCAAGTGGATTACCACCAGTTACGCCGCCAGTCACACCACCGATGATATCAGTAACGGTCCCAAGCGGATTACCGCCAGTAACACCACCTGCCACGCCACCGATGATGTCAGTCACTGTGCCAAGTGGATTACCACCAGTTACGCCGCCAGTAACTCCACCGATGATGTCAGTCACTGTGCCAAGCGGATTACCACCAGTTACGCCGCCAGTAACTCCACCGATGATGTCAGTCACTGTGCCAAGCGGATTACCGCCAGTTACGCCACCAGTCACACCACCAATAGCACCAGTCACACCGCCAAGAATGTCAGTTAAAATACCAGTCGCAGTTGTGCCATTGGTAATGAGTGTGTTGACGATACCAGTTGCATGATCAGTAGCGCCTTGGATATTACCGCCCACTAAATCAGATACAACCTCAAGCGCACCATTTACAGTGTCGCGAGATGTTTCGAAAGTTAAAGTGCCGAGGTGAGCAATATCAGTAACAGGGTGTTCAGTTTGAGGAAGTACACCAACTACAGTGTCTGCAACAGTATTAATTCCTGTATTAATAATGCTGGTTTTTAGGCTTTCGACACCTTGAAGAACATCGATGCCGCCTTGAACCACATCAACAACTGGGGAAATAGGTGATGTACCACCACCAATAATACCGCCAGTCACACCACCGATGATGTCAGTAACAGTACCAAGTGGATTACCACCAGTTACGCCGCCAGTCACACCACCGATAATATCAGTAACAGTACCAAGCGGATTACCACCAGTTACGCCGCCAGTCACACCACCGATAATGTCAGTAACAGTACCAAGCGGATTACCACCAGTTACGCCACCAGTCACACCACCAATAGCACCAGTCACACCGCCAAGAATGTCAGTTAAAATACCAGTCGCAGTTGTGCCATTGGTAATGAGCGTGTTGACAATACCAGTTGCAGATTGGGTAGCGCCTTGAATATCGCCACCTACTAAATCAGATACAACCTCAAGCGCACCATTTACAGTGTCGCGAGATGTTTCGAAAGTTAAAGTGCCGAGGTGAGCAATATCAGTAACAGGGTGCTCAGTTTGAGGAAGTACACCAACTACAGTGTCTGCAACAGTATTAATTCCTGTATTAATAATGCTGGTTTTTAGGCTTTCCACACCTTGAAGAACATCGATGCCGCCTTGAACCACATCAACAACTGGGGAAATAGGTGATGTACCACCACCAATAATACCGCCTGTCACACCGCCAATAATGTCAGTTACGGTACCCACTGGATTACCACCAGTAGCACCACCTGTCACGCCACCGATAGCGCCGGTTACACTGCCGATAACATTAGTTACTACACCAAGTGGGTTACTGCCAGTAGCACCACCAGTTACACCACCGATAGCGCCAGTCACACCGCCAAGGATGTCGGTTACTGCACCGACTGGATTGCCGCTAGTAGCGCCACCAGTTACACCACCAACAGCACCTGTTACGGTACCCACTACACCAGAGACTAAGCCTGTTGTCTGAGAAACGGTATTGGTTACAGTTGAAACAACATTAGAAAGTAAGCCTGATGTTGAAACATTTCCAGTAGCAATATTTATATCGGAAACGTTTACATTAACAGTAGAACCTGTGTTTACAACAGGATTCACTGATACAACATTACTCAAGTCCTGAGTAACTTTTGTTATTGAAGATACGAGAGTTTTCAGTAAGAACATGATGGTCTATTTCCTGTATATTTATGTATTTTTAAGTAAGTATTTATTTATTGCGTTAGGCAATTATTGAGATATGTTTCTCAATAATTAAAATTTAGTATTGGGTAGATCTCAAAAAGTGTCAATCCATATTTCTACTCAAATAATTTGATACTTATAATATTTTGACAATTAGATATTCATTCTGATTTAGACATAAAAATAATAATTTTTTTTATAATATATGCTTTAAAGATGAATGTATTTTCCCCCATTTTTTATTATTTTTATAATTATTAGTGCTAAATAGTTTTATTTATAAAAATAATTTTGCATAAGGAGAAATATATTATTTATATAATCCTGACTAAAAAACTAGGCTTTTGACTCTGTCAATTTGGTCAAAATGTCCAAATTGGATAAAAGAAGGGGGCAACTTTAATTGAAAAAAAATATTTCAAATACATTTTATGGACAAGAAATTCCCCTTTTTGGGAAAGCTAGGCTACCAAGATATTTTGTTATGGCTAAGAACTAGACGCTTGATGACAAAAAGATGAAAAAGTCCTTTCTAAAATAGAAAAACTGCGTATAATGCCCTCCATCAAGTACGCGCTCATAGCTCAGCTGGATAGAGCACTTGGCTACGAACTAAGGGGTCGGGAGTTCGAATCTCTCTGAGCGCACCACTTGAAGAATTAACCGCTATATATAGCGGTTTTTTTGTATCTATTTTTTATGATTCTAATAAAAAAGCTGGTGCACATGACAACCAGCTTTAAAAAGATCTAGATTCAAGGATTATCTATTAGCCGAATGTTTTAAAACGGCTTGCATCGTCAATAAAGGCTTTTTCACCCGCGTTACCTTCAATAGAACCAAAAACTAACTGAGCTCTTAGCTTCCACTCAGCTGGGATATTGAAAGCAGCATTAATTTTCTCATCAATAATTGGGTTGTAGTGTTGCAATGAAGCACCAACACCTTGTTCAGCTAATACGTTCCAAACTGCAAATTGAGCGATTGCTGTTGAGTGCTCAGACCAGATTGGAAAATTATCAGCATAAGCTTCAAACTGTTCTTGTAAGCCTTTAACTACGTTCTGATCTTCATAAAACAAAACTGTGCCTGCACCAGCGGCAAAACTTTGAATTTTTTGTTCTGTTCCAGATACAGCTTCAGCTGGGATAATACTTTTTAAAACTTCTAGAACTATATCCCAGAATTTTTGATGTGATTGTCCAAATAAAATAACAGCGCGAGATGATTGAGAGTTAAATGCAGAAGGGCTATGTTTGATTGCTTCTTGAATTAACTTTTCAATTTCACTATTTGATTGGTTTAAGTTATTTCCAATTGCATAAATAGAGCGGCGGTTTTTAATGAGTTCTATAAAAGAAGTTTCATTTGAAGATTTTAGCTCTTGAGCGGCTTTTAAAGCCACATCTTCTTGAGCTGTCGTTTTTTGATTTAAGCCAAATAGTTTTGCAAAGAAAGACATGACGGATTCCACTAAAGAGACAATAGAAACATTCTATAAATTTAAGAATATGAAATAAGCCTTATAAATATGAATCTACGTTCTATATATGAAACGAGTAAACAACTTGTACGAATGAAAGCTTTATCGTGTGAGCAAAAATAAAAAATCACTTTTGATTCATTTTAAAGCGTAGATGAATATGCTCTAATAGTTTCGATTTATTCAATATTGACACATAGTGATGACCGAGCAAAAAAGCGCTTTATCTTTACGTTATTATTTAAATTTAGAAGAGTCTCAAGACGGGTTTGGCTTGGTGACATTCGGAAAGAAACAATTCACACGTTTTTTAACCCCTGTTATTAGTATTGCAATTGTTATTTGGGGTTTTTATTTAGGCTTATCAGGCGTTGGTCGCTACTATGTTGCTTTGGGTGTTTTTTTCCTGATTATGCAAGGTCTAATGCGCTATTGGCTTTTACCTATGATGTTCAAGCGTCAGTTTGTACGTTATCAATTTGGTAAGAGTGAGCAAGGGATCGATTTATACCAAGATTATTTTGAACTCTATGCTGCTGGTCGTAAACAAGTCGTACAGTATGGCGATGTGCAGACTTTTGCTAAGGGTAAACTGACTTATATGCTTGAGTTAAAAAACAAAACGGTCATTATTGTACCGAAACGTGCCTTTGCTCAAGTTTCAGATCAAACTGTATTTGAAAATACATTTAAGAAATAAGTTATTAGAATTATTAGTCGCAACAATAAAGGAAGCCTCATGAAAACACGTCCTTCAAAAATCGTTTGTGTGGGCAGAAGTTATGCTGATCATGTAAAAGAGCTGAACAATGCAATGCCGGGACGACCAGTATTGTTTATCAAGCCACCAAGTAGTTTGATTGGTTTAGATGAAGGTATTTCGTGGAATCCATCTTGGGGTAGTTGCCATTTCGAATGCGAATTTGTTTTGCGTATTGATAAGCCACTAAAAGGCGAAACTGATCCGCAAAAAGTATTGCAAGCTATTGGTGCTGTAACTTTAGGGTTAGATTTAACTTTGCGTGATATGCAAAATGAATTAAAAGATAAAGGTCAGCCTTGGGAAAGAGCAAAAGCATTTGATGGTTCATGTGTACTTGCGGACTGGGTAGATGTAAGTGAAATTACCAATTGGGAAGAGACCAAATTCACTTTCCATATTAATGATGAATTGCGTCAAGATGGTAATACTGCACTGTTAATGTTTACTATTGGCGAACTTTTAACTGATATTAATCAGGTGTTTTCACTTGAATCAGGCGATGTCATTATGACGGGTACGCCAGCAGGAGTGGGGCCACTGCATGCTGGTGATCAGCTAAAAATGACTTTGAAAGGTGCTACTCAAGATTTTGTTTGGGAAACCTTTGTTAAAGCATAATTTGATTTAAATCGCTAAGTTTTGAACCCTATTATTGAACTGATAATAGGGTTTTTTATTGTCTGGATATAGAAGATTTTTATATGAATAAATAATCTTATTTTCTATTTCTCTTCAAAAATTGTTGAAAGTGGAATAGAGAGTTTAGCTGCCAAATAGTCATTGGACTCAACTAAAGCTGGGCCGATTTTTTCCATCCATTCGTCATCATCATGCACATTTAATACATCTGGGCGTAATGGAAGTGGATAAGGTAATGCGGTAAAGAAACTCCAAAAGTCGACTTGAGATAAATTACGGACTAAAACATATTCATCTTTATCTGTGCGTTTAACCAAATTTTGCTCTTCGAGTAAGACAACATAAGCGGGCCACCGGCCAATTTCGCCACGGCCTAAAATTTCTAATGCTTCTTTATCATTTACACTTTCACCAAGTTTTTGCTTTTTATAAAATAATTCTAAAATATCGAGTAGCATGAGTACTGGATGTCTTTTTTGTTCTTTGCCTGAATGAAAAGCGGTAAGGGCAAAACTCACCTCGACACCGAGTAATACAATATTCCAAGATAAGAATACCCATAATAAGAAAATAGGTACTGCTGCAAATGCACCATATATGATTTCATAACTGGTGAAGTTCGACATCAAAAAGCTGAATAAATTCTTAAGTATTTCAAACAATACAGCACTCAAACACGCGGCAATTGCTGCTGAAAATAAGGGAACTGTGCGGTTGGGAATGGTCCAATATAAAATAAAGAATCCCAAAACAGTAAGAACAAAAGAAATAAGCCAAAGTAGAAATGCACCATCAAGTTGATAACCCGTGAAGTTATTACTTAATAAGTTCATTGATGCAACGGTTGATGAAATAACAAATGCGCTGCCTAAAATAATGGGACCAAGCGAAATAATGGTCCAGTAGCGCATAAAGCCTACAATGCCGCTACGAGTTTCTTTTACTCTCCATATGCGATTAAAGGCCGTTTCAATTGTTGTCAGCATTAAAACTGTGGTGACAAATAGAAACAGCACACCAATCACAGTTAAATTACTGGATTTTTCGGTAAAAGCATTGAGTGCCTTATCAAATGCAATGGTGCTTTTAGGTAAAAAATTACTATAAATTAGGTGCTGCAACTGTTGTCTAGCAGGTTCTAAGGCTTTAATTGAAGAAATAATAACTAAAAATACTGTTAGCATCGGCACAACAGCAAAAAGAGTCGTATAGGTGAGAGCGCCAGCTTGTTCTCGGCAGCGATCAGCTTCAAAACGCTTAATTACAAATAAAATAAATTGAAACCAGGTCTTGTTATAAAAAGGAAGTCTCTTCAAAAAACGTTCTAACATGCGTCATCTATCCCGATTTTTTTAATCATGATGTGGGTGATTGATATTCACCGGTGTATTCGGTTGAGAACACTATCTTTGATGTGGGTAAACTTTAACCTAAAGAATAAAAAAGTATTCTGAAAGTTCCGTATGTATCATCGTAACAAAACGTAGTAAAAAGCTTTTACCGATATTTGTTACTGGTGCCCTTAAAAATCAATCACCTCTAAAATTTCATAAAATTGGCTTCGCCAAAAAAATAAAAAATACCGTATAGTGTTCTTTTTAACAAAATTCATGAAACCGATGCAACCTTACATTCTTGTGCTTTATTACAGTAAATATGGTTCTACTAAAGAAATGGCGCATCTTATTGCGAATGGTGTTGAAGCTGCAGGTATTAATGTAAAAATTCGCACAGTACCTAATATTGCAACAGTAGTAACAGAAGCTGAGCCAAGCATTCCTGAAGAAGGCGATATTTATTGCACTTTAGAGGATTTAGCCAATTGTGAAGGCTTGGCGCTGGGGTCTCCAACTCGCTTTGGTAACATGGCAAGCGAAATGAAATATTTCTGGGATCAGACCACAAGTCTTTGGTTAAATGGTGCTTTGCATGATAAACCAGCTTGTGTTTTTACTTCTTCTGGTTCAATGCACGGTGGACAGGAAAGTACTTTATTAACGATGCTACCGCCGTTATTTCATCATGGTATGATGATTTTAGGTTTACCAAATTCTATTCCTGCATTATCGAATACAAAAACAGGTGGAACGCCGTATGGTGCAAGCCATGTGAGTGGCCCTAGACATGATCAAGGCTTAAGCCAAGATGAAAAGCTTTTATGTGAAGCACAAGGTAAACGTTTAGGTGAAATCGTAAAAAAACTTCACTCATAATCTTATAAAAATAAAAAAGAGCGGAACTCCGCTCTTTTTTATTTAAATAATTTTATTCTTTAATAAAAGTTACTGTGCCATCAGTAAGTGATTTAACTCGTGCTAAAGATTCAACACGGTAACCTTTTTCAAGCAATAAATCGCGGCCTGGTTGGAATGATTTTTCAATCACGATACCAACACCTACTACTTCTGCATTTGCTTGATGAATTAAGTCAATCAAACCAAGCGCTGCTTGACCATTTGCCAAAAAGTCATCAATTACTAAAGCTTTGTCGCTTGAGTTGATGTGCTTGTTTGAAATAGCAATCGTACTCTCTGTTTGTTTAGTAAAACTAAACACTTTGGCGCGATATAAATCGTCTTTTAATGTCAGTGATTGATATTTACGAGCAAAAATCACAGGTACACCAAGTTCTAAACCTGCCATGATTGCCGGCGCAATACCTGAAGCTTCAATGGTAATAATCTTGGTAATCCCTGCATCTTTGAAGCGAGCGGCAAATTCTTTACCAATCTGCTGCATGAGGACAGGGTCAATTTGGTGATTTAAGAAAGCGTCGACTTTCAACACTTGATCAGATAGAACGATACCTTCTGTTAAGATTTTCTGTTCTAGTGCGTGCACGGGAGAATCCTCTAGACGGATGCTTTTAAAGCAAATGCGTATTTTAAAAAGCATCCGAAAAAATGCAAGCTTTAATTCGTTTTACCGCTATAACTTGTTAATAACAAACCATAAGATGTTTTGCCGTCTATATGACTTACCTTAACTGGCAAGTAGTCCAATTTAGGTGCTAACCAGAAAATAGTACTACGATCTGGTCTGCCGTGTTCTAAGACCACTTTTACAGTGTCAAAGGTGCCATAAGAGGTTTTAACTTTTTCATTGCCTTGTTTTACAAAACGGCGGTTTTCAACTTCTTTTGCATCTGCAAGAGGGTAAGAAGATTTGAGTGAACCATTTTTTAAATCTTCACGAACTTGTAATTCAGCATTTAGCTCGTCAAGTACGCCAGGCTGCCAAGCAAATGAGCGTGCTTTATCATCTTTCTTTGTGCTAATTGTCTTATTACCAGGGTTAAAATTAATATTCATAGTGTTGTTATGAATTAAAATTTTACTAGTACGACTAAAGCTTTGTGAACCAATTTTGCCATTAGCAAAACTAAATTTACTTGTTTCACTTGCAGAAGCGATTCCACCAGCTTTTGCAGTGAATAGATAAGTCCAGTTATTGCCTTGTTGACTAAGTGCGCGTGTTGCTGAACCCATGCCTTTATTATTATAGGTAAACTGATAATTTGCCTGAAATGGGCTCATGGCAAGTGCATGGCTAGAGAAACTTGCAATAAGCAAAGTTGTCGAAATACCAGTTGCGATGCTGAATGATTTCAGAAATTTTGTTGCCATAAGTAAATATCCTTGTACAGACTGAAAGGTCAGTGCTGATGCATCTATGACTTTTGCATATTATGCCTGCTGATCATGGAGAAAAAATCAGGATTTATGCTAAATATGTAATCTCTTTGTGTTTTTTAACAATAAATTTCTTTAGCTCATACAGTTGTTATGCATCTTTTTGCTGTATTGGCGTAATTTCAGTGTCTTCCAGATCATCCTCAAAGTCATCATCTTGATCTCGGAAAAGTAAGGCGGCGAGATTAACATTACCAAAGACGACCAATTCTGCTTCACGAACCCGTGCATAGTTAATATGAACTTTGCCCAATGTTTCAATAATGCTGGCTTTTTTACCAAACCAACGATTCAGGTCTAGGAAGATAAGATCATCTTTTTCTTGGGCTACGTTAAAACGCTCCAAAATCATACCCAATGGGTCTTTTTTTAGAATTTTGTGATAGTAAAAAATAGCAGCTTTCACAGCAATTTTTTGCCAGAAATTTTTATATTTAGCTTCTACAATTTGTGTATTACTAATTTGTTCAAAAACTATAAGTTGCTGTTCTTTATTAAATTCCATCTGAATCAATTTTAAGTCGACAGATAAAGTCGTTTCTAAACCTTTGACATGCATTGTGGCATAGAGCCTTAACCAATCATGATAAAGGTCTGCGTGTAGATCATCTAAAAACTCGACATTATTCGTTACGTAACGTTCTAAGGTCGCATTTAGAAAAGTTTGCGATAATGTAAAATCTCTTTCTTCCTCAATGAAGGCTTCAGCTTTTCGGTAGACTTTATGAAGACGTTTGACTAATGAGGAAAATAGCGTTTGCATAAAAGAACTTCCAGATGATGATTTACTAAAGAATCAACACAATCTTTATTATGATAAAAAACAGGTTTTGATATTGCAGTGTAACAAATTTAATTGATACATTTTCACAAAATGAAAATGGATAAAAGCTCATATTTGAAGTGAATCACATTTTTATCCATATTTGAATATCAGTTTGTATTTTGTTCGGTATTGATACCGTGGGGAAAAGGCATTTATATGCTTTTAAGATTATGTTGAAAAAAAGAAGTCTTTCTATAGAGCCTTTTCATTATTGGTGGCAAGACCGAGTCTTTATTGTCGCAATAATACTTGCAATCTTACTGCATACTTTTGTGCTGCTCATCCATTTTGCGATGCCTGCGCCATCAGAACAATCAACTAAAGAAATCGCGATATCTATTCGTCCTACTGAAGATGTGGTTAAGCATGCAGATTTTTTAGCTCAAGCAGACCAGCAAGGTTCAGGAGCATTTCGAGCAGCCCATCGGATGTCTAGTAACTCCCCAACACCTATGCCGACTGATGCTTCAACTGGAGAAGCTCAGTTAGAAAGTTTAGAAAAAGTACAGCAACAAAGAGAACTTAAGTTTGAAGAAAAAGTACTCATGACTGTGTTGAGTTGGCAGAAACAAGCAGAGCAGAGTCAAAGGAAAAAAGCACTTGAACAGTTACAAAGTCAGTTCCAAGCCAAAGCTGCAATGGTCGCAAGCCTTGAAGCTCAATATTTACAACGTCAGCAAGATTTCAGTCGCCAACAGAAAATAAAAACAGTGGATGGTATTCAAGCCAAGAAAGATGCCTCGGCAGCTTATTTAGATAAATTCCGTGAAAAAGTGGAACTTTATGGTAATCGCTATTATCCAGAAGAAGCTAAACAACAACAGTTAAAAGGTGAAGTTCGCCTTATGGTGATTTTGAATGCTCAAGGGGGAATCCGTGCAATTCGTTTACTTGAAAGTTCAGGACATCCAGTTTTAGATGAGGCAGCAAAGGCATCAGTACGTCGGGGAGCGCCGTTTGGCCGTTTTGATGCAAATATGAAAGATATTTCGGAGCTTCGTATTATTCGTACTTGGCGTTTTGATCCAGCTGAAGCTGAGTTTGAGGTTCATTAATGAAAAAATGTGGATAACTTTTAGGATATCCACATTTTAAAAATAAATTAAGATGACAATTACGCGCTTAATAGTTTTAGAGGAATTGATTATTCCTGATACGGATTGGCAATATTGAGTTTAGCTAAAATTTCGATCTCTAAGCCCTCCATTTCTTCTGCATCTTCATCGCTGGTTTCATGGTCATAACCCAGTAAATGCAGAACACCATGTACTAAAAGATGTGCAAAATGATTTTGTGCAGTTTTCTTTTGTTCCAAGGCTTCTTGTAATACCACCGGAATACAAATCACCAAATCGCCCAACGGTAATGCATCAAGCATTGGTAGGACTTCTTCGGGAATGTCGCTTGGAAAAGAGAGAACATTGGTAGGTTTATCTTTCTCACGATATTGCAAGTTAAGTTGATGGCTTTCTTCCAAATCAACACATGCAATACCAATTTCACAATCTTCTTTGTAGCCAACGTGGCGTAAAGTGGTCTCAATAATTTTTTTGAGTTGAGCTCGTTTGAGCTCTAACTCAGGTGATTGAAAGTCTTGTTGTAAACTTAAACTGATTTTCAAAGTGAATCCTTAGGCATCCTGATGTTGCAAGTCTGCTGCTGTATCGTTTTCAGCAACTAATGCCTCTTGGCGTGCTTTACGTTCAGCACGTGCTTCAGCATTAAGACGCTGTTGTTCACCATCCCAACCTTCATACGCTTCAACAATTTTTTGAACAAGTTGATGGCGTACAACGTCGCGAGAATGGAAACGGGTAATATGAATTTCTTTAATATTCTCAAGTACACGTAGCGCGTGTGCCAAACCAGATTGTTGGCCTCGAGGTAAATCTACTTGGGTAATGTCACCTGTGATTACTGCACGAGAGCCAAAACCTAAACGGGTCAAAAACATTTTCATTTGTTCAGGAGTAGTGTTTTGCGCTTCATCCAAAATCACAAATGAATGGTTAAGCGTACGGCCACGCATATAAGCAAGAGGCGCAACTTCAATCACTTGTCGTTCGATTAACTTGGCAACTTTTTCAAAGCCCAGCATTTCGTAAAGCGCATCGTAAAGAGGGCGTAAATAGGGATCGATTTTCTGAGTTAAATCACCCGGTAAGAAACCAAGCTTTTCTCCTGCTTCTACAGCAGGGCGGACAAGTAAAATCCGCTGGATTTCATTACGCTCTAACATATCTACTGCGGCGGCAACTGCTAAATAAGTTTTACCTGTACCAGCAGGACCTACACCAAAAGAAATATCGCTTTGCAAAATACGTTGTACGTAGCGTTTTTGATTGGCACCACGTGGATTAATACGACCTTTTCGAGTCTGAAAGTAGACATCCATTGGCGCATCATGCTCTTCCATCTCTTCACCCACTAACTCGAAATTACGTTCAGTTTGTGAAGATTGAATCAAGAGATGTAACAGATCGGCACTGATTTGCTGGGACTCCTCAGTTTCTTCGTAGAGTCGTTGCAATAACGCTTCGGCTCTCCCAACAGCATCTATCTCACCATCGATATGAAAAACATCTCCACGATGAGTAATTTTGACATCTAAACGCTGTTCGATTTGCTTAAGGTGCCCATTATAGGCACCCAAGATGCTCTTTAAACGTTCCATTGAAATTTCAGGAAATGTTACGGTACGTCGAATCGCTGCAGTCAAGAGAAAACCTTTCAGTAGACTTTAGAATACCTCTACATTACGCCACGTCAGGCTCAAGATTCAAGAGTTCACCGTAAACTAAATTTAAAGTTTTAATTTCAGTAATCTCGATCTCTGCAAAACGACCAATCCAAGAAGCGTCGCCTACAAAAGTCACTAAACGAGTGTTGTCTGCTGTACCTACTAAAATATTAGGGTCTTGATCAGATACTTTCTCAATCAGTACACGTTCAATTTTGCCAAGCATTGCATCAGTTTTCTCGATACTTGATTGCTTAATGACTTGTTGAACTTGTGCTAAACGTTCTTTTTTAACGTGTTCAGGAGTTGTATCTGGTAAGTCAGATGCTGGTGTACCAGGACGTTTTGAGTAAACAAAACTGTAAGAATGGTCAAAGTCTAAATCTTTGATAAATTGCAATGTTTCTGCAAAGTTTTCATCAGTTTCACCTGGGAAACCAATAATAAAATCGCTTGATAAATGCATATCAGGGCGTATTTTACGTAACTTGGCAATCTTGTCGATGTATACATCAATGGTGTGATTTCGCTTCATTGCTTTAAGTACATCGTTAGATCCACTTTGTACAGGCAAATGTAAGTGTGAAACCATTTGAGGTAAATCTTCATAACACTGGATAAGTTCATCAGAGAACTCAAGTGGGTGTGAAGTTGTATAGCGTAAACGGCCAATACCCGGAATTTCTGCAACGAGTCGTAACAATTCAGGGAAGGTACAAATGCCACCTTCGAATGTTTCACCACGATATCCATTTACATTTTGACCAAGCAAGCTGATTTCACGAACACCTTTTTCAGCAAGACCTGCGATTTCTGCAAGTACATCATCAAGTGGACGAGAAACCTCTTCACCACGAGTATATGGAACCACACAGAAAGAGCAGTATTTAGAGCAACCTTCCATAATAGAAACGAATGCTTTGAAACCTTCTACACGTGGTTCAGGTAAAAAGTCGAACTTTTCAATATCAGGGAATGAAATATCAACGAGCTTAATCTTTTCTTTTTTCGGCTTTTCCACTTGAGCATGATGTTGGTCAAGCATTTGTGGTAAACGGTGTAAGGTTTGTGGGCCAAAAATCATATCGACATACGGCGCACGCTTTTGAATGTTGTCACCTTCTTGAGATGCAACACAACCACCTACACCAATCACAAGGTCAGGATTTTGCTCTTTTAGTTTGCGCCAGCGGCCTAACTCACTAAATACTTTTTCTTGTGCTTTTTCACGGATAGAACATGTATTCATGAGCAGAATATCTGCTTCATTAGGGTTAGTAGTTAAAACATAACCGTGAGAATCCCCTAAAAGGTCTGCCATACGGTGACTGTCATACTCATTCATCTGACACCCTTGAGTTTCAATATATAATTTCTTTATTGAAACGTCAGTGGTGTGCGTTGGCTGGGTAACAGTGTTTTCTGAGGCAGCTTTGGCACCATTGGGAATGAAGGTTTGAACCGTCATGTAGGCTCCTAACAGATCGATCTAGATAAATAATAAAATGACCCAAAACGGGTCAAACCAATCATTATAGCAGTATTTGTGCCGGACAGATAACAATAAACTGCCATAAGCTGCACATGATTTATGGAGACAAATGACATAAATTTTAATGATGACGAATCAGATAGTTACATAACACAACAAAAGAATGCACGAAGAATAATTAAACTATGCCTAAAGGTGGATAGTCAGGGTTTAGCGCATTTATGAGACCAGGTAAAAAGAGCTCATCAAACAAGAGTCGTGTGATGAAAAATAAATATGCACATCGTAGCTGGTTAGGAGCTGTGTGTTTACTTGGTTGTTCATTGTCTTATGCAGCAGAAGAACAATTTAATGATGCATTAAATGCCGCAAATAGTGGTAATACCGCCTTGTTAGATCAATATCAGGCAGCAATGCAAAATGATGTATTGGGTTATTACCCTGAATATTGGAAACTAAACAGTAATTTGGGCTTTCAATCCCCAACGTCAATTGTAAGTTTTGCCCAGCGCTATCCTCAATCTGCTATGGCAGAGAAACTTGCAGCAGATTATGTTGAAGAAAAAGTTAAACAAGCTGATTTTGTATCTGCACAACCACTTTTATCTTACGTGTCTAACCCAGATCCAGCCGAAAATTGTGCTTTAGCACAGGTAAGAGCTAAAAGTGGCGATGCATTAGTATTTGCAGAATATAAAGATGTTTGGTTAGCAACAGAATCACAACCAGAGTCATGTGTTGGACTTGGCCGTATGATGCTTTCTAGTCCATTAATGAGTACGCAAGATAAACAGCAACGCCTTTGGGTGCAGTTACGTTCAGGTCTGTCGGGACAGGCACTTGCTACAGCACAGACTTTGGGTATGAATTTGTCTTTGGCTCAGCTTAACCAAATTCAGGCGAATCCTCTTAATTATTTATGGACCGCCCCAAAAACTAATGATGTAGATTATGCCTATTTGATTTTTGCATTAGGCCGTCTAGCAAATAATGATTTAAGCAATGCTTTTGCGAATGTACAGCGTGTGGCGCAAGGTACTCCAGAGAATGTACAAAAGTATCTCTATCGCACCATAGCCTATATCGGTGGCACCACGGTGATGAAAAACAACTTTAACCGCGAAGTTCTTCAATACTTTGATGCAAGCTATGGTTATCCGCTAAGTCCAGAAGAAGCTGAAATTTATGCACGACAAGCGATTCGCTTTAGCGCATGGGAAAGCTTAATTCGTGCGATTGATAGTATGACGGTTTCACAGAAACAAGAAGATCGCTGGCAATATTGGTTAGCTCGTGCAACAGAACAACGTGGCGATAGTAATTCTAAAAATACGGCACAACGTATTTATAAAAAACTAGCTGAAAGTGGCGATGATTATCACAATCTTCTTGCAAAAGACCGTTTAGGTGTACGCTATAACCATCAACCTTATAGTGATGAACCGTCTGCAAGCGATTTACGCCGTTTAGATCAAAATATTCACTTTAACCGTGCATTTACTTTAAGACGTATTAATGCAAATCCAACGTATACCAACCGTGAGTGGAATTGGGCAGTTCGTCAGGCATATCTACAGCATGACGATGGATTATTATTAGCTGCTGCGAAACGTGCTCACGATATGGGGTGGTATGACCGTGCAATTTACGCAGCAGACCGTACAACGAATAAACATAACGATACCTACCGTTATGTAACCCCGCATAAGACCAATGTCGTAAGCCATAGTTACAATGCTGGAATTGATCCTGCGTGGGCTTATGGTTTAATGCGTCAAGAAAGTCGGTTTGTTACCTCGGCGCGTTCTCATGTAGGAGCTGGTGGCCTTATGCAAATTATGCCTGATACAGCAAAGTTGATTGCTCGTCAGATGGGGGAGACATATAATCCGGCGGCGTTAAGTGAAATGAATACCAATATTCGTTATGGAACATTTTATTTATCAATGATTCAAGGGCAGTTAAGCAATAACCCAGTTTTAGCAACGGCAGGTTATAATGCTGGCCCGAATCGTGCAAGACGTTGGCAACCCGATTACCAACCGATTGAAGCTGATCAATATACAGAAACCATTCCATTGCTTGAGACCAGAGATTATGTCAAGCATGTCATGACAAATGCGACACATTATGGAGTGGTGTTGGGGCAAGGCGCTCAGTCGCTGATACAGCGTATGAAAGTCATTCCAATGCGATCATCACCTTAATTTTAGATGATGAATGATGGAACATTCTTTTAATTGGCATAACCAAGTTTTAATTAAATGAAATATAGATATCTAGGACTTCATCCAATATCGCAACTTGCATGGTGGCTCATCTGTGCAAGCATTGGATTGATGAGTTCTGTTTTACATGCGGAACCTGTAAACGTGCAAGGTTATGTCATGCATGTACAGATGACGCCTGCTGTCTGTTCGCTAGATCCTTCTAAACAGAAGCAGCGTAAATGTCTTGAAGGATATTCACTTACCATTACAGGTTTAATGCCTGAAACCACAAGAACGGACTGTTCAACTGAAAGTTCTGCCACACTTTCACCACTGCAAGCTAAAGTCGTTGCTCGAGTGATGCCAGACAATAATGCTCGTGTACAGCTTTGGAAGAGTGTAGGTGGCTGTGTACCTATGAACGCGAGTCAGTATTTCCGTACAATTATTAACTTCGCTGAACGATTAAAAATACCTGCTAATTTAACCAGTTCTAGTAACGTAGAAATGCAACAATCTACATTACGTCAACAATTTACAAAGCTTAACCCGAGTTTGCCACAAAATGGCATTCGTTTTTCTTGCCAACTTTCGCGCTCAGATGTTGTGCTTACAGAAGTTAAAGTTTGCTACACAGTAAATGGCCAATATAAGCAATGTTCAAATCATGTGGTCTCTAATTGCCCAAGCGAAATTACAATTAAAGGTAGCTATTAAGAGTAGCTACCATTTCCCCAAAAAATGCTCACCATACATTGAATCTATTTGTAAAGATTAATTTGTATTTTCTATCAGACTTTTGGTGAAAATGAGTCGCTTTTACATGCATCTGCAACTTCTTTAGAGTACAATCTTTGCCGTTTATGATGATTTGGTTAGATAGAATCGCTATTTAGCCCGATTAAGGACACTCATTGGAGACAATTACATGAAGCAACCCGTTCGTGTTGCCGTGACTGGCGCTGCAGGTCAAATTGGTTACAGCTTATTATTCCGTATCGCAAGCGGTGAAATGCTAGGTAAAGATCAACCAGTTATTTTACAATTGCTTGAAGTTCCAGTTGAAAAAGCACAACAAGCGCTTAAAGGCGTAATGATGGAACTTGATGACTGTGCTTTCCCTTTATTGGCTGGCATGATCGGGACTGATGATCCTAAAGTTGCATTTAAAGATGCTGACTATGCATTATTAGTTGGTTCTCGCCCACGTGGTCCTGGTATGGAACGTGCTGACTTGTTAAAAGTTAACGGTGAAATCTTCATTGGCCAAGGTCAAGCATTAAACGAAGTTGCTAGCCGTGACGTTAAAGTATTAGTTGTAGGTAACCCTGCAAATACAAACGCTTACATCGCAATGAAATCTGCTCCAGATCTTCCAGCGAAAAACTTCACAGCAATGTTACGTCTTGACCACAACCGTGCACTGACTCAAGTTGCTCAAAAAGCTGGTGTTGCAGTTGCTGACATCGAAAAATTAACAGTTTGGGGTAACCACTCTCCAACTATGTATGCTGACTACCGTTTTGCAACAGCAAATGGCGAAAGCTTAAAAGACAAGATCAACGATCCAGCTTGGAACAAAGACGTATTCCTTCCAACTGTTGGTAAACGTGGTGCTGCGATTATCGAAGCGCGTGGTTTGTCTTCTGCTGCTTCTGCTGCGAATGCTGCAATCGACCATATGCGTGATTGGGCACTTGGTACAAACGGCAAATGGGTAACTATGGGTATTCCATCTGATGGCTCTTATGGTATTCCTGAAGGCGTTATGTTCGGTTTCCCTGTAACAACTGAAAATGGTGAATACAAAATCGTTCAAGGTTTAGAAATCGATGAATTCAGCCGTGAGCGTATCAACTTCACTCTAAACGAGCTTGAAGAAGAACGTGCAGCAATTGCTGACATGCTAAAATAATTCATTAATTAAATGAATTGGAAAGCACTCTCTTGTAGGGTGCTTTTTTATATTTGAAATTTAATAAGAACACACAAAAAACAACAAGAAAATATAGACATAGATATGCAACTAACATCTATTGTTGCTAGATTATTGAAAAGAAGCCATGGGAGAATAACAATGTTTGAACAGCAACCGACATTACAACTTTTATTTGAGCAATTGGGTTTAGATGCTGATGACGCGAGTATTGAAAATTTTATCAAAACGCATCAGTTACCTGCTGAACAGAAGTTACATGAAGCACCTTTTTGGTCACAAGGCCAAAGTGATTTCCTAAAAAGCCATTGGGAAAAAGATGATGAATGGATTGTCGTCATTGATGAGCTCAATGAGCAATTACACGAAGATAGTGTTAAAAAATAACAAAATAAAGGCCTGTTTATAAATAACAGGCCTTTTACAAGTTACCCTTTAGTGAATTTTGGGTTTTAATAAATCTTTATACCATGGCTCATGCCGTACCGGATGAAATACCGGATGCTCATGAACTAACTCAAGATCACATTGGGCAGTTGATAAATATTTTGTAAGCCAATGACGAGTAAGAGCAGGTTTTTCCTGCGCTGCTGAAGCATAAGCTAAGAAGAAATATATATCACTATGGTGATGGTGAGCTAAGGGCTTTAAAATTTGCTGTGCAATGAGCGCAAAGCGTTTTTCTTTATTTAATTCAAAGTAAATCATATACGCTTTAGCTAAATGAAGAGATAAATTCAAATATAAACTCATTGGCATTTCATCGTATTCCATACGAGCTTGCTCAAGCAAAACAATAGCTTCTTGCAAAAAATGAATTTGCTCTTGGCGAACACGGCTTAGTACAACGAGCTGCATACGTAAATCTGCACGTTCCAAAGCAAGTTCGGGCGTATTCTCAGTTAAATAGAGTTGGTCTGTTTCACCAATTCTGCTTACAATCATTTTTGTTTCAATAGACATACGCCTTCGCCCTTTTTAATCAATAGCTCTTATATCGGGTTTATTTAAGAAATTTAAAGAGCATTCTTCTAAACCCAAATCGAGTTTCCACTACGAAGCCAAGCTGTGATTGATAGACGCTGCTGTTTAGAAACTAAAACTTCATGAAGCAAATCACTCTGGAATATAACTAGGCGATTAGGTTCTGGTGTAATAATGTGCCAAATATCATTCTTGTCCTGCAAGCGTAGTTGTCCCCCCCAATCATCCTGCCATTCAGGATGTAAATAATAAACAGTAGAAATAATACGATCATTTTTTTGTTGAGGGTTATCTCGATGTAATGCATAAAATTCACCTGCGTTATAACAGGCAAAATGCGCCTCAACCTCTTTAATTCCTAAAAAGAAAGCTTGATTTAGATATTGGCAAAATGAAGTTAAAGTTTCTACGTGTTGTTCAGCAACAGGAAGTGATTCATTAATCCATAAAATATGATCGCTTCGAATTGTACTCACTACTCCATTTTGGATACCAGCTTCACGAAACTCATCAAAGTGATGACTACACTCTTTGGCAACTTGAGTATGATATTCACTAGAATAGGCATGATTCACAATTGCAAAACCATGTGCATTTAAGTCATCTAGAATCTGATCCAGATTCCAACTGTTAGGAAGTGGTTGAGAGTGCATATAACCTCATATCGATCGTAAGAAAATCAAGCAGCCTTATTTTAGATGATCACAACCTTACGAAAGAATATTTTTTTCATGTTAAACTATTCGTTGAATTGAGGAATTAAAGTCAACATGAATTACCGTCACCATTTCCATGCGGGCAACTTTGCAGATGTTATGAAGCATGTGCTTTTGCTACAGCTTCTCAACCGTTTAAATGCTAAAGATAAACCTTATCGCTATATCGATACGCATGGAGGGGCTGGAAAATATGATCTATCTCAAGCACCTGCACAAAAGTCAGGAGAATTCCTAACGGGTATTCATCGTCTTGTACAGCTTTCTGAAATGGAAAAGCGTCAAGCTCCTGAAGCAATCCAGCAATACTTAAAACTTGTAGAAGAATTACGTAATCAAGAAGGTAAGGGAAGCTATCCTGGTTCTCCTTGGTTTGCTTTACAAGGTATGCGTGAAATCGACAAAGCGACTATATTTGAAATGCAGCGTGATGTTTTTCAGCAATTACGTCATAACATTCGCGATAAACGTGCAGGTTTACATGAGCGTGATGCATATGAAGGCTTGCTCGGTGTAATTCCGCCAAAAGAAAAGCGCGGTCTGGTTATGATTGACCCGCCTTACGAGTTAGAGCGTAAAGACTTTCCGCAATTAGTTGAACTGTTACAACAAGCTCATAAGAAATGGCCGACAGGTGTTTTTGCAGTTTGGTATCCAATTAAAGACCGCGCAATGATTGAACGTTTTGAAAAGAAAATGTTTAAAACCGGAATTCGCCGTCAATTAATTTGTGAAATTTGTGTATGGCCAGATGACACACCTGTAGGTTTAAATGGTTGTGGTTTATTAGTGATTAACCCACCATGGCAGTTCTCTGAACAAGCTGACCAAGCTTTACAGTGGTTATTCCCGCACTTACGTATGCAAGAAACGGGTGGACATGCTGCTGTTCGCTGGTTAGTGGGTGAGTAACAGTTAACTTAAATCAATGCACATGTTTGGAATAGAAAATAATGACAAATGCGCCTAAACCAGAGCAAGATTTAACTCATAATGAACATTCATTTGATGGGATTACGTTCGAAGTGGTTGAAGAAGAAGATAATCCGGAAGGACAAAAAGTGAAGCGCCGAGGTATTTATCTTTGGCCTAACTTAATTACGACAGCCGCTTTGTTGTCTGGTTTCTATTCCATTATTGCAAGTATGAATGGCGAATTTACGCAAGCAATTTATGCCATTTTCCTTGCCGCTTTGTTCGATGGGTTAGATGGACGTGTTGCTCGAGCTATTGGCGCTCAAAGTGCTTTTGGTGAGCAATATGACTCTTTATCTGATTTATTAGCATTTGGTGTTGCACCAGCAATGCTAATGTATAGCTGGAGTCTCCATGACTTAGGCCGTATCGGTTTAGCATGCTGTTTTGTTTATACTGCCTGTGCAGCATTCCGTTTGGCACGTTTTAATGTTCAAATTGGAGTGGTTGATAAACGCTATTTTATTGGTATCGCAAGCCCATTAGCTGCAATTATCATTATTTCGCTTGTATGGGTTGCTCGTGATTATCCGTTCATCTTCGATTTACGTGATATTGCGATTCAGGTCATTAATGCTGTAATCATGGTTGTTGTTGGTTTACTCATGATTTCCAATATTAAATACTACTCCTTTAAGCAAATGGACCGCAAACGTGTTCCTTTTGTAGTTATGTTGCCGGTAGTACTGATTTTTGCAGCAATCACTTATAATATCCCAATGGGTATTTTGATTGTTTCAATCATCTATGCTCTATCAGGTTTTGTAACCACACTTTTAGCTAAAAAAAATAACGAGACTATCAAAACATAAATTAGACGAGGTTCAGTATGCCTAAGTTGATGAGTCCAATAAATCAATTACAGCAACTGAGCCTCAACTCAAATGAGGGTGTTGTTTATCAGCCTGCTAGAGGCTTCTTTAAAGTTGTCTATCAAGGCTTAATCCTTCCAAACTTACCTGCACCACTTCGTTACTTTAATTATATTAGTCTAATCGGGCAGCCTAGAATTCCCCTTTGCTATAACGCAAACAGTATTGTCACTTCACCAATTGATACAGCAACAGTATTAGTTAGTAATAGCCTACACAGTGTAAGTCACTTAAAAACTTATTCCATTCGAAGACAATGTCAGCTTACCCCTAGTCATTACCAATTTGATAAAACAGATCTTATTGAATGGCAAATTCCAAGAGTTCAGCTTAGACGAACAGATTCTGAAATGAGTTGTAATTTAATTGTCCAAATGCCTTCGGACATTTCGAACTCATCCGCATTGCAGTGGGGGATATCTGATTACTGGTCTGTTTTGTGCCATTGCGAAGGAGAGATTTTATATAAAGGGCAGAAATATGAAGTCAATGGATTAGGACGTTTTAAACATGCTCGGGCCTTACATTTGCCTTTCTTATCTTTATGTTTTTATACCTGCCAAATTATTAATTTAAATGAAACAACGCAAGTCACACTTTCTCAAATAAGAAATCAATGGAATATTATTCTGTTTTCACGTTTAGATATTCAAGAACTAGGGAAGTCAGCCGTCACACTTACCGAAGATATCAATTTCCATATTCACCGGGTTTATCCAAAAGTTGTAACACCTCATGGACGAGAAATGTATTTACCTCGAGAGTTCTCTTGGCAATGTAAAAAAAATGGAAAAGTTATTTTTGAGCTCTATGCTGAAAGTCGTGGTGATTACAAATTTGGATTAGCTGCAGGATATATTGGAAGTTTCCGTTACCAGTTAAGTTGGAATGACCAATGCCTTCAAGGAGAAGGTGGATATTGTGAATACATCGATTGCCGCCCATTAAGATGGCAAGAGAAGAATCAAGATGAGAAAATTTTAGATAAATTGATGCTTTTACAGCCGTGTTTATATAAAAAATGAATATTTTTATCATTTTTGGTTAAAAAGCGAACTGTCGTTGCACTAATTTTAAAAAAAGGACTTGCAACTGGATCTTAATGGTCTATAATGCACATCCATCGGCGGTGATGCAGATAGAAACTTGTTGAAAAACAGTTACTTAGAATTGAGTTGGTTGCTTTGAGTAATGAATTTGATGTTAAGTTGGTTTTGAGAA
>NZ_JBIUCS010000029.1:0-38998 GCF_044538485.1 Acinetobacter sp. ABJ_C5_2 | reverse complement strand
GTTCAATATAATATTTTTATAAATCAATAGGAAACCCATTTTCATATTTTTTCTCTGAAAATTAGACTTAAGATCCCTAACGTCTTTCGATTTACAAATTTAAAGAAAAACTTAATTAAAGAGTAATTTATAACACTTCTTCATCTGTTATATTTTTTTGAAAAAATTCTGTATCTATGATTACACATTGTATTTCTTCATGATAGTAAACATCTAGACACGAGGTAGCTAACATGAATTTTTTAAGAAAGAAAAATAAAGCTAGTTTTGTATTATTTATTATCACACTCTATTCAATGCTAGGGTTTGGTTTGGGCTACATTATTTGGGAATATTTCTTGCAAATTCCATAATTTAAACTAGATACTCATATAAAAACAGCTTTGATTATGAACCAGTATAAGTAATTATATGCTTCATTCTTAGGGCATTAAATGACTTATTAAGTATAAAAAGTACCTTTCAAAATATAAGTTATCTCCAAATTGAAAGGTACTTGGTTATCAGTTAAAGCTATGCCTAGTAATGTCAGCATTAATCTCGAGACTTATTTCTTTACTACGATGATAAGCTGCTCTCAAAGCCAGTCGGATATCGTCGGAAAGGTTTCCTAGTTCAAACATTCGTAAAGCAGATTCGGTAATTCCATTAGCCAGTGTCACCTTCCCGCATAGTTCACTTGGCTGAACGTTACTTTTACGGACCATGTCTACGGCACCTGAGGCTGCTTGTAGTGCGAGATCTAAAGCGAACTGCTTATCTAGCCCCATAGAAACACCTGTTTTGACCATACTGTCGAGAATATAAAAGAAGTACGCTGGGCCTGAACCTGATAAAGCAATAATGGCATCACTTTCCGATTCTGAGTTTGCCCAATAGGTCTTCCCTGTTGCTGAGTAAATTGTCTCAACTACTTCTTTATCTAAAGGCTCTAGATATTCTGAACCAATCAGCACATGGGTACCCGTATAAGTTAATACAGGTGGGTTAGAAATGACTCTTATAATCTTTTTTGAACCCGTAATACTTACTAGTTGTTTAATATTAACCCCAGCCATCATTGATACTATCGTTTTATCAGCTAGCCATTTTTTTAATGGCGCCAGTATAGCTTTTAGGTTTTTTGGGTCTAGTAATAAAACAACGATATCAGCCTTTTTTACCTCATGCTGTTTTTGCTTTAGAATAATTTCATTATCAAACTTTCCTTCCTCTATAAGATTAATTTTTTCTTTTTGGAATCCTTTTAAAACCAAACCTCCAATTAAAGCTAAAGACAAATTACTGCTGCCAATAAAGCAAATATTAGGTTGTACTATATTCAACATTTAGAATTATTTCCTTCCTTTAGATATACTACAAAAAGAAATATTATTTATGACTTAAGTCATGGACCGTTAATACAATAAAAATTTAATAAATTTTTATGAATGTTAAGTTTGATTTTACAACAAAATCATATTTTGAGCTAAGATTAGCCTATTACTTATGACGTTATGAATAACAAATTAATCTATATTGTTAAAAATATGTAATTAAAAATTATTTTTAGCTTATCTGATTTAAGCATTATAGTTGCCAAGCTTAAAGTGTTTTTATTTAACATTCACTTAACGATCTTTGCTCTTTTTTTAAGAAACTCTCGGCTATTCGTGATGCTTCTTGAAAATTGATTTCACTGCACACCCAAAATGACAAAAGCTTTCCATCTAAATGAAAGTATTGCTTATGGTACTCAGTGACATCATCTGAATGAGGGTTTCCAACACAGAAACAATTTTCATTATTTTTTCTTACTTTACCGTTTAAAATACCGCCAATACAAATATCCATTTTTATACCAGTTATAATGTTAACTTATAAAACATAAATTTAATTTTTATATTATATAAAACAAATAATCAACTTATTTAATATTTTATATAAAAAACCCACAAAGGAAGAAGTGGGTTTTTTAACTACGTAGATGATTTCATGTTATTTAATTGAGCAAATCGCCAAAAAAATAAAACCAATAAAATCATCAAATTACGTTATTTAAGCATTCGTCACAATTGTGATGTTCGAAGCTTGTGGGCCTTTTTTACCCTGTGTCACAGTAAACTGAACACGCTGACCTTCTAAAAGAACTTTAAAGCCTTGTGTTTGAATCTCAGAAAAATGTGCAAAAACATCTTTACCTTCATCAGATTGAATAAAACCAAAACCTTTAGTTTCATTAAACCATTTTACTGTACCAGTAGTATTAGACATAAATTAATCCTAATTTTTTAAAAAACATTATCATTTGTTATTGGGTGAACCAATTAAACTAAAAAATATACACTCTACTTAAATATCTAATAATATACGGAGGATTATAAATAAAACTGCGAAAAGAGAGATTTAGGGTTACATGAATATTTTTGTAGTTAAAGTCGACTATACACGCTTCTTAACGAATTGCAATCTCTATCTTGATTAATTGATTTTTTACTTAATTTAAGACCCTCCACTCTTATCTTATTCATTGATTTTAAAAACTATTTACAAGTTTTTTTATTGATTTAACATCAATATATTAATTAAATATATCTTATTTTTTACATGATAAAATTTTGTCTTCGATAAATTTTTAAGCTTTGCTATAAGTTCAAACACTTACTTGTAGGAATAATTAAAATATTTTACTTTTTTATAAAATATACAGACTTGTATATATACACTTCACTTATTCTACTTTAAAGTACGTGTGCAGCTTAACATGTTGATGATAAACAGGAAGTAACTCCGTGAATGGTCTCTTAGTTTTTATAACCATTGCTTTTCTTACATTATCAAGCCCAGGACCAGGCGTTTTATTTACAGTAACAAATTCAATTAATTATGGTGTACGTACCGCTTTATTCGGTATTAGCGGTTTAATCATTGGTATGTTCATTATTGCTGTGATTTCTGCAAGTGGAGTCGGGCTTATTATTACCAGTAATCCTACGATCTTCACGGTCTTAAAGTTTATTGGGGCCTTTTACCTTATGTATTTAGGTTATAAAAATTTCATAAAAAAATCCCCAACACAAGATTCACTCGAAACTGAACATGACGAGAAAGGTATAAAGAAATCAAAACTTTTCTATCAAGGATTATTTGCTTCACTACTTAATCCCAAAACAATTGTCTTTTTCATTGCTCTTTTTCCACAGTTTATTGATATTAAAAAAGAAATATTAAATCAGTTTCTGGTTTTATCTTTAACCTTTTGTTTTATTGGATTTTTAATTCATTTAGTTTATGCCAACTTTTCTTCCATTTTTAAAGAGAAAATGCTTGCAGGAAATAATTTTGCAAAACTGAATAAAGTCAGTGGTTGTATTTTCTTTCTTCTCGCTATTTTACTTATTACTCAATAACAAGTTTGTACTCCTATAAAAAGCAGAATGGACCAGCTTGTTAAATGTTTTGTAGCCTATATGCTTAAAAACAGCTCTAACAAGTTGGTCTTTTTATAAGTTCACACGGTTAGCAAGCCATCCATAAAAGAACTGCTCATACTTTGGATTTTTCTCGGTAATTGCAATATAGCGTTGGCCTTGCATAATATTCAGAAGACGTACTAATACCCGTTCACCTTCATTACCGCGCTTCTTTATATAGATTGATAAAGCCTGTAATGTAGAGGGTCCATATTCCCCATCCAATTTAAGATCCGCCCAACCTTCTTTCCCTTGCCGGTTTAACAAGTTCAAAGCACGCTGTAGAAGTGGTTTTGTAAAACCAATACCGCAATTTACTCCTGTATCGAGTAGCTCTTCACCAATGATCGGACTAATCAAATTAACTTGATCAAATCGCGGCTCAAGCCAATATTGGTTCTTATAAATATCTCTTGCGATCTCTAAAGGTAAATCCTTCATTTCACCTTGATATCCATAATTACGTGCAACTGCTTGCGTAATGCCATATTTAGTAGCATGGCCAGAGTCAAGGACGTCATTTACATAACTACCTTCACGTTTTATAAGTGCATCTAAATATTGTTCAATATTCATGGGATTGTCCTCATTTATAAAACTCACTGTTAGGTATTAACTTTGAATATCATCTTTTGCTTTTTTTAAGTCTTTCATTACTTCAACAATGGTTTTCCCTTCTTGTTTATTAATGAAGTTAAATATCCATCTCACAATTGCCCAGCCAGGTAAGCCACAAATAAAGAAGAATCCACCTAAAGTGATCATGCCCCATATATCTGTCACCCATTCATGCAAGTCCCATTTCATGATAATGAATGAGCCACCAGTCAAGCTTGAGACAATAGTGCAAATCAAACCGACTACCCATTCTTGAGGTGAACGAGGAAAACGCATGATTAGAACCACTGCTACGACTAAGCTCACAGCTAAAGCAATCATCATGACCGTACCATAAAGCTTAAAAGCAGAAGCTAGTCCATTTAATGTTAAAAAATTTTCCATAATTTAATCCTGTCTCATACTTAAAATTTGAAAAATAATCTTGATTACTCCATTGTTATTTCTCATATTTTTATAAAAATCTGCTACACAACCACAGTTAGCTTAGCCGTTCTTTTTTCTCTTAAAACTGGCATACATCAATGACTTATCTTTTTTGACCAAAAAGTTGAGATAACACGCTGCCGTATATCGGAAACTTTTGTGAGCCATTAAATTCTTTGTTAGATTCTTCATGTTCTTGATACCCTTTATCGACGAACATTAAGCCTGATCCACGGAATCGGGCTTTTTTTATTTCATTTTTTGTTTTTGATAGCCGATCTCTACCACTGATTCACTATCGCCATTTTTTATATTCTGTCGTCCAGTGAGGCAGAATAAATATCACTACTTACTAAGCCATTGATAAAAATTAAAAACATACTTAAGTAAAATATTTGATTCGTTCTATCAATGAGTTCTTATAACTGATATTATAACTATAGTTATTATTAGTCAATAACTATAGTTGTTTTACTAGATATAACTTAAGTTATATATTTGTTATAAGTTAGCTGGTGCGATCATTATGGCTCTTAAAGACCGTTTAAAAGATTCAAGGATTAAAGCTAAGAAAACTCAGGCAGAAGTTGCTGAAGCAGTAAAAATGTCTCAGCCTGCTTATCAAGCTTTAGAATCGGGAAAGAACTTAAAATCTGCTTTTCTTCCACTCATTGCACAGTTTTTAGGTGTAGACGCTTATTGGCTTACTACTGGTAACACAGAAGATTCTTTTAGAGAAAGTGATGTATTTAGTCCTACCGTTGTCAGTCATGATGTAGTAGATCAATATGTGTGGATTGAAGTCGTTGAAGCAAGTTTTTCTTGTGGTACAGGCGAATCAATCGAATTTCATTTTGATGCAATTAATGGAAAAATTCCTTTCCCTGCTTCATTCTTTAAAGAAAAGCGTGTTCCTCAGGAATGTATGCGCATTATTAAAGCTAAGGGCGATAGCATGACCGATTACATCAAAGATGGAGATTTGGTCGGTATTGATATTTCTCAGACAGAAGTGATTGATGGAGAAATCTATGCAGTTTATTTCGCTGGCGAGGGAATGATTAAACAAATTTTTAAAGAAGCAGATGGCTCTTTAATTTTGCATAGCTTAAATGAAAAATTTAGAGATCGCCGTGTCACTGAAGAGAACGGGAAAAACTTTAAAGTGATGGGCCGTCAGTTCTGGCGGGCCGGTTAATTTAGTTATTAAATATAGTTAAAATAATAATTTCATCGTTTTCATGTAGTTTACTTGTTTATAACTTTAATTATTTATTTTTCCATTAGATATAAAAAAACCTATCTCTTTTAAAAGGGATAGGTTTTTTTTGCTTTATTACCATAGTTTTATCAACAATATGTATTTAAACGATAAAGTTGGTTAAATCCGGCATAGAAGCTTTTACCATCTTGGTTTAACTCAATTTCTTCACCAGTTTGAAGCTGAATTTTCTTTCCAACTTCTACCCAACGATAGCCATCAAGTGAGTTTTGCTTACGCACGTGAGGAATGATCCTCACATTAATTTCATTGCCATTTACGGCTGTGGCAATTTGCCATTCATTTACTATATTCACAATCGTATTCACTCATTACTGAGCTCATGTGATTTGACGGTATTTAATTAGAACGCTAGATTTAAGGTATGGACAATTCGTCTAGAATTTAATATTTAGCTTGATATAGGGTTATTTATAAGCTAATTGCTTTTCATGAGTTCGTATCACGAAAAGTAGTACATCACAGAGCATAATATTTTTGGATGCGGGAGTCGGATTTGAACCAACGACCTTCGGGTTATGAGCCCGACGAGCTACCAGACTGCTCCACCCCGCAATTGGAAGTAAGCTTTATACGCCTATATATTTTATAAAGCAAACTTTATTTTTTAATCGGTTGTAATTATTAACAATTATCTTTTTATTAATTTTTCATTTTAACCATTTAGTCTAAATTGGCATATCAATTTCTAACTTTTAGTTCTTTAAATTGTTGTATTTATTTTAAATAGAACCCGATATTCATAGACATCAATTGCCTTGCTTGGATAGCTTTTATACTATCTAGTTTCATCCAATTATTTTTAGTTTATATGTCTGATCCCCAGTTCTCACTCAGCGAATATCTCGGCACTGTGCAGGAAGTAATACGCCTGACATTTGACGAACCAGTATGGGTTAGGGCAGAGATTCGGAATTTAAATATTAAAGGTGGACATTACTATTTAGAACTTGCAGAGAAAGATGCAGATACGGATAAAGTCATCGCCAGTTGTAAAGCAACTATTTGGAAATTTTCAGCGAGTAAAATTGTTCTTAAGTTTGAACGAGAAACAGGAATTGAGTTAGCAAGTGACTTAAACGTTTTAATTAAAATTAGAGCTCGTTTTGATCCGCAATATGGATTTTCAGTCAATATAGAAGAGATTGACTCAAGTTTTACACTTGGGGAAATTGCAAAACGTTATCAACAAATTGTGGAGCGTTTAACTCAAGAAGGATTAATTCACAAGAATAAACTTCTCCCTACTCCTTTTGATATTCAAAATGTTTTAGTGATTGCTCCTCAAAATGCTGCAGGTTTGGGGGACTTTAAAAAAGATGCAGATGCTCTTGAGCGAAATGGGGTTTGCCATTTTGTTTATCAAAGTGCGACCTTTCAGGGAAATACGGCTGCCGTTAGCCTTATGGAGTCATTGGCAACAGGGTTAAAGCAATGGGTAAATAGTTATAACTTTCCACCCGATCTGATTGTAATTATTCGTGGTGGTGGTGCTGTAAATGACTTAGCTTATTTAAATGATTATGAACTTGCAGCCCTGCTCTGCAAACGCACTGTACCGATTTGGGTTGGTATTGGTCATGAAAAAGACCGTACCATTCTTGATGAAATTGCCCATCGTTCATTTGACACGCCAAGTAAAGTTATTGCTGGCATCCGTAACCATATTGTTGAACGCGTACAAGAAGCCGTTGATAGTCTGCAAACTATTAAGCTTCTTTCACAGCATCAAATCACGACCTATCAAAGCAAGAATGATCAGCTACTTCATCAGATTAAATCTTCGGCCCAAGGTCAACTTAACTCGGCACATCGCCTACTTGATCAAATGAAAGAGCGTATTCAATTTAGTTCACAGCAACAGGTTAAATTTTCATTAGCTGAAATCGAATCATTAATGAAAGAAGTCCTTTTACAAAATCCGAAACAAGTTCAAGCCAAAGGCTATGCAATTGTCAGATCCGAAGGAAAAGCGATTCGGTCTATACATCAAATTTCAAACCCTGCCATTGCGATTGAAATGCAAGATGGTGTGATTGAAGCCAACATTACAGAGGTAATTCCTAATGAATGAAAAAGAACTGTCTTTCAAAGAAGGTCATGCCATCTTAAAACGAAATGCTGAATTACTTGAGTCTCAGGAAAGCCCAGATATTGATAATTTAATGAAAATTGTTGAAGAATCGATTAGTGCTTATAAAGCGTGTAAATTTCGAATTGAAGCTGTTCAACAAGCTTTAGATGAAACATTTAAAGAATAATTTGCAATAAAAAAAGCCCATTTCTACTTCTCATTGAAGAAATGGGCTTAGTGAACACCACTTAGTCCTGAAATGCAAAAATGAGGATTAGGTCACATTTTTTGCAAAAACATAGTCCCATAACGACTTTCGATGTTCAATATTTTAATTGTGTCTATACGTTAGTTTGGCTTAATTTTCACCATATAAGACTATAAAACACAAACTCTGCTCATGGTTATTGTTAAATTTAATTTAAGAGTTATTCCTCATTGAATGGACCAACTAATTTATAAATTTTCCCATCTTTTGGATTTTCATAAAGTAAATCCATATTGGGTAGAATAATCTCATCATCAATTTCAATATGTTCTACACTTTTATGAAGCTCAAGCACATGGTCATTCATGGGTCTAACTTTTGCCAAAGCAATTAATTCTTTATCAAATTGGTCCTTGATAATTACTTTTAATCTTTTCATAAAAATCTCCTGAAAAATAAATTTTTTTAATATAAATAATGGGTTAAGTTTAAAATGAGCTAATCGCAGAATAGCCGATTGGCATGGCAAAGAAAGTTAAAATAAATGCAGCTGTACGTTGTAAATTGCGTTGATTTAACCAAGTTACTTTATTTGAAATAAGGACTGTTCCAAAAGCAATCCATAAAAAAGCAATTGGAGTAATTAAAGATAAAAAGACAACAATGTGAATAAAATACAAATGCGGATTTTCCCACGCTGCATGTGGAAAAATCGCCGAAGCAAAGAGCAAAGCTTTCGGGTTTAAAAGTGTTGCAAGAAATAAAGCTTTTGGCGTAATGAGTGGTCGGTCTAATTTAATATCTTCAGTCGATGTCATCCAGAGTTTAAAAGCAAGATAGAGAATGAAACCCGCACTGATCAGTTTTAATATGGCTGGAAGCCATGGAATGAAATGAGATACTGACTCAAGTAAAACACCCCAAGAGGTAATTGCGATTAGGTAACCTATTACCTCTGCCGGAATTAACTTAAGTGAATGCTTTACCCCTGCCTGTATGCCAGCCGAGGCTAATAATGTATTTGTTGGTCCTGGAGTCAGCAAAATAGTGACCACAAGTCCAATAAACAAAAATGACACCATAGGCTAAAAACTCGATTGATTACGCTAGGCGAAATATGTCAAAAACAGTCCTATATTGTCGACAAAATCGTTGTAACAAGAAATATTACAAATACTTTTTATTTTTTAAAATTAGTAGCTTATTAAAAAGTGAATCTTGGTTCATTATAATTTGTTCAATTTTAAATTTGCAAAATTCGTCACACATTTTTTAAAAATATTACTCTAATTTAAAAAATGACTTCAAACTACTTAATAATTTATCTTTTAAAATTAAGTCGTTATTTTTGAGTGCTTTTTAATCAACCTATCTTATTTCCCCTCCATCGGAAAGAAATATCATACGCCTTGAAATTGCCAAATTGATCAATATATATACAAGTGAAAATCGTGATTTTACTGAATAGATGTATTGTTCCCCATCAATTCATTAATCGCCGCTTTCATCGAATTAAATAGTTGATGGAGGATGCATGATGAATGCTTATGTTCGCCCACATCCGGATGGTTTTAAATCTTATTTAGGAAAGGATCAGAAAACCGGTCTTTATACAGTACGGGTTGGTTGGACAATATATGAAACGAATGCCAATGGTTCTGTTTTGTATATTGTTAAAGAGGAAAGTAAAATTCCATTGGATGTAGAAAAGTTTAAAACTGACCGTCCCAAAATCTATGATGCACTTTTAAATGAAGTGCAATTTCAACGTAAGAAACAACTGGCTATTGACCTTCAAAAGTCCAATATACCCTCTTATGATCGTAAGGCCTATAAAAAACGGCGCGGCTTTACAAGCTCTTAAAATTATCTAGCAAAGTCAGTAGATACAGAAAAAGCACCCTTGGGTGCTTTTTCGTTTAACGACCAATCGCAATTAACACAAACAGACTCAGTATTAATGTACTTAATGATCGTTTGCAGTGTACGTGGACTTCATGCTCAGCTCCGTGAGCGTACTGTTCAATGTTTTCCATTACGTGTGCTCTTAAAGTTCACACTGATAATTTGCCTAATTTTCATTCATTAAAAAATTAGCCAAAAGTATTATATCGAAATAAATTTTATGTCTTGTTTGAAGAGTTTTTTCTTCATACTTCATCATTTTTCAAAACTTTAATTAGAAAAGTACATGTAACATTCTTATACGAGGTTAATCACTTATTGAGCATTTGTAGACCTTTCATTTCAAAGTGCCCTATAGGAAAAATGATTTTATAAAATGAAAAAAGATAAAAATATTCGGTTTTTTAATAATAGCCTTTCAAAAGGAGAATATTAAAATGAATAGCTCACAAGAACCAACCCCTTCTCTGTTTAGTCAAGCATCTACCTCTATTCAAGCATGCATTGAATGTATGTTTGCTTGTAAACATTGTGCCTCAGCATGTTTACAAGAAGAACATGTGCATATGATGCGTGAATGTATTAAACACTGTTTAACGTGTGTAGAAACCTGTCAGCTATGCACATCTTTAGAGTTAAGACATTCGGAGCTTGCTGAACAAGCTATGCAATTATGTGCCAGTGCATGCCAACTTTGCGCAGCTGAATGTAGTAAACACGAACATGAGCATTGCCAGATTTGTGCAAAAGCATGTTTAGCATGCGCCCAAGCTTGTCAGGCATATCGTGCTTAACTTCTAGTTAGCGTAAAAACCTACGACCTATTTGGCTCGTAGGTTTTAAAAATTTAAAAAACAAAGAATTAGAAAATTAAAATTTTAGATGAGATGAATAACTACTTTTCTTTAGGCATAAAAAAAACCCGCATCTTGGGGAAAATGCAGGCTCTTAGATCTCCCACAACGACCATGAGTTCATTATTAAGCTTGAACTTTAAACCGTTGACTCAATGTACCTTTAATAAAAATAAATTTCAATACAGAATAGTCTGTATATTTAAAATATTTTGTTATTTTTACATTACTTTTTCATAAATAGTTTAAAAATCTATGATTTTCACAAATAAGAAATAGCTTTTACAGGCATTAAAAAAGCCCGTTTCACGGGCTTTTCTGCAACGGTGAGCAATCTAAGATTTGTGTCTATCCATTTCTTACATGCTCTTTGCTAGCTATATGTAAGGTCTTATCGTATCTTTTGCCCTGTCCCAAGTTTCCCTGTGGATCGAGGAGATATTACGATTACCTTAAGTACAGTTATAGCACATTATTTATTCATGGCTAGTGCTGTTCACGTTTTTTTACAAATGAATAAAATACAATCCAACCTTAATATTTAAGGGTTTTCTACCCCATTTTGATATTGGCGAGCACTATCGCAAATTGGATACCACTTCACTTTTGAAGACACAAAAGCATGAGAAATGACTGATGTCGATATTTCTTCATTAATGAGTCCTACCCTTAAACGTACCACATCAGGTTTATCTAAACGTTCACTCCAAATCGGTGAACCACAGGTTTTACAGAACACTCTCTTTTTATTAGGCGATGCAAAATAAGCCTGTAACAGGTTTTCACCCTGCACAATATTTAAGTCACTTTTTTGTACTTGAGTAATGGCAGCGAAAGCAGCCCCTTGTGCTTTTTGGCATTGCTTACAATGACAAACCATAATTGGATTTAATTCAGCATTAATGTTGAGTTGAACACCATTACAAAGACAAGAAGCTGTATAAATCATGATTTTACCTTTTTATTTTTATGGGATTTAGCTTACACCCACACCTTTTTCAATATGATCTAAGATCGCACAAGAAGCTTGCTGGTTACCGCAGCAATCATCGGCTGAAGCCTGCAAAATATTAACCATTTCCTGTAAATGAGCAATTTTTTGCTTTAATTCGGCAATGTGTTTTACGGTTAAAGCTTTCACCTCTGCACTATGCCGATCGGTATTTTTCCAAAGCGAAATAAGCTCTTTCATCTGTTCGGATGAAAAACCTAACTCTCTGGCATGTTTTAAAAAGTTTAAAGTTTTAAGGTCTGTTTCTGAATAAATGCGATAGCCAGAAGCAGAACGCTGAGCTGCTTCAAGTAAACCGATTTCTTCATAGTAGCGAATCATTTTCGCCGAAATGCCTGAATGTTTGGATGCCTGACCGATATTCATCTCACACCTCAAATATTAAATTTGGTTTAAGACCTGCTGTCATGATCTTAAACCAAAAGTTGATTTTCAGCACCCTTACTGTACTGGCGCATGAAAACGTTTTAAGCGTAACGCATTGCCTAAAACAAAGACTGAAGAAAGTGCCATCGCACCTGCTGCAAACATCGGTGAAAGTAACACACCAAATGCTGGATAAAGCGCACCTGCTGCAATTGGAATAAGTGCAACGTTATATACAAATGCCCAAAACAGGTTTTGACGTATGTTTCGCATGGTTGCTTTACTTAACGCAATTGCGTTCGGTACACCTTTTAAACTACCTGACATCAACACAACATCGGCTGCTTCAATGGCAACATCTGTTCCTGTACCAATGGCTAAGCCAACATCTGCTTGTGCCAAGGCTGGAGCATCGTTAATACCATCACCTATAAAGGCCAAGCGACCATATTGTTTTTGCAGTTGGCGAACTGTGTCCACTTTGCCTTCAGGTAAAACCTCTGCCACAACTTCATCAATGTTCAGCTTTTTAGCAATCGCTTGCGCCGTATGACGGTTATCTCCTGTAATCATGGCAACCTTGAGACCTAATTGATGCAAGGCCTCAATCGCAGCATAGGTTGTTTCTTTAATTGGGTCTGCCACGGCAATAATTGCTGCAAGTTGCTGATCGATAGCAACATAAAGCGGTGTTTTACCTTCTTCACCTAACTGAGCAGCAATCGTTTGGAATGAGCTGGTGTTTAAACCAAGTTGGTGCATATAACGATCTGCGCCAATTTGTACTTTCTGGCCTGAAACTTCTGCTTCAATACCTGAACCCGTAATCGAGTTAAATGCTGTTACTGGTAATAAGTTTAAGCCTTCACTCTCTGCTGCTTGAACAATCGCAAGAGCAATTGGATGTTCAGACTTGGCTTCGACCGAAGCAACTAAAGTCAGCACTTGTTCACGCTCAAAACCTGATTGCACATTAAAGTCTGTCAGTGTCGGTTTACCTTCGGTGAGTGTTCCTGTTTTATCAACGGCAACGACCTGTGCTTCTTGTAAAAGCTGCAAAGCTTCACCTTTACGGAACAAGACACCTAACTCAGCACCACGTCCAGTACCGACCATAATAGAAGTTGGTGTTGCAAGCCCCATCGCACATGGACACGCAATAATCAGTACCGCAACAGCATTCACTAAACCAAAAGTCAGCGCAGGCTCTGGCCCAAAAATAAACCAAACCAAGAAAGTGATTGCAGCAATTAGCATGACAGCCGGTACAAACCACATGGTGACTTTATCAACTAAACCCTGAATCGGAAGTTTAGAACCTTGGGCTTGTTCAACCATGCGAATAATTTGTGAAAGTACAGATGAAGTACCAACAGAGGTTGCCCGAATGTTTAGAGTACCGTTTTGGTTGACCGTACCACCAACCACCTGCTCTCCTATTTTCTTTTCAACAGGAACAGGCTCACCCGTAATCATAGATTCATCAATATAGCTGTGTCCGTCAACCACTTCACCATCGACAGGTACACGTTCACCCGGACGAATTTCTACAATCGTTCCACTGACCACTTCAGCAACAGCAACTTCAACCACTTGACCATCACGTTGAATACGGGCTGTTTTTGGCTGCATTCCTACTAAATGTTGAATCGCTTGTGAAGTACGTCCTTTAGCTTTTGCTTCGAAATATCGTCCGAGCAAAATTAAACTGACAATAACGGCAGCCGCTTCAAAGTAAACATTGACCGTGCCTTGTGGTAACACATGCGGCATAAAGGTTGCTACGACTGAAAAACTGTAGGCAGCCAAGGTTCCAATTGCCACTAGAGAGTTCATGTCTGGCGCTAAACGCCATAGGGCTGGAATCCCTTTTTGGTAAAAACGGCGACCTGGAAAAACGAGCACTAGTGTGGTCAAAGCAAACTGTAAAAGCCAGCTATTGTATTGACCAATCGTGTCCATGACCCACATGTGAAAAGCTGGAATGAGATGTGAACCCATTTCCAAAATAAACACAGGTAAGGCCAACACAATCGAAATGATTAAATCTTTTTTAAGCTGATCTAACTCTGACGCTTTTTTGTCGAGTTGCTCATCTTGATTTTTTTCAGATGCTTTTGCGTCGTAACCTGCTTTTTTAACAGCGCGAATTAAGTCTTCAACATTGACTGATGCATCTGCTTGTACCCAAGCTTGCTCTGTTGCTAAGTTGACTGTGGCTTCTTGAACGCCTTCTACTTTTTTAAGGGCCTTTTCAACACGTGCAACACAAGATGCACAAGTCATACCCTCAATAGACAACTCCACTGGCGCAGCTTTTGGAACATCGTAACCTGCTCGTTCAACTGCTTTAACCAGTGCTTCGCGATGGATCGGTTGATTTGAATAAACGACGGCTTTTTCTGTTGCCAAATTAACGTTGGCAATCTCTACATTTTCAACTTTCTTAAGTGCTTTTTCGACACGACCTACACAGGAGGCACAAGTCATGCCTTCGATTGGAAGTGTTTCACTATATGCTGGCAATTTTGTGTTTTTTGAGTCCATCAAACACCTCTGCAAATCTGCAAAATTTAATATTCTGTATTGAGCATACAGATTCCCATCATGGGAAGGTCAAGCATATTTTTTTAAAAAATTGGTCTTGACCTTACAATCATGACAAGGTTTAGACTCAGTGTTATCCAAACAAACATCTCATTCTTGATGGAGTATGAATATGAAACTACTTATTGAAAATATGACTTGTGGTGGCTGCGCACGTGGTGTGACAGCAACGATTCAGGACGTCGATCCAAATGCAAAAGTAGATGTAGACTTAGCGACCAAAATCGTGACTGTTGAAAGCAGTGAAAGCGTCGATAAAATTACCGAAGCACTTGAAGAAGATGGTTTCCCAGCGAAAGTGCAATAAGATATAAAATTGCATAGCTTCAACCTTTGAGGCTATGCACTGCTTTATTTAAAAGTCGATGCCGTTTGAATCATCTATCGGGTTTTGATCAAGTGTAAAAACCGTCCGTTGATAAGGTATCCCTTCCAAGTCATAAACCTGATAAATACAATCGAACAATGATTGTAAGTCTTCACTTCTGTCCATTGCCCGTGCAGTAATAAAAATTGGGCTGACCGCGCCGTTATCTAAAATCGGAATATAGTTTAAGTGTGGAAATCGAATGGTATCGGCACTTGCTGGAATAATGCAGATCCCTTCACCCGCTGCAACTAAGCCCAAAGCCAGCTGAATTTCCCGTATTTCATGCATATTTTTGGGAACCAAACTATGCTCGGCAAAAATATTCAAAAGCTGGGTCGAAAAATTGGGTTTCGGCGAAGTGGGATACATAAACATCTTTTCATCAATGAGATCGGCCAGATATACCCCTTCCGTACGCTGAGCAATCGGATGGCTGGTATGTGCAGCAACCACCAATCGTTCTTTACGTAGCAGAATGCGTCTCACCGCAGGATCACTAATTCTTAAACGACCAAATCCAACATCAATACGCCCTTCTTTTAATGCCTGTAACTGTTCGGTCGTACTTAACTCCATCAATTGAATATTCAGATGCGGCTGCTGCTGGCGAAATAAATAAATGATTCGCGGCAGTAAACCATAGAGTAAAGACCCGACAAAACCAATCGTCACACTACGTTCAATCAGACCAATTCGCTTGGTCATACTTTTTATTTCTTCAGCATTCGACAAAAGTTTAAGGGCGTGCTGATAAAAGAAATGTCCAGCTGGGGTGGTTTGTAAAGGACGGCTTCCACGCTCAAACAGTTGAATTCCAAGCTCACTTTCCAAATTTTGAATCTGTCGACTCAAAGGTGGTTGAGCAATAAATAGTTTTTCCGCAGCTTTTGTAAAGCTCTGTTCTTCAACAACAGCCACAAAATACCGTAAATGTCTTAGTTCCATCAGGTTTCCATACCTTTAAGATATAAAAAAATGCAAATTCAGTCTTAGACACAGTTTAACCATTCTTTTAAGGTATATACAAGCAACAAACCGATGAAGTGATGAATTGCTTTGTGAAAAAGCCTTCTTGCCAATCTTCCAGTGATTCATCTTCATCAATTCACGGTTAAACACCTAGCGCACTCATGCGCTTCATTGACAATATTAGGATATCAAGACCTTGTAGATCGTAGCTAAGGCCTTGGTGACTTCCACACTTTTGGAAAGTCGGAGAACGGACATGCCACGTATTCCTGTAATCAATACTAGCCATCTTGACCGTATTGATGAATTACTTGTAGATAATATCGATACAGGTGAATTTAAACTTCATCGCTCAGTGTTTACTGACGAAGCCCTATTTGACCTCGAAATGAAATACATCTTCGAAGGTAATTGGGTTTACTTAGCGCACGAAAGCCAAATTCCAAATAATAATGACTACTACACCACTCACATTGGTCGTCAGCCGGTCATTATTGCCCGCAACCGTAACGGCGAACTCAATGCCATGATCAATGCGTGTTCACACCGCGGAGCACAACTTTGCCGTCACAAGCGTGGTAATAAAGCAACATATACCTGCCCTTTCCACGGTTGGACATTTAATAACTCAGGTAAATTACTCAAGGTTAAAGATCCAAGCGAAGCTGGTTACTCGGACTGCTTTAACCAAGAAGGCTCACATGACCTTAAAAAAGTGGCTCGTTTTGAGAGCTACAAAGGTTTCTTATTTGGTAGCTTAAATCCCGATGTTCCTTCACTTGAAGAATTCTTGGGTGAAACCACCAAAATCATCGACATGATTGTTGACCAGTCTGAACATGGTTTAGAAGTTTTACGTGGTTCATCTACCTATACCTATGAAGGCAACTGGAAACTCACCGCTGAAAATGGCGCCGATGGTTACCACGTTTCTGCTGTTCACTGGAACTACGCAGCAACAACTCAACACCGCAAAGAAACACAAGCTGCCGATAACATCCGTGCGATGAGTGCAGGTTCTTGGGGTAAACAAGGCGGTGGCTCGTATGGCTTTGAAAATGGCCACATGTTGCTGTGGACACAATGGGCAAACCCAGAAGACCGTCCAAACTTCCCGAAAGCAGACGAATACACCGAAAAATACGGTGAAGCAATGTCAAAATGGATGATTGAGCGTTCACGTAACTTGTGTCTCTATCCAAACGTTTATTTGATGGATCAGTTTGGTTCGCAAATTCGTGTACTTCGCCCACTTTCGGTTAATAGAACTGAAGTCACCATTTACTGTATCGCACCTAAAGGCGAAGCACCCGAAGCTCGCGCACGTCGTATCCGTCAATATGAAGATTTCTTTAATGCCTCAGGTATGGCAACACCAGACGATTTAGAAGAATTCCGTGCCTGTCAGGCAGGCTATGCAGGTATTGCCCTTGAATGGAATGACATGTGCCGTGGTTCAAAACACTGGATTTATGGACCAGACGATGCAGCGAACGAAATCGGTTTAAAACCAATGTTAAGTGGTATCAAAACTGAAGATGAGGGACTTTATCTTGCCCAACATCAATATTGGTTACACACCATGAAACACGCGATTGCATCAGAGAAAGAAGTTGCTGATCAGGGAGAAACAGCATGAGCACTCAAGACAAAGTAACTTTAGAAAATATTGCTCAGTTTCTCTATCGTGAAGCTCGCTTTTTAGATGATGAACAATGGGATGACTGGCTTGAATGCTATGCACCAGAAGCTTCATTCTGGATGCCAGCTTGGGATGATGACGATAGATTAACTGAAGATCCTCAATCTGAAATTTCACTTATTTATTATCCAGACCGTCAAGGTTTAGAAGATCGTGTGTTCCGTATTAAAACTGAGCGCTCATCAGCAACCATGCCAGACACACGCACAAGCCACAATATTGCCAACATTGAAGTCGTAGAGCGTGACGGAGACAAAGTTACTGTTCGCTTTAACTGGAATACCTTGAGTTTCCGTTACAAGACAAATTACAGCTATTTCGGTATGTCACGTTATGTGATCGATTTTTCAGGTGATCAACCAAAAATCTTGAGCAAGTATGTCGTTTTGAAAAATGACTACATCAATCAAGTGATTGATATTTACCACCTTTAAGACATACCCCCTCAGTTAAACGGACTGTTGACTGAGGGTAAAAGTTTCAAATATTTTGTAGGATACATGCCATGTCAAACCATAATGTTGCACTTCAATTTGAAGATGGTGTTACACGTTTCATTAACGTAGCTCAAGGCGAAACCCTATCTGACGCAGCCTATCGCCAAAAAATTAATATTCCTTTGGATTGCCGTGATGGTGCATGTGGAACTTGCCGCGCATTTTGCGAGTCCGGTAGTTATGACATGCCAGAAGAAACCTATATTGAAGATGCATTAACCCCTGAAGAAGCTGAGCAAGGCTATATTCTTGCTTGCCAATGTCGACCAACTTCCGATGCGGTATTCCAGATTCAAGCCTCATCAGATGTCTGCAAAACAGAAATTCATAGCTTCCAAGGTACATTAGCTCGCGTTGAAAACTTATCAGATTCAACCATCACGTTTGATATTCAACTTGATGAAGGCCAACCGGATATTCATTTCCTTGCAGGTCAGTATGTGAATGTTGCAATTCCTGAAACTGGCGAAACCCGTTCATATTCATTTAGCTCAAAACCGGGTAACCGTTTAACTGGCTTTGTGGTCCGTAACGTACCGAATGGCAAAATGAGTGAATTCTTGAGTAAGAATGCTCAAGCTGGTGACAAAATGACATTTACAGGTCCATTCGGTAGCTTCTACTTACGTAATGTGGCGCGTCCAGTGCTGATGCTCGCAGGCGGTACTGGGATTGCCCCATTTATGTCGATGTTACAAGTGCTTGAAGAAAAAGGTTCAGAACAACCTGTTCGCTTAGTCTTTGGCGTAACCAATGACTTTGATTTGGTTGCTTTAGAGAAACTCAATGAGTTGCAGGCGAAATTCCCATGGTTTGAATATCGAACTGTGGTCGCAAGTCCTGAAAGTAACCATGAACGCAAAGGCTATGTAACGGGTCATATTGAAAGTGAATGGTTAAACGGTGGCGACGTCGATGTTTATCTATGTGGACCAGTACCAATGGTAGAAGCGGTACGTGGCTGGTTAGAAACTGAAAATATCAAACCTGCTAATTTCTTGTTTGAAAAATTCTCTGCGAATTAACAGGTGGAGAAGTTATCTATGTCAAACCGTCAAAGATTTACCGATAAAGTCGTGATTGTTACGGGTAGTGCCCAAGGTATTGGCCGTGGCGTGGCACTGCAAGTTGCAGCTGAAGGCGGCCAAGTCATCATGGCTGACCGCTCTGAATATGTTGAAGACGTACTCAAAGAAATTCAGAGTACAGGTGGTGATGCTGTTACGATTAATGCTGACCTAGAAACCTATGCAGGCGCGCAAGCGGTTGTTGCAAAAGCCATTGAACATTATGGTCGGGTAGATATCCTGATTAATAACGTAGGTGGCGCGATCTGGATGAAACCTTTTGAAGAGTTTTCCGAAGAAGAGATCATTAAGGAAGTAAATCGTTCATTGTTTCCAACGTTATGGTGCTGCCGTGCTGTGTTACCCGCTATGATTAAGCAACAGTCGGGTGTTGTTGTAAATGTCTCTTCAATTGCAACCCGTGGTATTAACCGTATTCCCTACTCGGCATCTAAAGGTGGCGTAAATGCTTTAACGGCATCGCTTGCTTTTGAACATGCCAAAGACGGAATTCGAGTCAATGCTGTTGCGACTGGTGGAACCGAAGCACCGCCTCGCAAAGTGCCACGAAATGCCAATCCGTTAAGTCAAAATGAAAAAGACTGGATGCAGCAAGTGGTTGATCAAACCATAGATCGAACATTTATGGGCCGTTATGGCACAATTCAAGAACAAGTCAATGCAATTTTATTTCTTGCATCAGACGAAGCATCATATATGACTGGCTCGGTTATTTCGGTCGGAGGTGGAGATCAGGGTTAACCCTGATCTTTTTGCATGATTGGGTAAATAATATGATTTGCATGGAGGCAATCACACATGGCAACCCTTTTAAAGACGTTAAAAAATGACTGGTCCATATCAGCAACAGTTGCTGGCTTTCTTGCGGTTTTAATTTCTTACTCAGGCCCACTGATTATTTTTTTCCAAGCTGCTCAGCGTGCTCATGTGTCCACCGACATGATGGTGTCATGGATTTGGGGAATCTCAATTGGTGCCGCCGTTTCAGGTATTTATCTTTCGATTAAATATAAAACGCCTGTCATAACCGCATGGTCAGCACCGGGCACTGCCCTGTTAGTTACTCTATTTCCAAATGTCTCATTAAATGAAGCAATAGCTGCATATATTACGTCTGCCATTGTTATTTTTTTAATTGGCGTTACCGGTTACTTCGACAAGTTACTTAAGTGGATTCCGCAAGACGTCGCTGCGGGCATGATGGCGGGTATTCTTTTTCAATTTGGTATTGGCTTATTTACCGCATCTGATAGCATGCCTTTTATTGTCTTTAGCATGCTTATTGTCTTTTTAATTGCCAAACGTTTAATGCCGCGCTACACCATGATTTGGGTGTTAGCTGCCGGAGTTTTATTAAGCCTCTTTTTAGGCAAAATGAATCCGGTTGATGTGAGTTTTAGTTTAGCTATTCCACAGTGGATTAGCCCAGAATGGACATGGAACTCAACACTGAACCTCGCTGTTCCTCTCATTTTAGTCAGCCTAACCGGACAATTTTTACCGGGTATGGCGATTATGAAACTCAGCGGTTACGACACACCAGCCAAACCCATTATTACTGTTACCAGTATTGCCTCTTTAGCTGTTGCCTGCATTGGCGGTATTACAATTGTGCTTGCCTCAATTACCGCAGCTTTATGTATGGGCAAAGATGCACATGAACTGAAAGAAAAACGGTATATCGCAGGAATCGCCAACGGGATTTTTTATATTTTAGGAGGCTTATTTGCTGGCAGTATTGTCATGCTATTTAGCTTACTTCCTAAAGAGTTGATTGCAGCACTGGCGGGTTTAGCCTTGCTCGGAGCAATTGCCACCAATATTTCTGTTGCTATGAAAAATGACAGTCAACGTGATGCCGCACTTATTACCCTTTTAGCGACAGCATCAGGCATGCATTTCCTTGGATTAAGCTCAGTCTTTTGGGGTATTTGTATTGGTGTAATCGCCCATTTCATTCTCACCCCACGTTCAACTTCAGCCACAAATTAAGTTTTTATCTAAGCGCCCGCCACTAAAATAAAACCTCAATCGCCAAATCAGGATGCAAATAATTTGCTAATTCTGATTTGGCGATTTTTATTAAATATAAATTAATTTTCATTCTTAAGATCAATTTATAAAATAATTAAATAATAGACTTTAGTATTTTATTTTTATATTTTCACTTCAACTCATAATATAAATTTAACGATATTTTTAGTTGTGATTATCATCAATAAAATCTATAAAAAAACATCTATAAAATCCTTAAAATTCTCATCATACAATATTTAACCCTATTTTAAAGACACAACAAAGTTAGCTAAACAATAAAAATAAATATATATTTTTCAAACAATTAAACCAATAAATGCACAATACCTTAAAGACATAAAGATATATCAATTAGGTTTTTGACTCTAATCCAATAACAAAATAGTTTATTAAAAAATAACGCGATGCTTCACAAATTGGAGGTGAGAAAAATGGATACGAGCAAGGTTAATATTAATGAGTTAATTGATAAAGCCAGTTTTACATCTTTTCATTGGAAAGTTTTAATCTGGTGCTTACTTATTATTATTTTTGATGGATATGATTTAGTTATTTATGGGGTTGCTCTTCCTCTGTTAATGCAGCAATGGTCATTAACTGCGGTAGAAGCTGGTTTACTCGCCAGTGCTGCTCTATTCGGCATGATGTTTGGTGCCATGATTTTCGGCACACTTTCAGACAAATTGGGACGTAAAAAAACTATCCTGATTTGTGTCACCTTATTTAGCGGATTTACCTTTATAGGTGCCTTTGCCAAAGGACCAACTGAGTTTGCTATTTTACGCTTTATTGCAGGCCTTGGTATTGGTGGCGTTATGCCAAACGTCGTTGCGCTTATGACCGAATATGCACCCAAAAAAATCCGCAGTACATTAGTCGCAATTATGTTTAGTGGTTATGCAATTGGCGGCATGACATCTGCTCTACTCGGTGCATGGCTGGTTAAAGATATGGGCTGGCAAATCATGTTTTTAATTGCGGGTATTCCCCTATTATTGCTCCCACTCATTTGGAAATTTTTGCCAGAGTCTCTCGCCTTTTTAGTGAAATCAAATCATAGCGAACAGGCAAAAGGTATTGTAAGTAAAATTGCGCCAGAAACGCAGTTAAACGCCAATACACAACTGGTGTTAAATGAAAGTACAACAACAGATGCACCTGTCCGTGCACTTTTCCAACAAGGCCGCACCTTCAGCACATTTATGTTCTGGATTGCTTTCTTTATGTGCTTACTCATGGTGTATGCCTTAGGAAGCTGGTTACCTAAACTCATGCTGCAAGCAGGCTATTCATTAGGTGCAAGCATGTTATTCCTCTTCGCGCTCAATATTGGGGGCATGGTCGGTGCAATTGGTGGTGGTGCTTTAGCAGATAGATTCCATTTAAAACCTGTTATTACCATTATGTTTATTGTGGGATCGGCAGCTTTAATTCTGCTTGGCATTAATAGTCCACAATTTATTTTATATAGCCTGATTGCGATTGCTGGTGCTGCCACAATTGGTTCTCAAATCTTACTCTACACTTTCGTTGCCCAGTTCTATCCGACGGCACTTCGTTCAACTGGCATGGGCTGGGCATCTGGAATTGGCCGTATTGGTGCGATTATTGGACCAATTTTAACAGGAGCCCTTCTCACACTTGAGCTTCCTCACCAAATGAATTTCTTAGCAATTGCAATTCCGGGTGTGATTGCTGCACTTGCAATATTTATGGTCAATCTAAAAGCCTCTGTTACCGCACAAACGCTATCCACGTTTAACCCTCAAAACACGCTTACCCAGCAGTAAATACAAATGCGCCGAGGACTGGCGCATCTTTTTGGAAATGGATTATGGAATTATTACACCGTTTTAAACCATGTAATTTAGCAATAGCCACATTATTAGGTTTATTGACTAGCTCAAGTTTATGGGCAACAGATACGGCTCAACAAAATGAAAATGAATGGAAGTTCACGCTAAAGAATGCCTATATCAACCGTAATTTTGATAATGATGCACTCAAAGACACAGGTAGCTGGTCTCAGGCAGCGTCATTATTTTATAAATCGAAAATGCATGACACTCCACTGCAAATTGCAGACAAACCTATTACCATTGGAGCTGATGCTTCGGTTCAATACGCCGTTCGCTTGAGTTCAGACAAACATGTTGCGGACACGGTTTTGCCTTTTAATAAAGAAACTCAGTCACAAGCATCCGACTTTTTAAAATACGGTGCAACCTTAAAACTAGGCTATGACAAAACCCTTTTAAGTGTGGGTGAACTCTGGTTGGATTTACCTGTAACGGCTGTCGATGCCAGCCGACAATTACTTGCCTCTTATTGGGGAACCAATCTTAAGTCACAACTTTCAGATCAGCTTTATGCTGAAATTGGTCGGGTTGAAAAAGTGTCGCCACGAAATGAAGAGGATTTTAAAAAGTTTTCGTTCACTTCAAATGGCATTACCAAAGAATCTGATGGTTTAAATTATATTGACCTGCGCTATCAATTTACGCCATCACTCAAGGGTGAATATTACTTTGGTAATTTGGAAGATCTCTACAATAAACACTATGTAGGACTTGAGCATAATTGGAAACAACCTAATTTTGCCCTCACCTCTAAGTTTAAATACTTCAATGCAAAAAATGACGGCAATACTTTTGATATTGATGCGCAAAACATTGGGGTGTTAGAAACACTTAAAGTAAAAAATCATACCTTTGGTTTGGGGTACCAACAGATTATGGGTGAGTCGGCTTATCCATTACCAGATGGTTTCTTACCAGAGACCTATTTCATTAACTGGAACGCCACAGGCTTCTTTAAAGAGGATGAAAAGTCTTACCATGTGATGTATGGCTACGACTTTAAAGATTATGTACCGGGCTTAAATGCAATGGTGAAATATGTTTACGGACATGACTTTAAAGCAGCCAATGGTGAGAAAAACCATGAAACTGAGTCGAATGTGATTTTAAATTATGCGTTTCAGCAGCCGTTCTTAAAAGGCGTGGCCCTGCAATACATTCGTATTGATTACAACGTAAAACATGGCAATGACTTTGGTGAAGATCGATTGTTTGTAAACTACACCAAAAAGTTTTAATCATTTTGATTTAATCTAAGCGGGCTAATTTTGGTCCGCTTTTTTATATTATTTCGCTCATAAAAAAACGCTCTTACGAGCGTTTTTTTAATTAATCTTCTAGCTTAAGCAACGTGCTTTTGTACAACAATCGAGCCTACTGAATAACCAGCACCGAAAGATGAAATCACGCCATACTCACCATTATCTACTTCGTGGCCTGTACGGTGTAAAGCAATAATAACGCCTGCTGAAGAGGTATTTGCAAACTCATCTAAAATAATTGGGGCACGGCTTAAATCTGCCTCTTTACCAGCCACATATTTCAAGATTAGTTCATTCATATTGGCATTCGCTTGATGTAACCAGAAACGCTTAATATCGTTTGCAGTTAACTGCATTTTCTCCAACTGCGCATTAATGATTTTTGCCACTAACGGACAAACATCTTTAAATACTTTGCGGCCATCTTGACGGAATAACTTGTCGTCAACCACTGCATCTTCGCTACGGTTTAAGAAACCGAAGTTATTGCGAATGTTGTTTGAAAATTGAGTAAATAAATGAATATCTAAGATTTCAAAACCAGTTTTAGTAGTCGTTTCTTCAATAATAGAAGCCGTTGCAACATCACCAAAAATGAAGTGACAATCACGGTTACGGTAGTCTAGGTGACCCGATGTAATCTCGACATTCACCAATAAAACACGGCGAGCACCTGAACGAATTGCATCAGCTGCTTGTTTCAGACCAAAAGTGGCAGCTGAACATGCAACATTCATGTCGTAGGCATAACCTTGAATGCCAAGTGCTGACTGAATTTCAATCGCTACAGCTGGATAAGCACGCTGCATGTTTGAACATGCCAAAATCACAACATCGATATCTTCAGCAGTTACGCCTGCGTTTTCCATTGCCTGTTTCGCAGCAATGACGCCCCACTCTGCTTGAAGTGAAAGTTCATCATTTGAACGTTCAGACAAACGAGGACGCAAACGATTTGGATCGAGAATACCTGATTTCTCAATCACGTAACGGCGCTTAATACCAGACGCTTTTTCAATAAATTCAGCACTAGAACCACGTAATTCTTCGAGTTCACCTGCTGCAATTTTCTCTGCATTCTCTTGGTTATATTGTTCCACATAAGCATTTAAACTGTCGGCCAGTTCTTCATTAGAAATGATTTCTGTTGGGTGAAATAACCCAGTACCTGTGATACGAATGCCCATGTAAAACTCCTAAAAAAATGAATAGGGTCTGTTAATCTTTCATTTATAAATTGCGTTGTAGGCTAAACAACAGCATAAACAGACCCCGATCTATCTTAACTGATTCCCAAACGATCCCATAACTTTTGCAGTCGAGTTGGCGAAATAGGCATCTTGGTTTTCATCGGTTGAGAAAATAAAGAAATGCGGAATTCTTCCAACATCAAATACAATTCTTTGATTTTTGGATCGTTTTTGAATTTAAATACCTTGTCCATCCATGGATCGACATCATCAATAGCGGCATGATCTCGCTGTAGATTATTTGGCAATCGATCTAAACGCAATAGCAGCGCTTTTAAATATCGCGGATATTCCTGCCAAAGATCGACTGGTTGGCAGTAAACAAAATTGCTAAGTGACATGAGATCTAATTGATCTTCAATATCATCAACGCTACGGCCAAATATGTCTCGGTCAAGCACTAAAAGCTGACGACGGATTTGCTGCCATTGAATGTAAATATCACTTAATTGCTCAAGTGCTTGCTGACCATAACTCAAAAATTGCTTTTTGACCTGATCTAGCAGCTTATTGAATTCATCAGCATTAATTGGCAAAGTTGTAATTGCCATCTGCAATGTTGCATAAACCAGCATCTGCTCAAGCTTGGCTTTATCGCCTAAAGGTGAATAAGCCAGCGCGAGCGGTTTTGAAATCTGCTTTTTCAACTGGCGAACCAAGTCACCTAGTTGCATATGGACCAGATGAATAATCCCTTCACGATGCTGCTTAATAGCTTCAGCCTGATCATTAAAGGTTTGTATAACAACACCAGAATCATCTTTCACTTCAATATCGGCAAAAGTTTTGGTCGGTACCAAAGCTTGATATTGTTTAACAACAACACCTGTCACCTTTTGCGAAGCTTCAAAGGTAAAGTTTTCAGGGAAAGTTTTAAATTCGCCTTTTTGCTGTTTCACTGGACGATGCGTTTCAACACGACAGCGTGCTTTTAACTCAGGTAAATCACGTCCTTTCGCAATCAGCTTACCTTTTTCATCAATGACCTTAATAAAAGGCACTAAATATGGATCGATACGTTCAAACGAAAAATCTTTTTCAGTAATTTGCTCACCACGTAAAGCAAAAGCTAAATAACTAAAAATATGCTGACGCAAATGTACAGCATCGATACCCTGCATGAGTTTACGAGCTGTGTCAGGAATAGGCACTACACTACGACGTTTGTCTTTTGGTAAAGCTTTTAGTAGTGCTTCGATTAAATCTAAACGCCAACCTGGTATCCCCCAAGACCAGATGTTTTCATCGACCTGAGGAAGAGCTTGTACCGGAATTTGAACCGTTGCACCATCTTCATCATGACTTGGGTCAAAACGATAAGTCGTTGCTAAACGTAGCTGCCCATTATGCAAATGATCTGGGAATTGCTGTGTGGTTGGACGGTCATTGAGCCAAAGTGCATCATCTTCTACAAATAAATAGCGTGGATTTTTTGCTTCAACCGTTGCACGCCAGTCTTCAAAACTACTTCGACTTGCAATTTCTTCAGGAATTTTAGAGGCATAGAACTGATAAATCGTTTCTTCATCCACCACCAAATCACGGCGACGCAATTTATCTTCAACTCGTTCAACTTCTTCAAGTTTAAGTAAATTGTGTTTTAAAAATGGCGGAACTGTACCTAAGTTACCTGTGGTTAATGCATCGCGTAAGAAAATTTCATGAGCAGCAGGCTGGTCAACTTTCTCAAAATTAATTAAGCGCTTTGGTTCAATAATTAAACCAAACAGTGAAATTTGAGCATACGCATTTACAATCCCAGCTTTCTTAGACCAGTGCGGCTCAAAATAGTGATATTTCAACAAGTCGCGTGCAGCAAGCAAAATCCATTCAGGATCAATTTTGGCTAAAGTACGTAAGTAAACTTGAGAGGTTTCGACCATCTCAAAAGCCATCACCCAAGCAGTATTGGTTTTGTGCAAAGTACTCGCAGGAAAGACTTTCGCCTTTTGCTGACGCACCGCCATAAAGATATTACGTTCATCAGTTTTATTGGCAATAAAAGACAATAAACCTGTCAGCAACGCACGGTGCAGGTTCTCATAGTTCGCAGGTTTTTCATTAAAACTTAGTTTTAAACCTTCAGCTAACTCAACCAATTGTTTATGTGTTTGTTTCCATTCGCGTAAACGTAACCAGCTTAAGAAGTGCTGCTTGGCAAACTGGCGACGTTTGTTTTCAGACATCCCTGCTTCACCTTTAGGATTTAAAGTCTCCCAAAGTTTTAAATAAAACAGAAAATCTGAATCTGCTTCTTTAAATAATGCATGCTTTTGGTCAGCCTGCATCTGTTTGTCGGCTGGACGCTCACGCGGATCTTGCACTGCAAGCGCACTGACAACCACTAAAATTTCTTTAAGCACCCCGAAATGAGCACCGCCCACAATCATGCGCGCGAGTCGTGGGTCAATTGGCATACGTGCCATCATTTGCCCGACTTTAGTCAGCTCATTTTTCTTCTCGTTAAGTGCTCCTAACTCGATGAGTAGTTTTCGACCATCATTGACTAGGCGGAAATCTGGTGGCTCAATAAAATCGAAGTTTTCTAGCTCACCTAACCCTAAGCTTTGCATTTGCAAAATAACCGAAGCCAAGTTGGTTCGTTTAATTTCAGGTTCGGTAAATTCAGGACGGCTCAAAAAGTCTTCTTCGCTGTATAAACGAATACACACACCCGGAGCAATACGACCACAACGCCCTTTACGCTGATTGGCCGCAGCCTGCGAAATTGCTTCAATTGGTAAACGTTGTACGCGTGAACGGTAGTTATAACGCGATATACGTGCAAAACCACTGTCGATTACATAACGAATATTTGGAACCGTCAGTGCAGTTTCGGCCACGTTGGTCGCAATAATAATACGACGGCCTTTTCCACCCGGACTAAAAATCTTTTGTTGTTCAGAAACAGCTAAGCGCGCATACAACGGTAAAATTTCGGTGTGTCTTGGCCCATACTTTTGTAAGGTTTCCTGCAACTCACGAATTTCTTGTTCTGTACTTGAAAAAATTAAAATGTCGGCATGTTCAGGATGGCCTTTTTCTTCGGCATCGGCAAAACATTCTTCTACAGCTTGTACCACTGCGCGAGGAAGGTTTTCTTCAAAATCATCGAACTCATCGTCGTCACTACCACCAATATTCATCTCTGAAATTGGGCGATAACGTACTTCAACTGGGTAGCTACGACCTTCTACTTCAAAAACTGGTGCATTATTAAAGTAGTTACTAAAGCGATTTACATCTAAAGTTGCCGAAGTCACAATCACTTTTAGATCTGGGCGTTTTGGCAGTAACTGCTTTAAATAACCCATAATAAAATCGATATTGAGTGAGCGTTCATGCGCTTCATCAATAATGATCGTGTCATATTTAGATAAAAAACGGTCATTGCCTAACTCGGCAAGCAAAATACCGTCGGTCATTAACCGTACAATAGAGTCCTGCGAGCCTTGTTCATTAAAACGAATTTTAAAGCCAATTGATTCGCCGAGCTTTTCGCCGACTTCTTCTGCAATACGCTGCGACACACTACGTGCAGCTAAACGACGTGGCTGGGTATGACCAATCATGCCCGTTAAACCACGACCCGCTAACATGGCAATTTGAGGAAGCTGAGTAGTTTTACCCGAGCCTGTTTCACCTGCCACAATAATAACTTGATGCTTTTGAATCGCTTCAATTAAACGGTCTGCATATTGAGAAACAGGTAAATCCTGATTCAGTTTAATTTTAGGTAGACGTTCAAAACGCTGTCTAACTTTTGCATTAGACTGTTCAAATAATTTTTCAATCTCTGAAGTATCGGCTTTTTTATCTTTACGCAAACGATTTAAACGGTAACGATCTCTCGCCATCACCCATTGATCTATATTTAAACCATTCAGCACAGATAAATTTTCCTGAAAATTCAACAATCCGCTATTTTACGCTTTAATGCTCTTCAGGTAAAACAGTTGGTTTTTTATATATTTTTAATTTTTTAAAATTTTGCCCTTGAATTTTGACTCGCTAGACTTCATGTTGTTATGCAAGTTTCTTTTACGATAACTGTCATTTGATTTACATGTTTTTGCAGTCAAATCGAATACAGTGTTTGGGGACTTAAAAATCGTAAATTTATCACTTATTCAATTTTCCGATTTTAGTCATGTAAAAATACTATTTCCCCAATAAAGAATTTTTATTTATTCTACATCTCGTAAACAAGTTTAAATATAAACCTCAATCATGGAGACAATGATGAGCTTGATTAATACTGAAGTTAAACCTTTCCAAGCAACTGCTTACCACAACGGCCAATTTGTTGAAGTTAACGAAACTAACCTTAAAGGTAAATGGTCTGTTGTATTCTTCTATCCAGCTGACTTCACTTTCGTTTGTCCAACTGAACTTGGTGACTTAGCTGACAACTACGCTGAATTCCAAAAACTTGGTGTTGAAATTTATGCTGTATCTACTGATACACACTTCACTCACAAAGCTTGGCACGACACTTCTGAAGAAATCAAAAAAATCCAATACCCATTAGTTGGTGACCCAACTTGGACTCTTTCTAAAAACTTCGACGTTCTTATCGAATCTGAAGGTTTAGCTGACCGTGGTACTTTCGTTATCGATCCAGAAGGTAAAATCCAAATCGTTGAACTCAACGCTGGTGGTATCGGCCGTGACGCGTCTGAACTTCTTCGTAAAGTAAAAGCTGCTCAATACGTACACGCTCACCCAGGTGAAGTTTGCCCAGCTAAATGGAAAGAAGGCGAAGCTACTCTTGCTCCATCTATCGACCTAGTTGGTAAAATCTAATCTCTCTTAGATTTTAAAAACTCAAAGAACCACCCTTTATCGGGTGGTTCTTTTGTTTTGAATAAGCACATCACATTTTCTACTGATACTTTTACAATTATGCCCTTCCCCGCGCCCTCAACATTGAGTAATGTCAAATAAACAACCGGTTAATTTTTGAGTAAGTTTGATATGAAATAAAGGGGTACATTTATGGTAAATACAGCGGTCGTCACTTCATGGAAATACAATGCGACTTCACGTCATCTAAAAATATTTTATAGCGATGGTTCAGGCGAACTTTATCATCCTGTACCAGAATTTATTTATGACAACTTATTACGATCAACAGACAAAGCTGCTTTTGTACATAAATATTTAGAATTCGATTTACACTTTACTCGCCTATCTTTAGTGAATGCTTCATAACAAATATAAAAAAGGCCTGTTCAAAACAGGCCCGACTGGAATATAAAACGATTTCAGTAAAATTATTTTGTGACTACTAAACATAAACCTGCGCCCACAGGCACAATACTGCTCATGAAATCTGCATCCTTTTTAATTAAAGATAAAAAAGAATTTACTTCTGCTGCATGAGAAATCACATTATCAACGACTAAAACTCCACCTTTAGGCTTCATTAACCGTTTTAAATCTGGCCAATAACTTTCATATACGTCACGTTCAGCATCTAGCAAAATAAAATCATAAACTTCATTTGCTTCTTTTAAATAATCGGCTGCATCTCCAACCCAAAATTGAACAATTTCACTGAGCTCTAATTCAGCCACATGGCGTTTCGCCTCAGCACTTCGCTTTGCATCAATTTCAAGCGTAGTCACCTGCCCACCAGTGGCCTGAGCGGCTTCAGCTAGCCATAAAGTTGAGTACCCTGTCGAAGTACCAATTTCTAATAGAGCCTTGGCTTGCTGCATGCGAATAAATTGCGAAATTAATTTTGCAGATTCTACTTCTATATTGCGGTATCGTTGTAAACGATCAGATTGCTGTGAATCATGCTGTTTAAAGGTGTCATATAAATCGGCAACTCTTTGTAAGAAAAAAGTATTTGGCATATATTCACCCTTTTAAATCGTTATTTTATATGAAGGTCGTTTGAGTTAAGTGCTTTGAATTAACTTGAAACGCGGCACGATACTTCCGTCAGCCATTTGCACCGTTTCAGTAAACATATCTAGCGGACGTACCCAAGTTGAATAGTCACCATAAAGACACTGATAAACGACTAACTCTTCTTCAGTCTCACTGTGTTTTGCCACAGAAAAAACTTGATAGAGATTACCTTTATAATGCTGATAAATGCCGCGTTGCAATGACATGAAAGTACCTTTTAATGTTATGACATAAAATCTTTACAGCCATATAACATATATAAATTTTTAAATACTTTCACTTTAAAAGATAAAAAAGAGTAATAAAGAGCGTTTAGAGATAAATTATTGATCTTATTTATGAATAGATTTAATAATTCAAAAAACCGATCAAATATATAAAAACATACTGTTTCACCTATTCTGTGTTTTCACGTACTATGCATCTATTGAAAGAATTTGGATGCATTGGAGCAAAAACAGATGTTAGATCAAAACATTAAAACTCAATTAAAAGCTTACCTAGAACGTTTAGAAAGTCCAATCGAATTAGTTGCTGCCTTAGATGAATCAGACAAAGCTGCTCAAATTAAAGAGCTGGTAAGTGAAATCGCTGAGCTTTCTGACAAGGTGACTGTCCGTTTTGATGGTAACAATACACGCCGTCCAAGCTTTGGTGTGGCTAAAGCAGGTGAACAGCCTCGTGTGTTCTTTGCTGGCTTACCAATGGGCCATGAGTTTACGTCTTTGATCTTGGCACTGTTGCAGGTGTCTGGCTATGCACCTAAAGTGTCAAATGAAGTGCTCAACCAGATTAAAGGTTTAAACCTCAAAGCCAACTTTGACGTATTTGTATCACTCAGCTGTCATAACTGTCCGGATGTGGTACAGGCACTTAACCTGATTGCCATTTATAACCCGAACACCACAGCAACCATGATTGATGGTTCATTCTTCCAAGACGAAGTTGAGCAACGCAAAATCATGGCTGTACCAATGGTATTCCAAGACAATGAGCACATTGGTCAAGGTCGTATGACGCTTGAAGAGATTGTGGCAAAACTTGACACCAACTCAGCTGAAAAAGATGCAGCAGTACTCAATGCCAAAGATGCTTTTGATGTATTGGTGATTGGTGGTGGACCTGCAGGTGCAACAGCAGCAATCTATGCAGCACGTAAAGGTATTAATACAGGTATCGTAGCTGAACGCTTCGGTGGTCAGGTCATGGATACCATGGACATTGAAAACTTCACTTCAGTGCAAAAGACTCAAGGCCCTAAGTTTGCTGCCGAGATGGAAGCACATGTTCGTGAATACGATGTTGATATCATGAACCTGCAACGTGTCAGCAAAATCACAGGTGCCAACCAAACTGCAAATGGTCTGGTTGAAGTTGAATTGGAAAACGGTGCCAAACTTGAATCGAAAACAGTGATCCTTTCAACAGGTGCACGTTGGAGAGAAATGAATGTACCGGGCGAGCAAGAATACCGTACCCGTGGCGTTGCCTACTGCCCACACTGTGATGGTCCATTGTTCAAAGGTAAACGTGTTGCGGTGATTGGTGGTGGTAACTCAGGTGTTGAAGCTGCAATTGACCTTGCAGGGATTGTTGAGCATGTGACTTTGGTTGAGTTCGATACAAAACTTCGTGCTGACCAAGTGTTGCAAAACAAACTGCATAGCTTGCCGAACACTACAGTGATTATGAATGCCTTAAGTACAGAAGTGTTAGGTGATGGCTCACAAGTAACTGGTCTTAAATATAAAGACCGTGCCACTGATGAAGAGCATGTGGTCGAGCTTGCAGGGATCTTTGTACAGATTGGTTTACTGCCAAATACTGACTTCTTAAAAGACAGTGAAGTTGAGTTAACCAACCGTGGAGAGATCATTGTCAATGACCGCAACGAAACCAATGTTCAAGGTGTCTTTGCTGCGGGTGACTGTACGACTGTGCCTTACAAGCAAATCATTATTGCTACCGGTGAAGGCGCTAAAGCATCACTCTCTGCGTTTGATTACATCATTCGTTCTGGGCAGTAAAACTGGTTAGCTCCTTCTTCTTGAACGAAAGCCTAGCATTGCAAAATGCTAGGCTTTTTTAATATTGAAGTTACAACTTTTTAACAATTTTTGATCTTTATTAATCAGTTACTTTATGTTTATATTTTAGACATCCATAATTTTGGATGCCATGAATTAGAAGGAAAAACACAATGAATAAATTACTTGTTGCTTTAGGTCTTGCTGCGACTGTTGCCCTTGTTGGTTGTAATAAAGATAAAGCTCCAGAAACTGGCGCGACTACAGGTGAACATTTAGAAAATGCTGCTAAACAAGCAACCGCTGATATTAAATCTGCGGGTGACAAAGCTGCGAGCGATATTGCAACTGCTACAGACAATGCTACAGCTAAAATTGATGCTGCTGCTGACCACGCTGCCGATAAAACTGCAAATGCTGCTGCACAAACTGAAGCGACTGCGCGTAAAGCAACTGCTGACACAGCTCAAGCTGTTGAACATGCAGCTGCTGATGTAAAAGAAAAAGCTCAACACTAAGTTATATTCAACATAAAAAAGCCCCTATTAATTAGGGGCTTTTTTAATAGGTTTAAAATCGCTTATGAAATTAAACCTTCATCACGCATCGCAATTTGTACAGATTGACGCTCAGCAACTTTATTACGCAATGCAATAATATGTTTATACGGCGTTAAATCATGCTCAATTGAATTTGACCAATTTGTTAAAACAAATAAATATGCATCAGCTGGACCAAAATTATCATTTACTAAATAGTCATAATCCGACTCAGCCAAATAATTATCGATATATTTTAAAAGACGATCGATTTCAGCATAAGCTTTGGTCTTTTCATCGTTTGTTAACGGCGCCCCAAAAAATACTGCATAGGCATCATGTAGTTCAGAGTTCAAATAACCCAACCATTCCAACACTTTCGCACGGCCTAAGCCTGAAGGTGGAATTAAGTCTTGTTTAGGATCATGCTGAGCAAGGAAAGGTAAAATCGCTACGTTTTCAGTCAAAATCAAACCCGGGTTAATTTCTAAAGCTGGTACATAGCCCTTCGGGTTAATTTCGTAATAATCTGCACCTTTTTCTGTTTTATGTGTTTTTAAATTTACTCGTTCTAAATCAAAATCAACATTAATTTCATTTAAAATAATATGTGCAGCTAAAGAACATGCGCCTGGCGAATAATATAATTTCATATCTGATCCTTCTTATCTTACATTAACGTTTTAAATTGCTTCTAAAAAACCTGCAAGGTTTGTACAATTCCTTAATTGTAAAAAAGCGTAAATTTATAAATTACTTACACCATCTAATATTCTTGAAAAAGTTGGACCTTGCAAGTTGTCTTACGTGACGATTGTTTAAAATATGATAAAACACATTCCCATCACGCATTTTTTACCGTTAATTACGTTTAAAAAGTTGGCTAAACCATTCCACTAATTGGTTTAAGAAATCCAAAATAGGATTTTTGTTGCCATTATCAGGATGACTTGAATCTTTACCATTTAAATCTAGATCGACAATGACAGGATCATGGTCCGAAGAACGATAAGCATCTTCGCCATAAAACAGCGCCTTTTGCTCATCGGTTTTATATTCTTCGTTGTAGTCTAGAACTGTTGGCTCATCTGCATTGATATGCCAAGCAAACGTACGAACTACTTTTGGATATAAATCTGCATCGGCAATTGCATGATCTAAGTTACCCGCTCCACCATTGCCATTTGCATCACTTGCCACGCCAAACACATAGCTATATGCCTGAGCGCCTTGCCCAACCTTAGCGTCATTGAGTAGGACTTTATAATTAGCTTTTTCAAAGGCTAAAATAGGTTCTTCTTTTGCATAACTATTCATATCCCCAACAAGCAAAGCGTTTTGCTTAGGAACTTGTGTCGGGTTTTTCGCGAGCCACTGCACAATTTGATCAACTGCTTTTACACGAGTCGGGTTCCAACAACCTTGTCCATCTTTTTGGTCCGCATCCGTAGAGTTAACATCAACTCCAGTACAGCCTTTTGACTTCAAATGGTTTGGAATAACGGTAAACGTTTTATTGCCACGAACAGCTTGGAAAGTCTGTGCTAAAGTCGTTCGATTTTTATCACCCAAATCAAGCACAACAGGTTTATTTAAAGGCTTCACACGCTTACTGTTATAAATAATCGCAACAGCAATAACATCGCCACCTAAACGGTCCAAGTTTTCAGGAACTACATATTTCCAGTCTGGACCTAATGCACTGGTTAAATGAGCGATTGCGCTATTTGAACCATAACCATTGTTGGCTATTTCCATTAAACCGTACACATCAGCATCAATTGCTTTTAATGCACTCACAATTTTACGGTGCTGTTTATCAAACTCTGCTTGTGTGTTCGCACCACGTTCTGTTGGGAATCCTGTTGCACCATTGTCATAGTTCAAAACATTAAATGAAGCTACACGAATATGATTGGCATTTTTTGTAATGACGCTCTGGCGTGGATTTGTTTGCGTAACAACTTCTGGTTGTGTCCGTCCAAGTACTGGCTGTACGCGCCAGCCATTAAAACGATATTCTAAAATCCCTTCAACATTTTTAAGCTGATAACCTGAACGTAATGTATTGGCAGCACTAAAATTTGTTGGTAACCACGGAGTACGGTTTTGGTTGTTATATCCATCATCAAAAATAATTTTCGATAATAAATTTTTCTGAGCTAAAGCTTTCGCTTCTGGCGACAAGGCAGGATATAAATTGGTTGGAATATATAAGCGACCCAAACTTAATGATAGCTCACCATAACGGCCATAATTATAGTTTTCACTCACCGTTAAAGCTTGAGGTAATTTGACCAACATACCTTGATAGCGCTGCGGAGAATTTGTTGAACTGCCTGTTAAGCTGGTAAATGGCAAATCCAAGCTAATTGGCTGAACTTGATTTGCCATATTGCTATTACAGCTTTGAATATCCTGCTGTAATTGGTCGATCTGTAGCTGGTTTTGATAGCTTGTTAAACGGCCTCGTAAAATAACCTCATCACCAACTTGGCCACCTTTTACCGTGCTGCTATTTGGAATATAAACAAAAATGGCATTGCTCACATTTGCACGTGCTTTGGTATCAGGTGTTTGAACATAAAAGCCTGAGAAACCATTGGCATAACGGTAGTCAGCAGTAATCACACCACGTACTGTATAAGACTGGTTTTGTGTTGACGTTGCTAAATCGGCAATGGGTGTATCTGAGCTTGAACAACTCACCGTTTGCACTGGCGGCTGAGTCGTAGAACCCGATAGATTTGAAAAATCATTTCGGTTTGCCCATGCTGTCCATGAGTGGTCCAAATCAAATGCTGCCGTTGGGTCGATACTTAAAGCTGGGTTTTCCGTTTCAATACGCTTAAAACTATTTCCTAAACTTGAAACAGCCGTTCCCCAACCTGCCTCAGGTCGCTCACCAATACGTCCAAAACGATCGACAGGTGTGCCTTTATAAACGAGTACAACTGCATCATCACCATTAAAAGACAAGGCAGCTACTTGATTTACTTTATTGCCAAGTTCAGTTTGCAGCTCTGAGCGACCCACTAAAAACTTCTGCTTACTCGCAAGTGTACCCTGTAAACGGAAAGTCACCGTTTTGGCAGTACCACCATTATTAAACTGTTGAATTTCATAGTCTGCTAAGTTAACAGTAGTTCCATCTGGGTTATAAATCTCTAACCCTTTTTTATTACTGCTGCCATCAACATACTGGCTAAACATAAGCTGTGCTTGAGCAACTGAGCTATATGAAAATGCACCAAATGCACTTAAAAAAACTGAAAGTGTTCTTAATTGAAAAGTTTTCATGATTAAAAATGTTCATGTGAGTTTTAATTAGCTTCTTAGATTAAATATTGATCATGACATCTACATGAAGAAAAACACCGAAATATTTGACTTGACCACCTGAAGACTTAAAATACCGCATTTGAATTTCAATATTGCCAAGGTTATGTCGATCGATCAGTTAGAAACGCAAATTGCAGACTTAGACAATTTGCCTGAACACCGTGAAATTGTGACGTTTATGCGTCGTTCAGCACCACTTAATACGTCTCAACGCACGGCATTAGAACAACATCGCGATTTAATTTTGGAATACCCCGTTGGTGACTTACGTCAGCACTTCGAACATCCAGAACGTCCTTTAACTGTTGAAATCGGTTTTGGTATGGGTCGTTCATTAGTGCTTATGGCAAAAGCCAACCCTGAACGCAACTATGTAGGTATTGAAGTACACGTACCTGGTATTGCTCAATGTTTATATGAAGCAGGTATAGCGGAACTTAAAAACTTACGTGTACTCGATGCAGATGCGATTCAAGTTTTACGTGAAATGCCAGACAACAGTATTAACTGTGTACAACTTTACTTCCCAGACCCTTGGCAAAAGAAACGTCATTTCAAACGCCGTTTTGTTATTCATGAGCGTATGCAATTGGTTGAACAAAAACTTGAGCTTGGTGGTACTTTCCATGCAGCAACAGATTGGGAACCATATGCAGAATGGATGCTTGATGTACTCGACAATCGTCCAGATCTTGAAAATTTGGCTGGTAAAGGCAACAGTTACCCTCGACCAGAATGGCGTCCTGTGACTAAGTTTGAGCGCCGTGGTATTGAGTCAGGTCATAAGATTAATGACTTTATCTTTAAGAAGGTTAAGTAAAATTTAACTACTAAAGACAAAAAATAAAGGCATTAAATATTAGTATTTAATGCCTTTTTAAATTAGCGTAAATCATATACCTCAATATATTTTTAAATTACATATATATTAATAATTTAAGTTAATTATTAACATATTCATTTTCTAGTATTTTTTGACTTAACTTCTAAAGGAGCCACGTTCCAGACATCCAATAAGCGCCAAATTGCATTATCGATCTCTTGCCAGTCTTCCCAATTATTTAAATTTGTTTCCCATTGAACCCATACCCCTCCATATTTATTAGGTTCATAACTATTTCCATAAATTTGAATAAAATGATTATCACTAGTATTTTCTGATGCTAATACATCTAAAAAAACCCAGTAACATCTTTATTTTTTGAATATCCATAACAAAAAAAAGCTTTATCAGATATGTTTCTTTTATAACAATCCAAACCATTTTTTTTGAACTTTGATTTAAGATCTACATATTTAGAATTAAAATTATTTAGCATTATTTTATGAG